>NZ_JAPEHZ010000009.1 GCF_028823685.1 Tenacibaculum sp. L6 | reverse complement strand
GCTTTTTTAATGTAAAAGGTTCTACTACCTCCTATTTTTCAAAACTCGATTTTTCAGGCAAGATACTCTCAAAAGCATCGTGTATTTCTTGCATTACTTTATCATAGTTTCTTATGTGTATATTATCGTTTAAACAAACCAGTTTATACGATTGTTCTCTAACAGCCTTAATTGCTTGTTTCGACTTTATAACCAAAGAAAACATCTTAGTATCTTGATACGTATTATACGGTATAAAGTTAGATTTACATATCTGCCAAGTCTTAAATAACTCAGGCGTGTAGTCGTTATCACTTCTAAATCTGTGTGTAGACATTCCTGTAAGTTCATTTCCACAGTGTTTCCAAACATCTTCAAAAGTAGACTTTAAAAAAGGCTGTGCGTTGTGTGGAGTACGAAGTGTTACAAATTTATTGTAGTACCTTAATAATTTTGTTATTCTTGCTCTTGAACCATACGAAGGGTGAAACCATTTATCGTGATCTCTTTTAAAAACTTCTTTCTTATCAAAATGTTTATTGATAAGTCGAATGTTATTTTTTAACATTTTCTCGAATTGAGAAATACCTGTATTGGTTCTAAAAGTGGCAATATCTTTCGGTAATCCATTTTCAAAAAAACGCGTTTCAGGAATATCATTTATGATAAAAAAGTCGTCGTTGAAATACACAAATTGCTCTGACAAATCAGGAATTTTGTGCATATAAATCTCAATTAAATTAGAGTTAAAAACTGGTAAATATTCCTCTGGAATAAAATCAGAATGACTTACTAAATTAATCTTAGGATGATTTTCATCTAACCATTCAGGTTTCTGTCCGCTAGTTACAAAATGAATTTTTCTAACCCAAGGAGCAAACTTCTCAACACCTCTAAACCAATATTTTAAAAAACCGTGATCACGAAAACGTGCTTCTGATTTTTCGTTAACAGAATTATCTATTTTATCAGAAAATTTTGAAAACTCTTTAATCCATTTAGGGTCATCCATATCAACCCAAGTAACCACAAAATCTATTCCCATCTTATACTAAAATTAAGTAAACTTTCTAGAGTTCAAAAGTACTTCTTTTTAAATAAACTCTCTAAATTAATGAAAAATATAGATCGTGTAATCTTAGCATACAAACATTAAAACAAGAATTATCCGTTATATTTGCACTTTATAAAACAACTCTGTTAAATGGATTTTATCTTACAACCTTGGCCTTGGTATGTATCTGGACCACTTATTTCGTTGATACTTTTCTTATTTTTTTACTTCGGAAAAAACTTTGGCGTATCTACTAACTTAGAAACCATGTGTACTATGGCTGGTGCTGGCAAAGTATCTGATTATTTTAAAAAAGACTGGAAAGAACGCGATTGGGCTATTGTATTTTTAGTTGGTTTATTAATTGGAGGATATATTGCAATTAACTTTTTATCTGCTGCACCAGGAGTTGATTTAAATCCTACCACCGTTAACGAATTAGCTGAATTAGGTTTTGCTGATGCTGGAAAAACGTATGTGCCAAATGAAATTTATAGTATAGAAAACATGTTAAACTTAAAAGGTTTTGCCATTTTGTTAGTTGCCGGAATTTTAATTGGTTTCGGAACGCGTTATGCTGATGGTTGTACCTCAGGACACGCCATTACAGGATTGAGTAGCTTTCAGTTACCTTCTTTAATTGCAGTAATTGGTTTTTTTATAGGTGGTTTAATTATGATTTGGGTACTTTTCCCTTTAATATTTGGTTAAGATGAAGAATTTGAAATTTTTAGTTATTGGTATAATTTTCGGAATTATTTTATCAAAATCAGAAGCTGTTTCTTGGTATCGTATTTATGAAATGTTCAAATTTCAATCATTTCATATGTACGGAATTATTGGTTCTGCCGTAGCTATTTCTACAGTGTTTATGTATTTCTTTAAAAGTGGAAAGATTAAAGATTACTTAGGTAACCAAATCAATATTAAAGAAAAGAAAAAAGGGTTTATTAGAACTTTAATTGGAGGAACTCTTTTCGGATTGGGTTGGGCGTTAGCAGGTGCATGTCCTGCTCCTATTTTTGTTTTGATTGGACAAGGAATAGCACCAATGATTATTGTACTTTTAGGTGCTCTTTTAGGTGCTTTTATTTATGGATTGTTGAGTAAGAAATTACCTCATTAATCTTTTAACAACAACGAGTCAAACACCTTTGAATTGGTATTATCAACCACTTTCCAATTGTAAATTTTAGAAAGTTGGTAAATTTTCGATAATTCTTCAAATAACCGTGTTTTAGCGTCTTTTTGTAATCGAGATACTGTAATTGTCGATTGAATCTTTTCAATAGCTTTAGCATTAAGCTTATTCAATTCTTGTTTAGAAAATGTATTGAACTGGCTCTGCTGTAAATCGAAATATTTAATATCGGGAGAGATGAGAATTTCTTCTTCTGGAATTTTATTGATGATGATTTGTTTCCCTACGCTATCTATCTGAATTTCTAATTTTGATAAGTCATAACCAACCTCAACCTTTGCATTCACAGAAAGCATTGCTTTTTTTTCAAACGTAAGGTATCCGTAAAAGTATTTTTTGGCATCTGAAAAGCTGTACATTTCAGAGAAATTTCCTTCTGAAACTACTAATTTACTCAGGTTCTGAATTCCATTTAAAACAACTTGAATTTCTTCTTGTTCATACTTTTCCTCCTTCTTTTCATACCAAAATTTTGCAATTAAAAATCCTAGTACAAAAACAGCAAGGTATTTTAGTAAACGCATAGTTTTCTTTTTCTATAAATATAAAAAAAGTAAATGAAAGTGAGATTTATGAAACCTTCTTTCTTTCTTCTTCCTCCTTTGGAAATGCTTGCTTATTGAATATGAACAATAACGCAACTCCAATAGTTATCCAAGAATCTGCTCCGTTAAAAATAGCATTGAAAAATGTAAAGTTTTCTCCTTGATAAATTGGGAAATACAACATATCAACTACTTTACCGTGAAATAATTCTCCGTAAGGATTATCAGAAAAAAGCGTAGCGACGTTGTGGTATGACGAATCGAAAATTACTCCGTAAAAAACAGAATCGATAATATTACCCACTGCTCCCGCTAAAATTAGTGATATTGCTATAATTACTGCTGTATGTGTTTTTTTCTTAATGGTTTGCCACAACCAATACACAATACCGGTAACCGCAACTATTCTAAACAATGTTAAAAATAATTTTCCTGCTTTACCACCGAATTCAAATCCCCAAGCCATACCGTTATTTTCGGTAAAATGGATTCTGAACCAATCGTTAAAAACAATGATTTCTTCTCCTAATTGAAAATGGGTTTTGATGTATATTTTACTTATTTGGTCAATTAAAATTGCCAAAACTACGGTAAGTATTGCGATGTATTTTTTAGACATTATCTCAAATTAATGGAAACAAAAATAAGAAAACTATTCTTATGTTTTTTACAGTTATATTACAGAAAAAAAGCCCCATATACTTTTCGTCATATTCGTCTTTATATAGTTTGAAAGAGGTAGTTTTTCTCAATCAAACTTAGCTTAATCCTTTCTTTTCACAGTAATATTAGCATGAATAGAATTTACGGTAAATATTTTGGATGATGATGAATTTTGGTTTAGAAATGGAGAAATTTTCTTTTTATCATTAACTAGAATTACTCCTTTATTTGTAGTTAGATCTAAATCCGTTTTAAATGCATCAGCAAATACATTTCCTTGAAAAAGATGCGCTTTTAAGTTTCCTGAAATGGTATTCAATTTTATGTTTCCTCTTTCAATATACACTTCTAAATCTCCCTCATAGCTTTTTGAAGTCACTCCTATAGTTTTACCATGGATTGTAATACGCTTATTTTTTGGAACTTTTATTACTACTCGAGCTCTTTCAAGTCTTCTGGTTATGTACTTTCTAAAAACTTCATCTTGATGTGGAGAGATATTCAGTTTAAAACTTACTTTTAAAATCTCATTTCCCTCATTAAAAAGGATATTATGTGTATGCGGATTTTCATCAAACAGAGTTACCTCTAACTGATTATTTTCAGAATTCTCCACTACAATATCATCTAATCCGCAAGTAAGTACTTCAAGTTCATGCACCAGCATACTTCTTTTCTGCACTACTTTTCCTTGGGAAAAAAGAAGTTGATTACTGACTAAAAATAATAAGAACACATATTTCTTCATACAAAAAAAGCCTCTTAAAAGAGGCTTTATATAAATTTTCAACGGTTTATTGTTTGCGTTTTGCTTCAATACTTAACGTAGCATGAGGCACTAATTTTAAACGCTCTTTTTGAATTAACTTACCAGTAACTCTACAAATACCATAAGTTTTATTTTCAATACGAACTAAGGCATTCTTTAAATCTCTAATAAATTTCTCTTGACGAATAGCTAATTGCATGTTTGCTTCTTTAGCCATCGTATCCGATCCTTCTTCAAACGACTTAAATTGCGGAGAAGTATCATCGGTACCGTTATCAGATCCGTTTTTGTAAGAAGCTTGTAATAATTTTAAATCTTCTTCTGCTTTTTCAATTTTCTTTAAGATGATTTCTTTAAATTCTTGTAAATCACTGTCTGAATATCTTATTTTAACATCATCCATAATGCTATATTTTTTCAATTAACATTCTACTTTTAATGGTATCAAACTCAATTTCTGTACCTTTCTTTAAATCATCAACAAAAACTAATTCGTTTGTTAATGTTTCTGCTTTAATGTAGTTTTCATTTGCCAATACCGATTCTCTTAAATCATCAGCTTGTAAAATGGTTAATTTTATTTTATCGGTTACTTCTAAACCTGTGTCTTTTCGTGCGTTTTGAATTCTATTTACCAATTCTCTTGCCACACCTTCTTTGCGTAATTCGTCGTTTATCGTAACATCTAAAGCAACGGTTAACCCTTCTGCATTTGCTACCAACCACCCTTCGATATCTTTTGATGAAATCTCTACATCTGCGGTTTCTAAAGTAATCATTTTATTATTAATTTCCACAGAAATTTCTCCTTCTTTTTCTATTTTGAAGATGTCTTCTTGTGTAAATCCTTGTATTTGATTCGCTATCAGCTTCATATCTTTACCAAATTTCGGACCTAAAGCCTTGAAGTTTGGTTTGATTTGTTTTACCAAAATTCCTGAAGCATCGTCTAATAACTCAATCTCTTTAACGTTAACTTCTGACTTAATTAAATCTGCAACTGCTAAAATTTCTTCCTTCTGAACTGCATCTAATACTGGAATCATTATTTTTTGTAATGGTTGACGTACTTTGATTTTTTCTTTAGCTCTAAGAGATAAAACTAATGATGAAATCGTTTGTGCATTTTCCATTTTACGCTCTAATGATTTATCTACTAAATCAGCATTATACTTAGGGAATTCTGCAATGTGTACACTTTCAAAATCCTCTACACCTGTAGCGTTTACTAAATCTTTATATAAACGATCCATAAAGAAAGGTGCTACTGGAGATCCTAATTTAGCCACCGTTAACATACATGTATACAATGTTTGGTATGCTGAAATTTTATCTTGTGCATATTCTCCTTTCCAGAAACGTCTTCTACATAAACGCACATACCAATTACTTAAATGATCTTGTACAAAATCAGAAATTGCTCTGGTTGCTTTGGTTGGCTCATAATCTGCATAGAATTTATCAACCTTATCAACCAACGTATTTAATTCAGATAAAATCCAACGATCAATCTCTGGTCTTTCGTTAATTGGAATTTCAGCTTCGCTATACGTAAAGTTGTCAATATTCGCATATAATGAGAAGAATGAATAGGTATTGTATAAAGTTCCGAAGAATTTACGCTTTACCTCTTCAATTCCTGCAATATCAAATTTTAAGTTATCCCAAGGATTCGCGTTTGAAATCATGTACCAACGAGTAGCATCTGGACCAAATTCTGCCAAGGTAGTAAACGGATCTACCGCATTTCCTAAACGTTTTGACATTTTTTGCCCGTTCTTATCTAACACCAATCCGTTAGACACTACATTTTTATACGCTACAGAATCGAACACCATTGTTCCAATTGCGTGTAAGGTATAGAACCATCCACGAGTTTGATCTACTCCTTCAGCAATAAAGTTCGCTGGGTAGCTTTCTTTAGTATCGATTAATTCTTTATTTTCAAACGGATAGTGCCACTGTGCATACGGCATAGAACCTGAATCGAACCAAACATCGATTAAATCGCTTTCGCGCTTCATTGGTTTTCCTGATGTAGAAACTAGGGTAATTTTATCAACTACATTTTTGTGTAAATCGATTTTATCATAGTTCTCTTCAGACATGTTTCCTACTTCAAAATCAGCAAAAATATCTTCAGTCATTACACCTGCTTCAACAGCTTTTGCGATTTCTGATTTCAATTCTTCTACAGAACCGATACAAATTTGCTCTGTTCCGTCTTCTGTACGCCATATTGGTAAAGGGATTCCCCAAAAACGAGAACGTGATAAGTTCCAATCATTGGCATTTTTTAACCAATTACCAAAACGTCCTTCTCCAGTAGATTTTGGTTTCCAGTTTATCGTTTCGTTTAAATCGAACATTCTATCCTTTACATCGGTTACCTTGATAAACCAAGAATCTAACGGATAGTATAAAATTGGTTTGTCGGTACGCCAACAGTTAGGATAACTGTGCACATATTTTTCAACCTTAAAGGCTTAGAATTTTCTTCTTTTAATTGAATCGCTAGTTCTACATCTACCGATTTTTCTGGTGCTTCGCCGTCTGTGTAATACTCATTTTTTACATACTTACCTGCATATTCTCCCATTTCTGGACGGAATTTCCCTTGTAAATCTACTAAAGGAACTGGATTCTCATTTTCGTCTAACACTAACATTGGTGGCACTTCTGGAGTTGCTTGTTTTGCAACCAACGCATCATCAGCTCCAAAGGTAGGTGCTGTGTGTACGATACCTGTACCATCTTCTGTTGTAACAAAATCTCCTGAAATTACTCTAAAAGCATTTTCTGGATTTTGGTATGGTAGAGCATATGGTAATAATTGCTCGTATTTAATACCTACCAAATCTTTTCCTATAAATTCTTTTACAACTGCATATGGAATTTGCTTATCTCCCTCTGCATAATTTGCTAATTCAGCTACATCTTCAACTTCATTAAACTTCTTTCCTGCAAATTGTTTACCTACCAGGTTTTTCGCTAACACCACTTGAATTGGTTCAAATGTGTATTGGTTGAATGTTTTTACTAAAACATACTCAATCTTTGGACCAACCGTTAATGCTGTGTTTGAAGGAAGTGTCCACGGAGTTGTTGTCCAAGCTAAAAAATGTACATCTCCTTCAACTTGTAAAAACTCTGGTAACGTTTCTTTGATTGTTTTAAACTGAGCTACTACTGTAGTATCTGTAACATCTTGATACGTTCCTGGTTGATTTAACTCATGCGAGCTTAATCCTGTTCCTGCTTTTGGTGAATACGGTTGAATAGTATATCCTTTGTACAGTAAATCTTTATCATAGATTTGCTTCAACAACCACCAAACCGATTCCATATATTTTGGTTTATAAGTAATGTATGGATCTTCCATATCTACCCAATATCCCATTTTTTCTGTTAGGTCGTTCCAAATATCGGTATAACGCATTACCGCTTTTTTACATGCTTCGTTGTATTCTTCAACGGTAATTTTTGTTCCAATGTCTTCTTTAGTGATTCCTAATTCTTTTTCAACACCCAATTCTACAGGTAACCCATGCGTATCCCAACCTGCTTTACGCTTAACTTGGTATCCTTTTTGGGTTTTATAACGACAAAAAATATCTTTAATGGCACGTGCCATTACGTGGTGAATTCCTGGTAAACCGTTTGCTGAAGGTGGTCCTTCAAAAAACACAAATGGTTCGTTTCCTTCACGTGTAGTAATACTTTTTTCAAAGATGTTGTTTTCTTCCCAATAGTTTAATATTTCTTCTGCTACTTTTGGTAAATCCAATCCTTTGTATTCAGTAAACTTCTTACTCATTTTGTCGGTTTATTAATTGAATGTGCGAAATTACGTATTTTCTTGTAATTGTTGAATTTGAGATATAAAAAAACACCTCAAAATTGAGGTGTTTTTGATACTTTATAGGTTATAATTGTTATTTTTTAACTATATAAAAATAAGATCTTCTATTTTTTTGATGCTCTTTTGTAGAGCAGCTTGTTGTATCATCACAATTATTTAATAGTTTTTCTTCCCCATAACCTACTGCTTTTTCTATTCTTTCTGAAGAAATCCCTCTAGAAACAATGTAAGCTTTTGTTGATTTTGCTCTTTTATCAGATAGCTTTTTATTGTATTCTTTCGATCCTCTACTATCTGTGTGTGATTCTATTCTAATTATCATTTCTGGGTGATTTTTCATTACCGAAACAATATGTTCTAACTCATATTCTGCATCTTTTCTTATTGTATGTTTATCAAAATCAAAATAAATAGGACTAATCACAATTTGATCTTCTATAATCAATGGTTTTAACGATAAATTTACTGTAACAAGCTGTTTATTTACATCAAGAGTTTGTAATTGTTTTGGGTAAGCTTTATAATCTTCTTTTTCTGCTATAACTGTAAATTTTTTCTCACAATCAACTTCAACAAACCTATAGTCTCCATTTTTTCCCGTTACTTGTTGTGCTTGAACCTTACCATTAGAATCAATTAATTTAACTGTTGCTCCTAATATTGGTTTATTGCTTTTTTCTTCTGATACTACACCTGTTATATCTTCTTTACAGTTATATAAAATAAAGCTATAAATGTCATCGTCTCCTTTTCCTCCTTTTCTATTAGAAGAGAAGAAACCTTTGTTCTTTTCATCGTCTATCACAAAAGCAAAATCGTCATACGATCCATTTATTGGAGCACCTAAATTATTTGGTTTTTGATAAGTACCTGAATTATTTTTTGATTCAAAAATATCAAGGGCACCTAAACCTAGATGTCCGTCTGAAGCAAAATACAAGGTATTGTTTTTAGCTATGAAAGGGAACATTTCTCTTCCTTCTGTATTTATTTCTTTTCCTAAATTTACTGGTGTTCCGTAAGTGTTATTTTCTAAAAGTGCTACCTTGTATATATCTGTTCCTCCAAAACCATTTGGCATATCTGAAATAAAATATAATGTTTTCTCATCTGAGCTTAAAGCTGGATGCCCTACAGAATAATTATCATTATTAAATGGAAGTTCCTTTATATTTCTCCACTCTCCATTTTCAAACTCTGCTTTATATATTTTAAGATATGCTATTTGATTATCTCCTCCTTCTAATTTCTTTCCATTGAAATTTGTTCTGGTAAAGTACATTGTTTTACCATCTGAAGTAATTACAGCATTGGATTCGTGATATTGTGAACTTAATGATGAAATTATTTCTTCTTTTTCTAAATCTATTAATTGTTTTTCTTCATTATAAACTTCATTTGCTTTGTAGATATTTAAATGCGGTTGGTTGTTCCATTTATATAGTTTGTCATTTTCTCTAACAGGTTTTGTAGAGGCAAAATAAAGTTTATTATCATAGGTAAACCCACCAAAATCAGAATACTGAGTATTGACTGAGAGATTGGTTATATTTACAAATGTTTTCTTTTTTCCATTACTATATTTGTTAAAATAACCTTCATTTTTCTCTAAAGCTTGCCCTCTTGAGTCATTCTCTTTAATTTCACTAAACTTTAAAAGCCATTTATCAGATTCTTTAATTTTTCCATTACTTTTTAAAGATTGTGCATATCTAAAAAAATATTCTGGCTCTGTAATACTCTCATAGTTTTCCATTAAAACTTTATACCATTTCTCTGCTTCTAAAAACTCTGAGTTATAATAATGAGAGTCTCCTAAACGACTAACAATTTCGTACGAATTATTTCCTTTATCATAAATTTTCTCATATAGTTCTGCTGCCTTTTTATAAGCAAAAACTTCAAAATATTTGTCGGCTGTGTATTTTCTTTGCCCTAAGCAAATGCCACTAAGAAAAATAAATATTACTACTAACTGTTTCCCCATGTCTCTTATCTTTTGTAGTTAAATAACACTAAAATAATTATCTTTTTTTATTCTAGCTTATTCCTCGCTCTTTTTTTATCTGTTCATAAGCTGCTTGAATTTTTTGAAACTTTTCGTTCGCTCCATTTTTATGCTCTTCTCCTAAGTTTTGCAGTTTATCTGGATGGTGCTTTTTAGCCATTTTTCGATACGCTTTTTTCACCTCATCATTAGTAGCTTCTTTTGTTATTTCTAGCATTTTATAAGCGCTATCAGACTCATCATAAAACATTGCTTTTATAGATGAATAATCGTATTCATTAATGTATAAATAACTTGCTATTTTTCTAATTTCTTGCTCCTCATTACTCGTTACTTGTCCATCAGCTTGCGCTATTCCGAATAAAAAATGAACTAACTGTAATCGCGTAGCATGCGACATGTACTGACGAATTTGTAAACAAACTTGACGTGTAGAAATTTGCTTTTTAATAATTCCGTTAAACAATTTAAATGCATGATTTGCTCTTTCTTTACCGTACATTTTCACAAAATACGTACGAACATAATCTAATTCGCGTTGATCTATTCTCCCATCTGCTTTTATAACTACCGATGCTAAGATTAATAAGCTAATTTCAAAATCTCCTGAAGTAGCTCTTCCTCTTGTTCCCTCATGTTGTCTTTTTTGATATTCTTGTTGTTCTTCTTTAAAATCTTCTACTGAAATTCCATCAATAAAACTCCCCACAACAAATCCTACAATAGCTCCAATAGGACCTCCTAACGTAAAGCCTGCTCCAGCCCCAAGCCATTTTGCAAATTTTCCCATTTATAAAATTTAAAAGTGCAAAGATAAAATTTTAAGCAACTACAACCATAGCTATTTGAAGTTGATTGTTGCCATGAAAAACAGTATCTTTGCTTTAAATTTAATTCAAAAATATGTATCCAGAAGAATTAGTAAAACCAATGCGTGACCAATTAATCAACGCTGGTTTTGAAGCTTTATATACTGCTGAAGATGTTGACAATGCTTTAGCAAAAGAAGGAACTACGTTAGTAATGGTAAACTCAGTTTGTGGATGTGCTGCAGGTACTGCAAGACCAGGAGCTATTGCTTCTTTAGGAGCAGATAAAACTCCTACACATTTAACAACTGTTTTTGCAGGGGTAGAAAAAGAATCTACTGCGAAGGCAAGAGAATATATGATTCCTTTCCCTCCATCATCACCTGCAATCGCCTTATTTAAAGACGGAAATTTAGTACACATGTTAGAGCGTCATCATATCGAAGGACGTTCTGCTGAAGCAATTGCTCAAAACTTAGCAGCTGCTTACGACGAGTTTTGTTAATTTTTAGAAGCAAGACTTTTAGGCTAAAGAACAAAGACAAAAAAATCCAGCAAATTGCTGGATTTTTTATTTTAAGATTCCTTACGAAAAGTTCGGAATGACTCTTGATCTTTTTGATAAAACTGTCTTAATTCTTTTATCTAACAGCGAAGCGGTCTCTGTTCGCTTCTACACTTTTTTAATCACATTGGTGACAATTCCCCAAATGATAAAATTATTTTCTTCAGTGATTTTTATAATAGGATAATCTGGATTTTCAGGTTTCAACCAAACTTCTCCTCCTTCAACTCGCAAGCGTTTTACCGTAAACTCTCCATCTAAAAAACAAACCGCTATCTTATTATTGGTTGGCGGAATACTTCTATCAATCACCAGCAAATCATTATCATCCAAACCAGCACCAATCATCGATTGACCACTTACTCGTGCAAAAAAAGTTGCCTCTTTATTTCTAATAAGCTCCTCATCTAACGAAATACGAGTTTCTCTAAAATCATCTGCAGGAGAAGGAAATCCAGCAGAAATACCTATATCCATAAAGATAGCACCTTCGCTTTCATTTAATTCTTTCGGTAAAAAAAATGTCAATGCTTCTGATGCTTGTACTTGTTTTAATTTTCGTAACATCTTATTGTTTGTTGTTTAACTAAACTTACTTTACCTTGATAATATCGTTAATATTAGTTGTGTACTTGGGTGATAATCGTTCTTGACGCATCTTCCAAGTACGCCGTAAATCTTGATTGGCTAATTTAATCTTATCTGCTTTATAAGTCTGATTAATTTTATCAATCGCACTCATTAAAGAAGCGTGCTTCGGATTTTCACTTGCAAACATATCTAATTGATAATTATCTGAAGGCACCAATCCTGTTACAATAACTCCTGCTCTTTTGTAGTGTATTCCTTCTTTAAAAATAGTTGTTACTGCTTGTACCGCGCTTTTACAAATTGTTAGTGTTGAATTGGTCGGATACGGAAACACTACTGTTTTACTTACACGATGTTGCTCTGTGTCTTTTTTATGATAATCGCTACGCAATAATACAATTACCATATGACAACTAGAATTTTGCTTTCGTAATTTTTCTGCACAACTTGCTGCAAACGTAGAAATTCTTTCTTTAATATTATCTAAATCTGAAAATGTATATTCAAAACTTCGGGTTGTTGCTATTGCTTTTTTGTTGGCAGGTTCATCTAATTCAATTTTCGAATCTCCTTCTAAGTCTTTTTTTAACTTCCAGCCTGTAATGGATAAATTTTTCAGCACCCAATCATCATTTAACTGTGTAAAATCATACGCTTTTACACATCCTTTAGCTTGTAGTCTTTTTTGTATACCTCTTCCAATTCCCCAAACACTTTCAATAGGAGTCCATTTTAACGCTTTGATTCTTTTTTCTTCGGAATCTATCACATAGACTCCTCCTGTTTCTTTCGGAAACTTACGTGCTATTTTATTTGCTACTTTACTTAATGCTTTTGTAGGTGCAATTCCTACACAAGTTGGAATACCTGTCCATTGTAAAATTCTACTTCTTATTTCAGTTCCATAAGAATTCAAATTATACTCATCAAAACCTTTGAATTGTAAAAAAGCTTCATCAATAGAATACACCTCTACATCGGGCGAAAATTGTTCTAAAATTTTCATCACCCGCGCACTCATATCACCATACAACGGATAATTTGACGACAGCACTGAAATTTGATTGTCTTTACAAAACTGATCCCACTTAAAAATTGGAGCTCCAAATGGAAGCTGTAATTTTTTTGCTTCATCACTCATTGAAATAACACACCCATCATTATTACTTAAAATAGCCACGGGTTTTCCTTGCAAATTCGGATTAAAAACCCGTTCGCAAGAAGCATAAAAGTTATTACAATCTACCAACGCATACATAATTGTAAAGGTACAGAATCTTCTGTTTTTACTCCTCTACAAACTCTAAAATATCTGCGGGTTGGCAATCTAATGCTTTACAAATAGCTTCTAGTGTTGAAAAACGAATAGCTTTAGCTTTTCCTGATTTTAAGATGGATAGGTTTGCTGTGGTAATTCCTACAATCTCTGCCAATTCTTTACTTTTCATCTTGCGTTTGGCAAGCATTACATCTAAGTTTACAATGATTGGCATACCTTATATTGTTAAGTCGTTTTCTTGTTTTAATTCTTTTGAAACTCTAAATATCTCTGAAAGCACTAAAAAGAAAAGTCCAAAACAGATACTTAAATAATGAGCTCCAATTCCAAAATCAAAATTTATAGTTGATGTTGTTGTTAGCTTTAAACCAACTCTAGCAACAATCATCAAAACACCTGAAATAAGTAATAAATTTCCTGCTCCTTTTAAATTCGTAATTACTTTTTCTGAAAACATCTTAGTTCTAACAAATTCTGTTAACACTAC
Organism: Tenacibaculum sp. L6; assembly: GCF_028823685.1. GTDB lineage: Bacteria > Bacteroidota > Bacteroidia > Flavobacteriales > Flavobacteriaceae > Polaribacter. The sequence goes on along the minus strand of NZ_JAPEHZ010000009.1, from coordinate 40,617 downwards.
TCTAAACTTATAAACTGCATTATAAACTAGTACATACACCAACAAAAAAATTGCTACAAATACTTTTGAAGTTATGCTTGTACCTACATTAAAGTCTAACCCCATAATTTTAAAATTGCCTTGTTCTGTTACAAAAAATATAAGAGGAATACCTATAGCAAGAAAAGGAACCATGAGACTATATACAATAAAAATAAAGTCTATTAAGCTTTTTAAAATTTTTAATTTTCTCATAATTAGTTTATATGGTTAGGTCGTTTTCTTCTTTTAGCTCTCTCCCTCTTTTAAACACTTCCTTTAAAATATAAAAGAAGATAATGGCTAATGGATAGTATATTATAAAATCTAATGTTACTCTTTCTTTTGTTACAAAATGCGGTATATCTGTTTCATTAAAAACCATTGATATTGGTTCTAACGTAAATCCTTTTAAAGCAAAATCTATTATAAAAAGTGCTATTATTAATAATATAATTTTGTTTAATATTTTAATATTAGAGCAAAAAAACAAATCATAACTTTTTGTATTCTTTAAAAAAAGATTTAAAAAATATAGTATAAAAAAGTACCCTAAAAACTTTACAACTTTTGTCCATATGATATAAAATTTAGAATAGTCATTTAATAAATTATAATGTATAAACTTTTCTGTAGCCTCCCATTGCTCATAAGTTTCTGGTACTTTTTCAATACCATGGTTAAAAACCAATCTTCTACTTTCATCAATAATTAGTGAGTTATATTTTTCAGGAGATACCATAGAGTCAAAGTATATAAACACTAATCCTACACATAGAATTATTTGTATTAACATTATAAACTTCAAGAAAAGTGATCCATTTTTTAAAATCTTTTTTGTCTCCATAACATTTTATATTTTTTATTTCTTGCACAAATATATTAAAATTATTGAAAAACAATAATTTTTTATTTTTATATGATAATTAAACTTTTGCTATTTTTGTTACATGGCAAAAAAATTGAAAATTGACGGAATAGATAAAATCATTATCAAACGATTGGTAAATGATGCAAGAACTCCTATTTTAAGTATTGCTCGCGAAGTAGGTATATCAGGCGCTGCCATTCATCAACGGTTGCGTAAATTAGACGAATCTGATTTGATTGAAGGCTATAAAATGGTATTAAACCCTAAAGCCTTAGGATATACTACCACTGCTTTTGTTGGAGTGTTTTTAGATTCTGCCAGTTTATACTCTTCAGCTATTAAACGTTTAAAAGAAATTCCTGAAATTGTAGAAAGTCATTACACCACAGGTAACTATGCTATTTTTATTAAAATACTGTGTAAGAACAATGAAGATTTAATGCACCTGTTAAATAAGGATATTCAAACCATAAAAGGGGTTTCAAGAACCGAAACTTTTATATCTTTAGACCAACAAATAGATCGACAAATAAAAATTTAAAACCCCGAATGAACGATTTTATATTCTACTTTAAAATGGGCTTGTTTCATGTACTTGATTTTAAAGCCTATGACCACATTTTATTTTTAATCGTATTAGCTGTTGTATATCAATTTAAACAGTGGACAAAAGTTTTATGGTTAATCACTTTATTTACCATTGGACACTCGATAACGCTAGCACTTTCTGCCTACGGAATTTTAAATGTACGAGCAGATTTAATCGAATTTTTAATTCCGTTAACTATTTTTATTACAGGGTTAATGAATGTATTAACTGCCAAAAAAGCATCGGTAGGAAAAGAAAATCAGAATTTATTTTTTGCACTTTTCTTCGGATTAATTCACGGACTTGGTTTTTCCAACTATTTTAAAATTATGATTGGTAAAACTTCTGATAAATTTTTACCTTTAGTTGAGTTTGCTTTAGGTGTAGAAGTAGCACAAATTATCATTGTTTTAGGTATTTTATTAATCGGTGCGTTAGTACAATCAATCTTTAGTGTAAATCGTCGTGATTGGATTTTAATCATGTCGTCTATCGTTATCGGGTTCGCTTTACAAATGATGTTCGACCGTGTTTTTTGGTAAAAAATTAACGCCTAACTAATTCAAATCTAATTACCTTAGCTTAACTAAGAAAAAATCACACGAAACATTTTGAAGAAAAAACAATTAAAATATGACATTGCCTATTTAAAAATGGCGAATGAATGGGGACAACTTTCACACTGTATTCGTAAAAAAGTAGGTGCTTTAATTGTAAAAGATAGAATGATTATTTCTGACGGTTATAACGGAACTCCTTCTGGGTTCGAAAACTTTTGTGAAGATGAAGAAGGTTACACTAAATGGTACGTATTACACGCCGAAGCCAATGCTATTTTAAAAGTAGCATCTTCAACACAATCCTGTAAAGGTGCTACCTTGTACATAACTTTATCACCTTGTCAACAATGTAGTAAATTAATACATCAAGCAGGGATAAAACGTGTAGTATATTCACAAGCATACAAAGACCGATCAGGATTAGATTTTTTAGAAAAAGCAGGTGTTGAATTGACATATTTACCAAATGAACAAGAATAATTTACCTATATATTTCTCTATCGCAGTAGTTTTCGGTATTCTTATTGGAACTTTTTTTAGCGGTGGAAACTCAAGCAATTTTATTAGTAAAAGTACTTCTAGTGAACGTAAAATAAAACGTTTGATTGATTATATTCAAAGTGATTATGTTGACAACGTTAACACTGATGAATTATTAGATGGTGCTATTGCTGAAATGCTAGGTAAATTAGATCCGCACTCTGTATATATTCCGAAGGAAAACTTACAATTAGTTACCGAAAACATGCAGGGTAACTTTGTAGGTATTGGTGTTCAGTTTCGTATGATTGGTGATACGATTACCGTTATAGAACCTATTAAAGGTGGACCAAGTATTGAAGCTGGAATTAAAGCTGGAGATAGAATTTTACTCGCAGACAAAGACACTCTTTATGGAAAAAACCTACAAACTTCCCAAATAATGAAAGCCTTAAAAGGGAAGCCAGACACTAAAGTTGATTTACAGGTTTATAGAAAAACCAATGACAGTGTTTTTGATATTACCATTAATCGTGGTAAAGTAAATATTAAAAGTGTTGACGTTGCTTACATGCTAAACGACAGTATTGGTTATATAAAATTAGATCGTTTTGCTCGTAACACTTATGTAGAATTTAAAACTTCTTTAAACAAATTACTTACGAAAGGAATGACTGATTTAGTTTTAGACCTTCGTGGTAACGGCGGTGGCTTTATAGATATTGCCAACGATATTGTTGATGAATTTTTAGAAGATAAAAAACTTATTGTATTTACTAAAAACAATAAAGGAGATGTTGTTGAATCTTTCGCTACTGATAAAGGCGATTTTGAACATGGTGGATTGTATGTTCTAATTGACGAAAACTCTGCTTCTGCTTCTGAAATTGTAGCAGGTGCATTACAAGATAATGACAAGGGAATTATCATCGGACGTCGTTCTTTTGGTAAAGGGTTAGTACAACAAGAAATGGATTTAGGTGATGGTTCTGCAGTGCGATTAACTACTGCACGTTACTATACTCCTACTGGTCGATCTATCCAAAAACCTTACAAAGCAGAAGCTGACTCTGAAGAATACAGTCACGATTTTGAGCATCGTATAGAAAATGGTGAATTGTTCAATAAAGACAGTATTAAAACAGTAGATAGTTTAAAATACACAACCCCTAAAGGAAAAATAGTGTATGGTGGTGGTGGAATTATCCCAGATCATTTTGTTGCGGTAGACACCTCTTCTTACATTCCTACAATTTTCTTCCGTCCTTTAAACGATTTTGCTTTTTCATACGTTGATGATAATCGTAAAAAATTAGCTACTATAACAGTAGAAGATTTTATTAAGAACTTTGATAAAGACCATAGCGTTTCTAATAAGTTTCTAGAAGAAATTAAAGATTTCAGACTTTCTGAAAGAACAAAAAATCAACTTCGCAGCAATTTGAGAGTATTAATTGCTCGTGAATTGTTTAGTGATGAAGGTTTATACAAAGTAGATCAGCAAGATGATAAAATGCTGCAAAAAGTGTTTGAGCTGGAAGCTAAGTAAAACTTACATTCCTTTTTTAGTTCTTTTTTCAGCGTACACCTCAGCAATCGTTGGGTTTTGAGGGCAGCTTTTTATTTGCTCAAACTCATCACCTGATTTCACAAAACCTGTTTGCAATATTTTAAAATAAACTCCCGGTAAGTCTTGCTGCCAAAATTGTTTTACAATTTTCATATCATTAAAACGTACCCCAAGTTTCATACAAGGTTGACGCGGCTTCGTTACTTCAATAACAACCTCTCCTACTTTAAAAGTATCGCCAACATGTAATTGACTTTCATCTAAATCAGAAACAGTTAGGTTTTCACCGAATATTCCGTATTCCCAACCTAAATTAGGGTACAATTCTTTCCAGTATGAATAATGATTTTCTGAGTAAGCGTAAACTGCTTGATCTATTCCTCCGTGATGTTCTCTGTCACAAATAGCATCGTCTTTTACTTTTTCAACATCTAAAAAAATAGGTTTATCAACAGGAAATTTGAAAATCCCTGTAGTAACGGTTTTTCCTTTCCAATCGATTTCTTTTCGCTCTCCTATATTTGTTGCTACAATTTTCATAGATTATTCTTTGATTAAAAAGTTCTGCAAAACATCCGCTATTTTTCGGTTGTCTGATAATTGTGGAATTTTATTCTGACCCCCAAACTTACCTATCGATTTCATATACTCATGAAAACCTCCCTTTTGTACTTTTCTAATAATTAACGGACGTAAAACTTTACCTGTAATTAAATCGAAGTAATACACATTTTGCTCTTGCATAGAAGCATCGATCTTAGCAGCTAACCCCTCTAAATCCTCTGGTTCATTTTCAAACTCTATAAACCATTCATGATATGGTAATCCACTTTCTGGATTTACCTGCGGAGCTACGGTAAATTCACTTATGTTAATATCAGTGCCTTTAATAGCATCATTCAACGCTTTTTCAACTTCTTTACCAATTACGTGTTCTCCAAAAGCGGAAATAAAATGCTTGATACGTCCTGTTACTTTAATTCTATAAGGCTTTAAAGAAGTGAACTCTACCGTATCACCAATATTATACCCCCATAAACCAGCAGACGTATTTAAAATGATTACATAGTTAACCCCTAACTGAACATCTTTTAACGAAATTCTTGTTGGGTTTTCATCAAAAAATTCATTTGCCGGGATGAACTCATAAAAAATCCCTGAATTCAACTGCAACAACATTCCTTTTTCAGTTTGAGAATCTTGATAAGCAATGAATCCTTCTGATGCAGGGTATAACTCTACATAATCTATTTTTTTACCAATTAACGCTTCAAACTTATTCTTGTACGGTTCAAAATTTACTCCTCCGTACACAAAGAAATTGAAGTTTGGGAAAATTTCGGAAACCGTTTTCCCCGTCTTTTCAATCAGTTTTTCAAAATACATTTGTACCCAAGACGGAATTCCGCTAATCACCGTCATATTTTCCGGTAGCGTTTCTTCAACTACTTTATCAACTTTCACATCCCAATCTTCAATACAATTGGTTTCCCAACTTGGTAAGCGATTCTTTAATAGATAATTTGGAACATAATGAGCCGCTATTCCGCTTAAACGCCCTAGCTTCACACCGTTTTTATCTTCTAAAACTGGACTTCCTTGTAAAAAAATCATCTTTCCATCAACAAAACTAGCATCGTTTGTTTCTGCTATGTAAAACAACAAAGCGTTACGTGCCGCAGAAATATGTGTTGGCATTGATTCTTTACTAATTGGAATATATTTTGCCCCAGAAGTGGTTCCTGAAGTTTTAGCAAAATACAACGGTTTTCCTTTCCATAAAACATCTTCCTCTCCTTCAACTACTCTATCTACATAAGAACGTAATCCTTCATAATCATTAACAGGAACACGTTTTTTAAAGTCTTCATAGTTATTGATTGATACAAAATCGTGGTCTTTACCAAAAGCTGTTTTACATCCTTCTGTAACTAAATACTGAAATACTTTTTCTTGTGTTTTATGTGGATCATTTGCCCATTTGTACACTTGCTTTCGTACAATTTTTGCAAATGGAATTGCTAATATTGATTTAATGCTCATTCTTTTTTAGATTGTTAGATTTTTAGATGATTGGATTATTAGACAACCTCTCTGTACTCTACTCTTTATTACTGAAAATCTATATAATTGGTAGGGTTTACTGGAAATCCATTATTCCATAACTCAAAATGTAAATGCGGTCCAGTAGTTAACTCTCCTGTTGATCCCACACTTGCAATAGCCTCACCTGATTTTACTACATCTCCTTGCTCTTTTAATAAAGTTCCGTTATGCTTATACACAGAAATAAACTCATTAGAGTGTTGAATCGTTATCACGTAGCCTGTTTCTGCCGTCCATTCTGCTAAAATTACTGTTCCGTCCGCGACAGCTTTTACTGGAGTGCCTGTTTGCGCCACAATATCAATTGCGTAATGCTTTTCATTCAAATCAAAAGGCTGAGAAATAGTACCCGTTAAAGGTGAAAAGAATACATTTTTTATTCTGTTCTCTCCCCCTTCATACAATGGAAAAAGATCTTTATTATCTATCTTCTCTCTAAAAAGTGAATCTTGCTTTGTTGCTTGCAGTTTAGTTTCATCAACTACAATTGTTTGCATTTCGGTTGTTATCGAATCTATTTTTTCAGGCTCTATTTCACCTGTTAACACGGGTTTTAATGCCTTGGTGTAACTTTCTATAATTGCTAACCTGTTTTTTAAAGAATCCGCTTCATAAGTTAACCTCGTAGCTTTCCTTTTTAATGCTGTTGAAGAGTAACCAGGAATATACTCTCGTATTCCAGTAAATGCAATTAATAGCGTTGTTAAAACTATAAGAAGTATTGAAAACACTCCACTAAAAACAAATACATTTAACCTCGATAACTTTAAAGAAAATCGTTCTTGAAATGTATCTTCATTTAAAATTACCAGTCTGTACTTATCTGTAAGCTTCTGTTTAAGCTTTCTTTTTTTCTTGTTTTTTGACACGTTTTATACTTGTTTGGGATTCAAATATACAACGAAAAAGTGGCGAAACTATTTTTTATAAAAGTTCATCTCGTCTATATACTTCCAAACTTTATATGGTAGTAAAGGTTTGCAGTTTTTTTCTTCTTTTATCGCTTTTCGTATCATGGTTGAAGAAACTTCTACTATTGGAGCATCAACTCTATGAATCTTCTCGTGATTCTTGAACTGATTTTCTACAATTCCTTCAGAAACTCTAGGGTACACATATATGTGATAATCTTCTAAAATAGCCTCATAATTTTTCCACTTATGCAAGCTTTTCAAATTATCCTCACCCATAATTAAACTAAATATATAATTGGGGTGTTTTTCAGAAATATGTGCTAATGTATTAATTGTATAATTTGGTTGAGGAAGCCTAAACTCTATATCTGACGGTTGGATTTTTTCATATTCTTCAGTAGCCAAATACACCATATCTAAACGATGATGATTATCTAACAACGAATTTTTCTTTTTAAATGGGTTGTGAGGTGTTACCACCATCCAAATTTCATCTAAGTCAGAATACTCAACCATGTGGTTGGCTATAATTAAATGCCCTATATGAATTGGATTAAAAGTTCCGAAGTATAATCCTATGTTTTTCATATTTAAAAATACTAGAACCTAGACCTAAATACTAAGTTATTCTTTAATTACTTTTTTTATTCCCAAAAAATCGTCTACTAAATCTTCTGCTTCTTGTAAAGCTACTGGTAATTCGTAGTTTTTAATGATTTTATCAAATTGCGGTGCTGTAGCCAATTCTACCGAAGCTTTTGCGATACGCATATTGATTTTATCTTCGCTTTCTGTACTTCTTTTCTTTAAACGAATTTTTAGTTCATCAACACTTGGTGGCTTTACAAAAACAGCTAAAGTTTCTTCTGGAAATTTCTTTTTAATACGTAATCCTCCAACAACATCAATATCAAAAATTACATGTTTCTTTTGAGCCCAAATACGTTCTACTTCGGTTTTTAATGTTCCATAAAAGTTGTCTCGATACACTTCTTCCCACTCTAAAAACTCGTCGTTTTTTATTTTTTGCTTGAACTCTTCTGCTGAAATAAAATAATAATCTTTTCCATCAACTTCTTCTCCTCTTGGAGCTCTTGAAGTCGCAGAAATTGAAAACTCTAAATTAAAACGTTCTTGAGCCAATAAGTGACGTACAATTGTAGTTTTACCTGAACCTGATGGTGCTGAAAACACAAATAATTTCCCTTTAAATTCTTCCGACATTTTTATAAAACGTTTAAAATTTGCTCTTTTATTTTTTCTAACTCGTCTTTCATTTGAATGACTAATTTTTGTATTGGTGCAAAATTAGCCTTAGACCCTGTAGTATTAATTTCTCTACCTATTTCTTGTACGATAAAACCTAATTTTTTACCATTAGAATCTGACGTTTCTAATTGTTGTAAAAAATACTCTAAATGGTTTGTCAAACGTACTTTTTCTTCGTTAATATCTAATTTTTCTAAATAGTATATTAACTCTTGTTCGAAACGATTTTCATCTACTTCAACTTTTAAATCAGTTAATGCTTTTTGCAAACGCTCTTTTACATGAGCTATTCTATCACCATCTAACTTTTTAACTTCTTCTAAAGCTATTCGAATATTGGTTATTCTCGTTTTGAAATCTTCTTCTAACGACTGTGCTTCATCTATTCTATATTGAATAATTTCTTTTAAAGCTTCATCAATATGAGCATCTATTTGATTCCACTCTTCTTCATCTAGCTCTTCACGTTCCGTTTTTAAAGCATCTGGCATTCTTACTGCCATTTTCATCAATTCAACATCATCAGAAGAACCTACTTGCGTTACATTTCTTAACTGTTGCATATACTCTCGTACCACACCAGTATTTACCGTAGTTGAAGTTTCATCCGCAGTCATTTCAACATAAATAGAAAAATCTACCTTACCTCGTACTAAACTACTTGCTAGTTTTTTACGAACATCTAGTTCTTTTTCTCTGTAGTAAGAAGGAATTCGAGTGTTTAAATCTAAATTTTTACTGTTTAACGATTTAACTTCAATCGTAACTTTTTTAGAAGGTAGATGTAGTACAGATTTACCGTACCCCGTCATAGATTGTATCATAACTTCGGTTTAATAATCCGCAAAGATACATTTATTTATTCGGAGTTTCAGTAGGACGTTTTGTTACTAGAAACACTCCAAAAAATATCAATAATGCAGCACCTATTTTAACCATATCTAAATGATCACTTCCTACTATTAATGCGTAAATTGCTGCCACTACTGGTTGTAAATACATAAAAACACTTACCGTTGTTGGTTTTAATTTAGACAGCGCAAATAAGTTGAACAAATAAGTTATACAAGTGGTAAACAATACCACAAACCCTGCTTTTAAATAAATATTTGTTGGCATTGTTTGCCATTGAACTTCCAACAGCTCAGAAATTCCGAAAGGGAACACTAATAACAATCCGAAGAGATACAACCACTTTACAAAAACAATCGGGTTGTATTTTTCAATAAGTTTTTTAACAATAACTAAGTACATTGCATACGATGCTGCATTGATAAATACTAAAAAATTTCCTAGCATCATATTAGAAGCATCTCCTTTCAACGGATTTCCGTAAGCAATTAAAATCACAGCTCCTATTAAACCAACAACAACTCCTGCTATTTTTCTAAGAATTAATTTCTCTTTAAGAAGTATACTTGCAAAAATTAACACTAAAATTGGTGTGGTTACCATCATTACCGATGCACTTATAGGCGTAGTATAACTTAGTCCTTTAAAAAAAGTAAGCATATTTAAAGCAATACCAAAAAAAGCCGCCATTGCTACATTTTTATAATCCGATTTTTCTATTGAAGGAGCTTTTACAAACAACCCTAACAACCAAAAAACCGTAGCAGCACCTCCAACACGAAGCAATATAAACCCAAACGGTTGTATATGTTCTTCCATTACTTCTTTAGCTACCGTAAAAGTTACTCCGTAAATAAGTGTTGCAATAGATGTTGCTGTTAATGCCAGCGCTCTTTGATTCATTTTTTAGTGAGTTTGAAAACAGTTGCAAAGATGACAATTAATTTCTTGTTTTCTGTTACTTTATTATCCTAAACACTTCTTTTAATAGCATATTATTCAACTAAAAAAGCACCGTATATACGGTGCTTTTTCCTTTGGTTGATTAACTTTTGATTAGTCCACTAAAGGTGGTATTCTTAATACTTGCCCTGGATAAATTTTATCTGGGTGTGTTAACATTGGCTTGTTTGCTTCAAAAATTACAGGATACTTCATTGCATCACCATAAAACTCTTTTGCTATTTTACTTAATGAATCTCCACTAACTACAGTGTGAAATTGTGCCATAGCAGCTTCTTCAATAACTTCAACTTCTTTAACAGTCATGTTATCTTCTACAGAAGCAATTCCTTCAGTATTTCCTACTACTAAAACTACTTTTTCTTTTGTTGCTAAATCAGCCGCTTCACCTGTAACTATAGCTTTGTCATCATCTACATTAACCGCTAGATTCTCAACAGAAAGCTCTAATTTATGTACAGCGTCTACTAATTTAGCAGCTTTTTCTGCCGCTTCTTCTTCAGTTGTTTTTCCTACACCAAAAACTTTAGCTCCGGCGTTTTTAATAAATGAAAAAATTCCCATTTTCTTTTTGATTTTTTTGTTAATATTCAATTTTCTGTTTGACCAAGATACAATTTTTATACCAGAATAAATACTTCGTAGCATTTTTAAGAAGCTATTTTTTAAAACTAAAAAAGCACACTGATTAAGTGTGCTTTATAAAAAATATATTTTCTTCTTTTATCCTTTGAAGGAATTCCAACCTTGCGCTTTTAATTCAATTTCTTGATTTGCACGAGTTACTAAATTTATTCCTTGATTTTCTTCAGTAATATGACCAATTACAGTTAAATTCGGATTTCCTTTTATTTTATCATAATCATCAATTGACACTGTAAACAACAATTCATAATCTTCTCCTCCACTTAAAGCAATCATTGTAGAATCCATATTAAACTCTTCAGAAGTTGCAATTACTTGTGGATCTAATGGTAATTTATCTTCATAAATCTTACATCCTGTTTTACTTTGCGTACAGATGTGCATAATTTCAGAAGACAATCCATCTGAAATATCTATCATAGAAGTTGGTTTTACCTCTAACTCTTTTAACAACTCAGGAATATCTTTACGTGCTTCTGGCTTTAATTGACGCTCTATGATATACGTATAATTATCTAAATCAGGTTGATTTTGAGGGTTCACCTGAAATACTTGTTTCTCTCTTTCTAAAACTTGCAACCCTAAATACGCTGCACCTAAATCTCCAGAAACCACGATTAGATCTGTTGGTTTTGCTCCATTTCTATATACAATATCCTCTTTTTTAGCAGTTCCAATAGCCGTAATAGAAATTAGTATTCCTTTTGTTGATGAAGTCGTATCACCTCCAATTAAATCAACCTTATAAGTATCACACGCTAACTGAATTCCGGCATACAACTCTTCAATAGCTTCTAACGGAAAACGATTAGACACCGCTATCGATACAGTAATTTGCTCTGCAGTTGCATTCATTGCATATACATCTGACAAATTCACCATCACCGCTTTGTATCCTAAATGTTTTAGCGGCATGTAACTTAAATCAAAATGCACACCTTCTACCAACAAGTCTGTAGTGATTACAGTTTCTTCATTTGAAGATTTAATAACCGCTGCATCATCTCCAACACCTTTTACTGTTGAAGAATGGTACATTTTAAAATGCTTTGTCAAATGGTTGATTAATCCGAACTCTCCAAGTTCAGCCAACGAAGTTCTTTCTTGATTTTTATCTTCTAACATGCTGCAAAGATAATGACAAGTACATAAACAACCTTACTTAACCTAAGTAATCATTCATTTTGATTTTCAACACCTAAAATCCTCTATAATATAAACGAGTAAAACGGCATTAAATACAAGAGGGTTTATTATTTTTGTCATGACTCAATGATTCTTGTACACATTATAAAAAACGTGTTTATTTTCATTGATTTTTAATAAAAAGCACATGAAATATTTTTTAACGCTAACTCTTAGCTTACTTCTTTTTTCTTGCAGTTCAGATAATGATGAACTAATAAAAGATGTATCGGTAAAACTAAAATTCACTCAAAATTGGGATGGTACTTTAATTGATAAATCTGACTTAAACAATACTGAATTTACGAACAAATTAGGAGCTAAACTTACAGTAAACAAGTTGCGTTATTTAATTTCAAATGTTTCTCTTATTAATGGAGCTAATGACACAACAAAGTTTGAGAGTTATAAATTAATAGACATTAATAATACAGATAGCCTAACCTACACATTGCCTCAAAAAATTTCTGAAGGTGCTTATAAATTATTTTTCACTTTTGGTTTTACTGGAAATGATAATATTAGCAATGCTTATAGCGACTTAACTACCGCTTCTTGGAATGTTCCTGACTCAATAGGTGGCGGATATCATTTTATGCAATTAGAAGGACAATATAAAGATACATTAGGAGTACAAAACCCTTATAATTTTTATACTGCAAGAGCTTACGATAAAGAAAAAGACTCTATTCTCGATACTTCTTTTTCAATCGAAACAGGCTCTATTTTATTAAAAAATAACGCTACTATAGAACTTAAAATGAATGTTGCTGGCTGGTTTAAGTCACCTAATGATTGGAATATTTATGAGAAAAATAATGAGTTAACTTCAGATTTTGAAGCTCAAAAACTAATATCTGAAAACGGAAAATCTGGTGTTTTTAGCTTAGGAGCTATTTCTCAGTAAGATATTATAAAACTGATTTAAAAACCGCCTGCTTTTTAGATAAGAATTTCATAAACAATCCTGATTTTCAGCAATAATATAACAACAACTTACTGCAGGATTTAAGGTATAGGCAAAATTTATTGTTTAATAACTATATTCATTTCAAAACATGACATAAATCATATTTTGTCATTATCTTTGCAATTCACTTAGATTTAATCTATTTAAACGATGATAAAAGTTTCAGACACAGCAAAAAAGAAAGTCATTGAATTAATGACAGATGATGGATTTGACACTACAACGGACTTTGTTCGCGTTGGAGTAAAAAGTGGTGGTTGCTCAGGATTATCTTACGACTTAACTTTTGACAAAACCCAACAAGAAAACGATAAAATTTTTGAAGACAATGAAGTGAAAATTGTTGTTGACAAAAAAAGCTTTTTATACTTAGTGGGTACAACTTTAGAATATTCTGGAGGTTTAAACGGTAAAGGCTTTGTGTTTAACAATCCTAATGCTAACAGAACTTGTGGTTGTGGAGAAAGTTTTTCTCTATAATTATTGAAAAACTAAAGGATTTAAAAATTGAAAGTTCAAAATGAAACGATTTGAAGATTTAGAAGTTTATCAAAAATCATTTGAATTTTCAATCGAAATATATAAAGTAACAAGTTCTAATACATTTAATAAAAACATTAAAGACCAAGTTCAAAGAGCTGCTCTTTCTATACCTCTAAATATAGCAGAAGGATTTGAATTACAATCTAACAAACAATTTGTTCGTTTTTTATACATAGCAAAAGGTTCATGTGGAGAAGTAAGGAGTTTATTACGAATTTGTGAAAGATTAAATATAATAGAACCAAAAAAGGTAGAAGAATTAATAATTGAAGTTGAAAGCATTTCAAAACAATTATCTAAATTCATAAATTATTTAAAAAAAGTGAGATTGATTAAATCTTTTAATTTTTCAATCTTTTAATGATTATGAGTAAATACACCGAGGACGATTTAAGAGAAGAGTTAAAAACCAAAGAATACGAGTACGGTTTTTATACTGATATTGAGAGTGAAAAGTTTCCTAATGGGATAAACGAGGATATCGTTCGTGCCATTTCTAAAAAGAAAAACGAACCAGAATGGATGACTGAATGGCGTTTAGAAGCTTTTAGAATTTGGGAACAAATGGAAGAACCAGAGTGGGCAAACGTTACCTATAAAAAACCAAGTTTTCAAGATATTTCTTACTACTCAGCTCCTAAACAAAAACCTAAATTAAATAGTTTAGACGAAGTAGACCCTGAGTTATTGGCTACTTTTGAAAAACTAGGAATTTCTTTAGAAGAGCAAAAAAGGTTAGCAAATGTAGCAGTTGATATTGTAATGGATTCTGTTTCGGTAGCTACTACTTTTAAAGAAACGTTGGCTGAGAAAGGAATTATTTTTATGCCAATTTCTGAAGCTATACAAGAGCACCCAGAATTAGTAAGAAAATACATCGGTTCTGTTGTTCCACCAACTGACAACTTTTATGCAGCATTAAACTCTGCTGTATTCTCTGATGGGTCTTTCTGTTATATTCCAAAAGGAGTTCGTTGTCCTATGGAACTATCTACGTACTTCCGTATTAACGAAGGAGGAACAGGGCAATTTGAGCGTACTTTAGTTGTTGCAGATGAAAGCAGCTATGTTTCTTACTTAGAAGGATGTACCGCACCACAACGTGATGAAAACCAATTACACGCAGCAGTAGTAGAGCTAATTGCTTTAGACGATGCCGAAATAAAATATTCAACCGTACAAAACTGGTTCCCTGGAGATTCAGAAGGAAAAGGTGGTGTTTTCAACTTTGTAACTAAAAGAGGATTATGCGAAACCAATGCTAAAATTTCTTGGACACAGGTTGAAACAGGTTCAGCAATTACTTGGAAATATCCAAGTTGTATTTTAAAAGGGAACAATTCTGTTGGAGAGTTTTACTCAATTGCAGTTACCAACAACCATCAGCAAGCAGATACAGGAACTAAGATGATTCACTTAGGAAAAAACACTAAGTCAACTATTATTTCTAAGGGAATTTCTGCTGGAAAATCACAAAACAGTTACCGTGGATTGGTACAAATCAATTCCAGAGCAGAAAATGCACGTAACTTCTCACAATGTGATTCTTTATTAATGGGTAATGAGTGTGGTGCACATACCTTCCCTTACATTGAAGCAAAAAATAAATCAGCTCAAATAGAACACGAAGCTACTACTAGTAAAATTGGAGAAGACCAATTATTCTACTGTAACCAACGTGGAATTGACACTGAAAAAGCCATTGCGTTAATTGTAAACGGATTTAGTAAAGAAGTACTAAATAAATTACCAATGGAGTTTGCTGTTGAGGCTCAAAAATTATTAGAAATTAGTTTAGAAGGAAGTGTTGGATAATTAATGAATACGTTAATTTGAAAACTTCAAAATAATAAAAAATGCTTTTTGATGAAAAAAGCGAAATAACATAGAAACATGTTAAAAATAGAAAACTTACACGCACAGGTAGAAGATAAAGATATTCTTAAAGGAATTAATTTAGAAGTAAAAGCAGGAGAGGTTCATGCAATTATGGGACCTAACGGTGCTGGTAAAAGTACCTTATCATCTGTAATTGCCGGTAATGAAACTTACGAAATGACTGCTGGTTCTATTGAATTAGAAGGTGTAGATATTAGCGAATTAGCTCCTGAAGAAAGAGCTCACGCTGGTGTATTCTTATCGTTCCAGTATCCTGTAGAAATTCCTGGGGTAACTGTTACGAACTTTATCAAAACTGCGATTAATGAATCTCGTAAAGCTCAAGGTTTAGAAGAAATGCCTGCTAAAGACATGCTAAAAAAGATTCGTGAAAAATCAGAATTGTTAGAAATCGATCGTAAGTTCTTATCTCGTTCCTTAAACGAAGGATTTTCTGGAGGTGAAAAAAAGCGTAATGAGATTTTTCAAATGGCAATGTTAGAGCCTAAACTAGCTATTTTAGATGAAACAGATTCTGGTTTAGATATCGATGCACTACGTATTGTTGCTAATGGAGTTAATAAATTAAAATCTAAAGACAACGCTGTAGTAGTTATTACACACTACCAACGTTTATTAGATTATATCGTTCCTGACTATGTACACGTTTTACACGATGGAAAAATCGTTAAAACAGGAGATGCTTCTCTTGCTTTAGAGCTTGAAGAAAAAGGATACGATTGGATTAAAGAAGAGGCTAATAGTTAGAAAGATTGAAAAGTAAAAAAGTGTAAAGTTGCCTACAATTACAAGCAACTTTTCAGCTTTACAAACTTTTATGCTTTATAAACTTTACAACTAAAAACAATGGAGTTGAGAGAAAAAATATTATCATCATACGTAGCTTTTGAAGACAGTGTAAACATCAATTCAGGTTTACATGAAATAAGAACAAAAGCTCTACAAAATTTTGAAAAGTTAGGGTTTCCTACTAAAAAGTTAGAAGCTTGGAAATACACTTCTTTAAATTCAATTTTAAAAGAAGACTACAGCATTTTTCCTGATAGAGATTCCTCTGTAGAATTAGCAGATGTAAAGAAATATTTTATTCATGAAATAGACAGCTACAAAATTGTTTTTGTAGACGGTAAGTACAGTTCTTTCTTATCAAGTACCACTCATGACGGAAAAGATGTTTGTTTATTATCAGCTGCTTTTTCAAAAGATAAATACAAACCTGTAATAGAAAAGTATTTTAATAAAATAGCGAAGCAAGATAATTTAACTTCTTTAAACACAGCTTTTGCTTCCGAAGGTGCTTTTATTCACATTCCTAAAAATGTTGAGGTTGAAAAACCTATTCAAATTATCAACTTTAACACAGGAAAAGAAAATGCAGCAATGTTACAACCTCGTAACTTGATTGTTGTTGAAAAAAACGCACATGTTCAAATTATAGAACGTCATCAAAACCTTAACAGTAATGCTGTTTTAACGAATTCTGTAACTGAAATTTTTACAGATACGCATTCAACAGTAGACTATTATAAGATTCAAAATGATAACGAAAATGCTTCTTTAATTGACAATACTTACATTGAGCAACAAAAAGAAAGCACTTGTTCTGTACACACCTTCTCTTTTGGTGGAAACATTACTCGTAACAACTTAAATTTCTATCAGAAAGGAGAGCATATCAACTCAATTTTGAAAGGAATTACCATTATTGAAGGAAAACAACACGTAGATCATCACACTTTAGTAAATCATATAGAGCCTAATTGTGAAAGTCACCAAGATTATAAAGGTATTTACGGGGATCGCTCAACCGGTGTATTCAACGGAAAAGTTATTGTTGAAAAGGAAGCTCAAAAAACCAATGCGTATCAACAAAACAACAATATTTTAATTAGTGATAAAGCTACAATAAATGCTAAGCCACAGTTAGAAATTTTTGCTGATGATGTAAAGTGTTCGCATGGTTGTACTATTGGGCAATTAGACGATCAAGCATTATTTTACATGCAACAAAGAGGTATTCCTAAGAAAGAAGCCAACGCTTTATTAATGTATGCTTTTGCCAACACTGTTTTAGGAAGTGTAAAAATACCTGAAGTTAAAAAAAGAATTACCCAATTAATCGCCAACAAATTAGGCGTTAATATCGGTTTTGAACTATAAGTTGTTTTTTCATATCTTTATGAAAAACAATTAATTATGAGCAAAAACTTTAGATCGATAGTACTAATAGCTGGAATCGTAATTTTAGCTTACGGAGTTTACACCCTTGTACAACCAGAAACACAAGTTTCTGTTGGAGATGTAGATTTAATAAAAGTACAAGACAACACTGGCTCGTATATTACCATAGTTATTGGAATAGCAGCTATTGCCTTTAGCTCTTTTTTCGGAAAGAAATAAAACCTTAAACGAATAAAATAAAAAGCGGAAAACTTAGTAGTTTTCCGCTTTTTATTTATACATGTTGATCTATTAAAATCGTATTCCCATCAGGGTCAAAAAATATAATACTTGCAGGACCTGATGTGTTCTTATCAGCTTCTCTTTTTAGCTTGATGTGGTTTTCTTTTAAATGCTGTTGAATACTTCTCACATCATCAAAATCTTCTAATTTGTTTGCGTTTTCATCCCAACCTGGGTTAAACGTTAAAATGTTATTTTCAAACATCCCCTGAAACAATCCTATTAATGAATTACCATTTTTCATAATCAGATAGTTCTTTTCTATTTGACCTGCAAAAACAGTAAACCCCAACATTTCATAAAATTCTTTCGATTTATCAATATCTTTTACTGATAAACTGATTGAAAAAACCCCTAGTTTCATAATATTTTCTTTTTAATTTCTTTCTTCAAAAGGTATAATAATTCCTTTTTCAACATATTTTTTTAAGTCCGTTTAGCAACAATGCCCAACAATAGGAAGAGTGCTTAAAATGATCATTCTCTTCTATCCAACCGGTGTGAAAAAAATGCACCCAAGTAACTCCATCATCTTTTTCAAACAAATCAAAACCAAAAGTAGTCGGGTTCCAATCCTTATCTGATTTCGTCATTTTTATGTGAAAAGAAGTGTTTTCTTTACACTCAACTACTTCGCATACCAATTGTATGGTTCGCCAAAAAAGAAGTTGTATTCAATTCCTATTTTAGGCGTTCCAGTACATTTAAGTGGCCACCAATGTACCAAGTCTTCTTGATTAGTAATTGCCTTAAAAACCTCATTAGACAATGCCTTTATATGAAAATTATGATAAATGGTAAATCCTTCTTTAATAACTTTCACAATCACCTGATTTTATAGCTATTAAAGTTACTAAAAAAATTAAATCAAAATAAAAACATCGTTTTACCTGTAAACATTATTTACAAACAATATCCTTTTTACAAAATAATCGTTTACATCAATATCATTCATGAGAATGTAATTTGACATCGTATGGGGATGAATTGGATCTGCAGTAATTTGGATCTTGTTAAGATAATTTTCAATAAATTCTGATTTATTAGATATCTTTTTTAAAGCCTTTATATACAATCCTGAAAGGTTAATCTGAACTCTTTCTTTTTTAAGGAGTTTTAGTGTTTTATCTTTATTTTCACAACAAAATATAGTTGATTTTGTATATCCAATCGTATTGTTTGTTGTTAAATATTTATATCTTTCTTTTATTAAAAACCCTTTTTTTCCTGAAGAGAGCTGCCTTTTTTCAATCCAAGTAGAATCTGGAACACAGTATACGTGTAGTTTAAAATCATCATCTTTAAACCTTGCTTTACTTTTTTCTAGAATCGAATAATTTTCTTCAACAATAGTTTGTAAAAACTCTTTATAAGCATTTTCTAATGTAACATTCGGATATTCCTTCTTCAACATGTTCGTTTCAAAATCTTCTAAAAGTGAGTTTAAAATTTTTACATTTTTTTCACCAAATTCATTTTCAAATTCAGCTTGTTGAGAGTAACCCTTCAAAGAAAAGACAAGCAAACAAACGAGCAATACAATATTTTTCATTTCAAGCAATTAAATAGTTATTTAACCAAAATATTCATTTATAGCTAAACATCAAAACATATTTACATAAAAAAATCCCACACAAAAGTGCAGGATTTCAATATTTATAGGTCGAAATTTTCGACTACATTTCTAAGGCTTTCTTAGGATTGTTATCCATTAATAATTCTACTGGATTTTCTAACGCTTCTTTTACAGCAACTAAGAACCCAACAGACTCACGACCATCAATAATTCTGTGATCATAAGATAACGCCACATACATAATTGGTTGAATAACTACCTCACCATTTACCGCCATTGGACGATTAACGATGTTGTGCATTCCTAAAATTCCACTTTGTGGAGGATTGATAATTGGTGTAGATAACATAGATCCAAATACACCACCGTTAGTGATCGTAAATGTACCTCCTGTCATTTCATCAACCGTAATTTGTCCATCGCGAGCACGTAATGCTAAACGCTTTACTTCGCTTTCAACTCCTCTAAACGTTAAATTTTCAGCATTTCTAATAACAGGAACCATTAATCCTTTAGGACCTGATACTGCAATAGAAATATCTTGGAAATCGTGGCTTACTTTGTAATCTCCATCAATCATAGAGTTTACGTCTGGATACATTTTTAATGCTCTTACCACTGCTAAAGTAAAGAATGACATAAACCCTAAACCTACACCGTGTTTCGCTTTAAAAGCATCTTTGTATTCGTTACGTAAATCGAAAATTGGTTGCATGTTTACCTCGTTAAACGTAGTTAACATCGCAGTTTCGTTCTTTACAGAAACTAAACTCGCTCTGCAACTTTACGACGTAACATAGATAATTTCTTACGCTCACTAGTACGAGAACCTGTTCCTGGAGTTCCCATTGATGGAACCGCATTTACAGCGTCTTCTTTAGTTACACGACCATCTTTACCAGTTCCTTGAACGTCAGCTGCACTCATTCCTTTTTCAGCTAACACTTTCTTAGCTGCTGGAGATGCTGTACCTGTTGCGTATGTTTCTTTAACTGGCTCAGCTTTAGGCGCCTCTTTTTTCTCTTCAGCTTTAGGTGCTTCAGCTTTTGGCGCTGCTGCTCCGTCAGGTTTTGCTGCACTCATATCAATATGACAAACTACAGCTCCTACTGCTACTGCATCACCTTCTTCAGCTTTTAAAGTGATTATTCCGCTTTCTTCCGCAGGCAATTCTAACGTTGCTTTGTCAGAATCTACTTCGGCAATCGGTTGATCTTTCTCAACGTAATCACCATCTTCAACTAACCAAGTTGCGATTTCTACTTCTGTAATTGATTCCCCCGGAGAAGGAACTTTCATTTCTAAAACCATCAGTTCTAAATTTTATATATCTGAATTATTTTATTTCTTTTATTTGGGCGTTTCCCTATCGGGTCGGGCTTTACGCGCTACACGGTAGCTTGCTTCAATCCCTAACGCATTTATTTTTTAATCAAAAACCTTATCAATAATAGCTTGATGACGTCTTCTAAATCGTGCTCCTGAACCTGCTGCTGGTGATGAACGGTACTCTTCTGAAGCACATTCTAATCTAGCCAATTCAAAACGTTCTAACATATAACTCCAAGCTCCCATGTTTTTAGGTTCTTCTTGTGCCCAAACATAACGCTCTACATTTGGATACTTATCCATCACCTCTTTGATTTTATCATTGTGTAATGGGAATAACTGCTCTATACGAATTAAAGCTACATCTTCTCTACCAAGCTTTTCACGCTCCTCTAGTAAATCATAATAGAACTTACCTGTACAGAACACCATTTTTTTCACTTTAGAAGTATCAATAGTATCGTCAATTACTTCTTGAAAAGTTCCGTTCGCTAAATCTTCAATAGGATTTACTGCTTTTGGTAAACGTAATAAACTTTTTGGGGTAAAAACAACTAACGGTTTTCTAAAATCACGCTTCATTTGACGACGCAAAATGTGATACATGTTTGCTGGCGTAGAACAGTTTGCAATTGTCCAGTTATCAGTTGACGATGATTGTAAGAAACGTTCAATTCTTCCTGATGAGTGCTCAGGCCCTTGACCTTCGTACCCATGAGGCAGTAACATTACCAATCCGTTTTGTAACTTCCACTTATCTTCTGCCGAAGAAATATATTGGTCGAACATGATTTGTGCTCCGTTAGCAAAATCACCAAACTGAGCTTCCCAAATTGTTAAGGTATTTGGAGCTGCCATTGCATATCCGTAGTCGAAACCTAATACTCCATATTCTGATAAATGAGAGTTGTAAATCGTCATCTCTCCTTTATTCTTAGGATTTGTGTTTAATAAGTTAACACGCTCTAAGGTATCTTCATCACGCATAATTGCATGACGATGAGAGAATGTTCCTCTTTCTACATCTTCTCCAGAAATACGAATATCGTAACCTTCTTCTAATAAAGTACCGTATGCTAAGTTTTCAGCAGTACCCCAATCTAACAAGTTATCTTCAAAAACCATTTTTTCACGACCGTGTAAAATACGCTCTGCTTTACGAACAAACTTATGTCCTTCTGGAGTTTTCGAAATAACTCTTGCAATATCTTTTAAACCTTCTACCGAGTAGGTTGTATCTACAGGTTGCAACATATGTTGTAACTGCTTACGTACAAAACCTTCCCAAACATCAGGCATGAATTCTTGAATTTTTGCTGTTTCTTTCTTTTTAGATTCAGCAAACTCAACTTCTAAATGCGCTTTGAATTCTTCAGTAATCTCTTTTAAGTAGTCAGCAGTAATGCTTCCTTCAGCAATTAATTTATTTGCATAAATTTCTCTAGCATTTTTATGCTTAGAAATTGCTTTGTATAATTTAGGCTGCGTAAAACGAGGTTCATCACCTTCGTTATGACCGTATTTACGATACCCTAATAAATCAATAAAAATGTCTTTGTTGAATTTCATACGATATTCAACAGCCATTTCCATTGCGTGACAAACAGCTTCTGCATCATCAGCATTTACATGTAATACTGGTGATAAAGTTACTTTAGCAACATCTGTACAATACGTACTTGAACGCGCATCTAAGTAGTTAGTAGTGAATCCTACCTGGTTGTTTACTACTACGTGAATAGTACCTCCTGTTTTGTATCCGTTTAACTGTGCCATTTGCACAACTTCGTATACAATACCTTGACCTGCAATTGCAGCATCACCGTGTACTAAGATTGGAAGGATTTTGTTTTCATTTCCTTCGTAATCTTTATCTATCTTAGCTCTAACAATTCCTTCAGCAACAGCATCTACTGTTTCTAAATGAGATGGGTTAGGAACTAAATTCATTTTCATTTTTTGACCTCCTTGATACTCTTTGCTTAAGGTTAACCCTAAGTGGTATTTTACATCCCCATCAATATCTTGGTCTTCAAAATCTTTTCCTTCAAATTCACTAAATAAATCGCGAATTGGTTTTTTAAAGATATTTACTAAGGTATTCAAACGTCCACGGTGTGCCATTCCTAACACACACTCTTCTACACCATACAACTCAGCTGCATCTCTAAGTGCTACACTTACCCCAGGAATTAAGGTTTCACCACCTTCAACAGAGAAACGCTTTTGCCCAACATATTTTGTTTGCAAGAAACTTTCAAAAGTTGAAGCTTGGTTTAATTTGGTAAGAATATACTTTTTAGATGCTACATCATAACTAGGATGGTTTGCGTTTTTATTTAAACGCTCATTCCACCACTTTAACTCTTCAGGGTTGCGTACATACATATACTCAACTCCGATGCTCTCACAGAATACAGATTTTAAATAATCTATAATCTCAGCTAAGCTTTTAGGACCTATACCTAAAATTTCACCTGCATTAAAAACTGTGGATAAATCTCCTTGATTTAAACCAAAATTTTCAATTTCTAAAGTTGGCGTGTAAGTTCTTCTGTTACGAACTGGGTTTGTTTTGGTAAACAAATGTCCACGTGTGCGGTAACCGTTGATTAAATCGATTACTAAAAATTCTTTACGTACTTCTTCAGGGACTTCTATCGAAACTTCTTCATCTGTTAATGAATAATTCTCGTTAGCCAAATCATATCCTTGAAAAAAACTTCTCCAACTTGGTTCTATCGCATCAGGATTTTTTTGATATTGTTCATACAAATCACCTATAAAACCTGCGTGTGCTGCGTTTAAGAACGAAAACTTGTCCATATATTTTGTTATACTTTTCTATCTATAAGAATAATGTTGACAAAAGTACAACTTTTACTAAAAATAGCACTCCTTTTTAGCCTAATTTTAAACTCTTTAACGAGTTTTTAGTTTTTGTTAAATTTGCGTTAAGCACGCCTCTTTTTATTAAAAATAAAACACTGAATTTCAGCATCAAGAAAAATAGTTTTATTTTTTTTAAAAAATAATTTGCAGATATAAAAAAAGGACTTAAATTTGCACTCGCATTTTAAGACAAGCATGTTTTAAATTCCTCAATAGCTCAGTTGGTTAGAGCATCTGACTGTTAATCAGAGGGTCCCTGGTTCGAGTCCAGGTTGAGGAGCCAAAAAAATCCGATTTACTTACGTAAATCGGATTTTTTATTTCACCTAAACTTAAAATTACACAAAAGCCCAACTTACTAACAAGTAGTAAGCCAGACTTCTGCTCTTGTATATACTAAATTAATGAAACAAAGTTTTCATAATAGGTTACTGCGCACTCCAACCTCCATCTAAAGCAAATGAAGTTCCAGTAATAGTTGATGAAGTGTCTTTTGCCAATAACAGAGCCATATCAGCAATTGTTTCCAACGGAACGAACTGTTTTACCGCCTGTTTTTTCAGCATTACTTTTTCAACAACCTCTTCTTCTGACATCTGATGTGCTTTCGCCTGATCTTTTATTTGCCCTTCTACTAAAGGTGTTTTTACATATCCTGGACAAATTGCATTACATGTTATATTATAAGGCGCACCTTCTAAAGCTAGAACCTTTGTCATACCTATTACACCGTGTTTTGCTGTTACATAGGCTGTTTTAAACTCTGATGCCCTCAAGCCATGAACTGATGAAACATTGATAATCCTACCGAATTTCTGATCCTTCATAAAATTCCACGCTTTTTTTGAAGCATAGAAAGCAGCGTTCATATTAATAGCAATAATACTTTCATACTTATTATTCGGAAAATCTTCTACAGGAGAAACATACTGTATCCCTGCATTATTAACCAACACATGCAATGTACCAAACACTTTTATTGTTTGCTCTATTAATGTTTCAACCTCATCTGCAATCAGTAAATTCGCATTTGAAAAAGAAACTTTCACATTATACTTATCTCCTACACTTTTTGCTATTTTATCACCATCTGTCTCCAAACCATGAAACATAATATTGTAACCTGCTTTGGCAAAAGCCTCTGCAATACCTAAGCCGATACCGCTAGTACTTCCTGTTATCAACGCTACTTTATTCATGATTCAGAAAATTTTCAAGCACTTTATTAAAAGCCTCTGGTTGATCTATTACCGCTCCATGTCTTGAGTTTTCAATTACAGACAGTGTTGCATTCGGCATTCTTTTTACATATTCTTCCTTGAAAGAAACAGGAGTATAATCCATATCAGAAGCTACCACTAGCGTT
Source organism: Tenacibaculum sp. L6 (assembly GCF_028823685.1). Taxonomy (GTDB): domain Bacteria; phylum Bacteroidota; class Bacteroidia; order Flavobacteriales; family Flavobacteriaceae; genus Polaribacter. The sequence continues at coordinate 15,557 of NZ_JAPEHZ010000009.1, read as the reverse complement.
CTAACTGTAATATCTTTTAATTTTTCTCCTAAACCCCAATCCATCAACGTGACAAATGAATTATAATACGCATCATAATCATTGTTTTTACATCGTTCTTCAAATTGATTTCTTATTTCAACTTGATCATCTTCAGGAAACATGTTATAGGCAATTTCTTTAGCCAAAGGAAATAATCCTTTGGTTTTCAAAAACTCGGTTCTTGAACTCAATAATTCTTCACCTATTTTTCCCATATCATTAAAATCGGGACCACTATTTACAATAACCAGTTTATTAATGTATTCAGGATTACTGGAAGCTAATTGAAATGCTACCGCTCCTCCCATAGAAAAACCTATAACCGTGGCTTTTTCTATTTTTAAAACATCTAGTAATTGCTTAATATCTTCGGTCATGAATTTTACCCCGTAGTCTTTAGAGGGAATGGAAGTTTTTCCATGCCCCCTAAGATCTACTACCACAACACGATACTTTTCTGAAAAGAAAGAATGAACCTCGCCTTTTCCATATTCTTCATAATCAAGCTCTATATTGTTTACTTTTACTTTCGGCATACTTTATAAGCTTAACGGATTCGGTTTTATTTTTTCTTAAATGCGTTAAAGTTATATTTAAGCTCGAACGAAACTAACCTTCCAACCTCTGGAGAAGCTACAAATTCTCTTATACTTGCGTCGAAAATATTAGTAACATTCATACCAACTGATATATTATCATTTAAATTATACCCTAAGTTAGCATCTACTGTAAAACCACCTAAAGGACCATAATTCCATGTTCTTCCTACACGAGCATTTTCAACGATTTCATTTACTCCATCTCCATCTAAGTCTTGTGTTTTAGCGGCAACATTGATTCCTGAAAAGAAGTCATAGTCTTGCACCCAACGTCCGAAAAGAGCTCCGTACAATTTCTTCCCACCATAATGTAACCCTAAACTCAATTTATTTTCAGGTGTATTGATAGGCAACTCACTTTCTAAAACAACTCCATCTAAATTACCATCATTGTTCATATCATTTTTATCTAAACTACGTCCGAAATACGAATAGTTTAACGATGTTCTAATCGCATCCGTAAAATAGTAGTTCAACCCAAGGTCGAATCCGTAGGTGTCTACATTTCCAAAATTGCTATAGGTTAATAAAAGTGGTGATGCACTAGCCCCAGCCGAAACCTCATCAATAGGTTGATCTCCGATATGAGTCACGTAATTACCGTTAGCTGCATCTACTATATTTAACAAAGGGCTTATGAAGTTTTCTGACATATTATAGTATGCACTTGCATCAATATAAAACTTATCTGTAAGCTTTCCTTTGTAACCAAACTCAAAAGAGTTGATAGTTTCTACCTCTAACTTATCGATCTTAGTTCCATCAGTTAACGCAAACCCTTCTCCGTTTCCTAAAACTAACCCTCCAAATAAATTTCCTTGTAAGTTTAATATTGATGGTACTGCCATACCTCTACCATACGTTAATCTAAATGTTCCTTCACCAATTGTTTTAGTAACTGCTGCTTTTGGCAAGAAGTTAGTTCCGTATAAATCATGATTATCTGCTCTTATACCCGCTAAAAAGTTCCAGCCCGATTCTAATTTATATTCAAACTGACCATACACTCCTTTTTGAGCAATATCAATCGAACCATCTTGATCTAACAAATAAGTACCTTTAGAATCTGCCATATCTAACTGATATTGCGCTCCTGCAGTTACATAAAACTCTCCCCAATTATTGTTATACTGCGCCTCTGCATTGAATCTTTCAGACGCATCTTTAAAAAGTGCTCCTCTAGGAACTGCTATACCAAAAGCAGGAACCCATTGTTCATATAATGCACGACTCCAAGCTTCTTCTTCTGAAAAACCATTTTCAATAAATGACACATAGTTTTGTGTACGCTGATTAATTGCATAGGTTTCATCTGTTTTACTCCATGTATAATATGCATTTGCAAAAAAGTTTTTAGACACATATTTTAATTGAGCAATATCTAAAGTCCAATCTTTAATTTGGTTACGACCAGCATTTGTAACCGCTAAATTGGTATTATTACTATGCCCATAATATGCTGTAATTTCTGAACTACTAGTAGGCTTGTAGTATAACGAGGCTCCATATTTTAAGGCATTAAAATCACGATCTAAGTTTTTCTCTCCATATGCTTTTGTCCCAACATATACACTATCTACATAATTAAACTCTGTACCTTGTGTACTTTCTAAGTGAATTTTATAAGCAAACTTATCACTCAACACCTGCGCATGACGTAATCTACCTGTAACTACATTTTGATCTCCAGCACCAACTGCAATTGTAGTTCCTTCTGAAGTTCTTGGGTTTTTAGTTATTGTACTCACCAAACCATTATGAGCATTCGGCCCATACAATGTTCCGTTTGGCCCTAATAAAATCTCTACACGCTCAACATCATCTTTAGTAACTGTTGAAAACGAACCATAAGGTAATCCTGTTGCAATTAACATCGAAACCCTATCGTCTGTCATTTGCAAGTTTTTTGAATTGAATGCTGAGTTAAAACCACGGATATTAATCCCTGTTCCTAAAACACCACTACGCACAAAATCTACACCTTTTTGTCTTGCTGCTAATTCACCTATGTTAAAACTAGGAAAATCCTGAATATCTTTTGCCGTAATAACATTAACTGTTGCTGGCACTTCAGTAATTTTTTGTGGTTTTTTATTCGCCGTTAGTATAACCTCATCTAAAACACTACTTGCTTCTTTTAAAGAAATATTTAGTTGTGTTTTCTTTTCATTTTGAACAGCTACTGTTTTGGTTACACTTTCGAAACCTACGAATGAGACAAGCACACTGTAAGTTCCTTCATCAATATTTTCAATTGCAAATTTCCCGTCAAAATCAGCATCAATCCCTTTATCTATACTTTTAATATATACTGTGGCTCCTGCTAAAGGCACTCCATTTGTATCTGTAATTACCCCTTGAATACCTCCTGTACCTTGTGCACTTAGAGTTAAAGAACTAATTAAGACTAAAAAGAAAAATAGTTTTTTCATAATTTTAGATTGTTATTAAGTTTGTTTCACTCGCAATCTATCGGGAAATGAAAAATAAACCATTTGAAAAACAAAAACTATAAACTGTGACTTTTAATTGTTTTTATTTTTTTAATCATAAAAATCTACATAAAACTTAAGATTTAAAAGAAAGTTACTCAATATGAGACTTTAATTTCAAAAAAGCCTCTGGAAGGTTATCTGACAACTTATTTATCACCCTGAACATCAACTGTTTTTGATTCATCGTTGGTGTTATACCCTCTAAAGGTTGTTTAATTTCTTCCAGCAAACGAGCCGAATTAATTTTCCCTTCCATATACCTTGAAAGTGAAATACTCCATGAAATATTAGGGACATAATTGCTTTTCTTCTGACGTTCTTTTTCCTTTTCAATCAAATTAAACTTTGAAGCTAACTTTAGTACTTCCTCATATTTTTCCTCTGTGACTAATACATTAATATACGATGTGAAGAAATGATGCCAACGATGTTTTAATACCTCATTTTTATGTTTTCTTAAAAAAGTTTTTGCAGTTGCTTCGGCTATTTTATGTTTATGAAGTTCCGAAAGTACTCGAACTTTATATGAACAGTATCCTATTTTTTGATGATAATTATGGATTTCTTTATAAAGTCCTTCATATTTTTCAAGTAAAGAAAACGCCTCTTCTGGCTTGTTATTTCGTAATAAAATAGCCACCAAATTATTTAGATACATTAACGTATCATTGTTATTCTGTCTAATTGAAAGATACCCGTAAAACTCAGCTTCTTCAAACTCATTTTGTTTAGAATGCAATAAAACTCGACTCGCATAGTAGTTAGAAAGCAAGCGTCTAGAGTACATTACACCTTGACTAAAATATGCATCAATTTGATCGAAAAGTAATTTCAACTTATCATTCTCATTATAATTTGTATACATAAACGCCAACAAAACAAATGCTTGATAACGGTTTTTACCATCGATAGATTCATCTTTAAACACTTGCAACAACCATTCTTCTAGATGTTTTGTTTCGTTATTATTTAAGGTATATTGATTAGTGATTTCTGTAGTTGCATCATACAATTTGTCATGTATTTCTTTTGCCGCTATATAATTCGCCTCATACTCCTTAATGAAGTTAGCGACAATTTCGTGATCATTATAACGCATTCGCACCAACAAATACGATTTGTACTCTTTAGCAAGATTGTAAAAACTTTGAAAATTATGCTCAATGCTTTTGTATGAAATTATATACTGAAGAAACTCTTTCTCCTCTTGTGAAGTGATAGCATCGGTTAAAATTTTCTTTTTTAACGACATTAACCAATCTATTGTAACATCAACATCTATACTGGTTAATTTTTTCTGAGTCCAATCTTTTACATACGAGTATTTTCGTTTATCAATAGAAGTATCAAAATCTGTAAAACCATTTTTGGACAATGCATTTTTGATAATAAGATCACTTATTACACATTTTTCTTCTCCTTTAAATTGATATACTGTTTGGAGGTATTTCGCCTCGTTTGGCAAAATAGTTTTACTAAACTCTGTAAATTTTTTAAGCTTCGTTTTCATTAATCGCTTTCTACAAATTCTTGTATGAGCAAGTTAACTTTTTTAGGCTTTTCAAATTGCGCAAAATGCCCACAATTTTCTATATACTTTACAGTAACATTTTTTATTTTATCTGCCGCGATACTTCCTACATCTTGAATCGTTAATGTTGGATGTAAATATCTATTCGGAATCAACATATCTTTATCTCCAAAAACAACTAGGGTCTTTTGAGAAATTTTCTCTAAATCGTCATGTACAGGATCATCCAGCATTCCGAATACACTTTTTACAATTGCATTACAATGAGCATCAAAATCGGACGCTTGTTTAATTCGAATGCGATCTTCAATCATTTTTGAAACCTCAGCTGGTTGCTCAAAAAAATTAAGCGCATAATTCTTTGCAATTTGCTCATTTGTTGTGTTCTTTACTACCTCAGCGGTATATACACTTTTAAGAATATTTCCTTGATCTTTTGTAAATTTCTCTAATCCCGCTGGTGCTATCAACACTAATTTTTGCACCACTTCTGGATGTTGCAATGCAAGTTTCATACTAGCTTGACCTCCCATAGAATGTCCAACTAAAATCACATTTTTCAATCTTTTTTTCTTGATAAATTTAGATACAATATCAGCAAAAAACGTTGGCGTATAAACTACTTCTGGTTTTGAAGATTTACCATGCCCAGGCAAATCGACAGCAACACAGGTATAATTTTCTTTTAAAGCCTCTATGTTTTTAGACCACGCATCAGCATTACTACTTAAACCGTGTAAAAAAAGTAAGGTCTTATCTCCTTTTCCTTCTTTAAGATATGCGATTTCTATATCATCAATTTTCACACATCTAGTTTTAAACTCGTAGTCTGAAAGTATTTCTTTCATTGGTTTTTTTGTGCTTTGTGCAAATGCAATGGTATTTATCAATGTAAAAATCAACACCAAACTTATCTGTTTCATCTTTTATGTTTTAATCGAATTAAAATAGCGTAACAAGTCTTTTCTCGATACTTTCCCTACACTTGTTAAAGGTATTTCATCTAAAAAGAATATATATTTTGGATGCTTGTATGAGACCAATGTTTCTTTTAATTCTTCTCTTATTTCTTCTACTGTGATATCTTTATCTTCAACCGTTACGAAAGCTACCCCTATTTCTCCCCACTTTTCATCTTTCATGCTTAACACTACTGCTTTTTTAATTCCTTTTAGTGTTTCTAAATGTGCTTCTATTTCTTGCGGATAAATGTTTTCTCCTCCAGATATATACATGTCATTTTTTCTTCCTTTCATATATAAATAGCCGTCTTCATCCATATACACAAAATCACCTGTAAATAGCCATCCTTTTTTAATCGTATTATTGGTTTTTACAGAATTATTCCAATAACCTGGGGTTACAATATTACCTCTAATACACAGCTCACCCACTTCATTGAGTTTTACTTCCTCTCCTTCTGCATTTACTATTTTGGTTTCCAAATAAAAATTAGGCTTCCCTATTGAGTTAGGCTTTAACACTGCCATTTTATGATGAAGTGATGTTATACTAGGTCCTGCTTCTGTTAAACCATATCCTGGACGTATGTATATATTTTTTTCTTTCTTCCAATAGGATACTAGTTCAGGTGGGACTTTTTCTCCACCAGAAATAATGTAACGTAACCCCTGGAGACCAATCTTTTTAAAAATAGGTGTTTTTTGCATCATTAACAACATTGTTGGAAGCGCCATAAACAACGTTGTTTCATTTAACTCTAGCAAACACAACACCTTTTCTGCATCAAACTTTTCCAGCATTCCTATATGTCCTCCCTTATGTAATAACGGAGTTACAAAAACATTCCATCCTGATGTATGATAAGGCGGTAAAGTATTTAATGTAGAATCTCTAAATGTGATACCCAATTGCATGGAAGTATTCAAACTATTCCAAAACAACATTTTGTTGGTATACAGCACTCCTTTTGGATCTCCTGTAGTTCCAGAAGTATAGAATATAAATAGCGGATTTTCTTCCTTAATAGTATAGTCTTTCCTTACAACTTTAACTTCTTTATTTTTATAGAAATATTTTACATCATTCATTAACAGTACAGATGTATTCACGAATTCTAAACCCTCATATTTCTCTAGAAAACTTTTGCTATAAACAAATAATTTTGGCGTACAATCGTCTACTAACTTTTGTAATTCACTTACAGAAAAGCGATAATTCAGAGGCACTAAAATAACCCCCATTCTTTGACAAGCAACAAAAAGAACGATATACTCTAAACCGTGTTCTGCTAAAACAGCAACTCTATCTCCTTCTTCTAAACCTATTTTAGTAAACTTAGCTACTAATCTATCCGCATAGATATCTAAATCACTATATGTATAGTTTTCATGAGTATCATAAGAAGTAAGCGCTACCTTATTAGGCGTATAATCTGCCCACTTAGCTATCCAGTTTAACGTGCTCATTTGTTTTTTTAGCGTCTAATTTATAAAATATATACCCCACTACAAGTGATGCAATTATACCAAAAGCAGCAGAAACTCCCGGATTATTCACGGGCTCTTGCATGTAAGGTGTAAGCCTACCATAGTAAACACCAAAATGCACTACAATAGCAGTAATACTTGCTATAAATACTGATCTTACAGACACGTTTTTCAAAAAAGTCCCGAACAGTACAGGCACAAATGCTGCTGCAAAATAAGCATACACTCCATTTTGCGCGAAGATTGCCACACTTACATCTGGATTTTTTATTTGCTCCCAACTCAACAAAAAGCTTACGATTGCTAAAATGACAATCACTATTTTATTCACTGCAATTGTATTTTCTCCAATCTTGTCTTTAAAAACAGGCTCAAGTATATCCGAAGTAATTGTGATTGACAACGACTGTATTAAACTTTCCAACGTAGAGAGTCCTGCTGAAATAAGCCCCACAACTATAATTAGACCTACTCCAACAGAAAATTTAGCTACTACATACGTTGGTATGATCTCATCCATTTTTAACCCCCTTCCATCAACTGTTAAATCAGGAAAACTAATTCGCGCATACAATCCTACAACAACTACCAAAAAGAACACAATCATAAAAACAACTCCGCTAAATAAGTAGTTGTTGATTTTTTTAGCATCTTTTAACAGCAATGATTTGGTAATAATATGTGGTTGACAAACAATAGCAACTCCAATAATTACCTGAGTGACAATAATTTCAAAATAATCTCTAAATAAAAAGCTTGACGGATTTGTAGGCTTCGTTAAATTAGGGTCAATACTTGATAATTTATTCATAAAACCACCAAATCCTCCTTTAAAAAATTCAAAACCAGACCCCAATAAAATCAACGCAACTACAAACATTATAATAGCCTGAATAGTATTGGTATATACCATCGAATTCGCACCACCAAACATCATATAGCCAAAAACAAATGCAACGATTCCCATTAACACATAAAAAGGATCTACATTTAATGCTTTAGAGATAACCTGTGTGAGTCCTACATTAATTAAAACGATAAACGTGATGAGTAACAATGCTATAATCCCGAAGAAAAAGGCATAATTTTTACTTTCATAGCGCTTACCAATCCACTGTGCCATAGTAGTTGCCTTTACAGCACTACCATGCTTCGCAAACCCTTTTGTAAAAACAATTAAAGAAATAAACGCAGCAATTGGTAAAACCACAGCAAAAGAAATTACCCCCGAAATACCATAAAGTGAAATAAAACCTGGGTTGATAATAAAAGTAGCAGCACTTGTCATAGATGCCGCTAATGATAAGCCCACCACCCAAGCAGGAAAACCTATATTTCCAACAGCGTAATCTTTTATATTTGTGTTCTTTCGTGCTCCACGTACCACGAAATATAAAATCACAGCAGCATAAACCGCTAACAAAACATACATGTAAGTTACTAACTTTTCTGACGCTATCATAAATTATAAGATCTGTTGAAAAACAAATAAAAAAACTTTAAAACAGTAAAGCTGATAAATTTAACCTTATTTAAGTGAGACTTTTACATAAAACCCATTAAAAACTTTAATTTTAACTAAAAACATAAGGAAATTAAAAATGAGACTTAAAAAAAACAAACACTTTTGCCTTTAAAAGATTTCTAACTAAATAGCAACGATATTAAAAAGTGCTTCTTTATTTTTACAGTATGCAATTTCCTAAGAAACTACATCAAAAAATTATACAACGAGAGACACAAAACTCTCTGAGAAAACTTGGTAAAGAAAATTCATTAATCGATTTTTCTTCCAACGATTATTTAGGATTTGCTAAATCGGAAATTATCTTTGACAAAACACATCAATATTTAATTGACAACAATCTCAAAATTAACGGAGCAACAGGTTCGCGTTTACTCTCAGGAAATCATGCACTTTATACTGAAGTCGAAAAACAGTTAGCTAAACTTCATAATTCAGAAACTTCTTTGATTTTTAATTCTGGTTACGATGCTAACATCGGTTTTTTTGCTTCGGTGCCTCAACGTGGTGATATCATTTTATATGATGAACTTATTCATGCTTCTATAAGAGATGGAATTCAATTATCCAATGCAAAATCTTTTAAGTTTAAACATAATGATATAACTCATCTTGATGAGATGCTGAAACGAGTTCAGCATGACGACATAGAAATTTATGTGATTACCGAATCTGTTTTTTCTATGGATGGTGATTCTCCCGATTTGGTATCGATATCTCAAATTGTGGAAAAACACACTAATGTTCATTTGGTAGTAGATGAAGCGCACGCTTTGGGTGTTTTCGACTTCGGATTAATTCAAAAACTACAGTTAGAAAACGCTGTTTTTGCTCGAATTATTACCTTCGGAAAAGGCTTAGGCTGTCACGGATCAGCTATTTTAGGATGCAAGCAATTACAACAATACCTCGTTAATTTTGCGCGTAGTTTTATTTACACAACAGGCTTATCTCCTCATGCGTTAGCTACTATAAAAATTGCTTATGATGTGTTATCAAACTGTCATTCTAGAGAAAAATTAGAGCAAAACATTCAACATTTCATTTCAGAATCAAAAAGGTTACAATTACATTTTATTGAGAGTGCTTCTGCTATTCACTGTTGTATTATTTCTGGTAATGAACGTGTAAAAAACATCGCTTCTCTATTGCAACAAAAGGGATTTGATGTAAAACCTATTTTATCACCAACCGTTCCATTAAATCAAGAACGTTTGCGTTTTTGTTTGCACTCCTATAATTCTAAGGAAGAAATCACCAATGTTTTAGAGAACCTTGCTACTTTTGTAGTATCATGAAACAGCAAAAATATTTTATTACAGGAATTTCAACAGAAGTAGGTAAAACAGTGGCTTCTGCTATTATAACCGAAGCCTTACAAGCCGATTATTGGAAACCTATTCAATCAGGAGATTTAGACTATTCCGACACTCATAAAGTTCAAAAACTAATTTCAAATACAAAAACCGTTTTTCATCCTAATTCATATGCTTTACAGACTCCTATGAGTCCACATGCAGCTGCTGAAATTGATGGAGTTATTATTGAAATTGACAACATCAAAGAACCTGTAACCGAAAACCACTTAGTTATTGAAGGTGCTGGTGGATTATTGGTTCCTTTAAATGATAAAAACACCCTACTTGACGCCATAAAACCCGATTATAAAGTAATTGTAGTGTCTCGTCATTATTTAGGAAGTATCAATCACACCTTATTAACAGTTAACTTACTAAAAGAAAAAGGTTTTGATGTTTCATTAATTTTCTCAGGAAATGAACACAAAACTACCGAGGACATTATCAAAAAAATGACTGGAGCCCCTGTAATTGGTCGTATTGAAGAAGAGCCTTATTTCGATAAAAACGTCATTAAAGAATATGCAGATAAATTCAAAGAAAATTTATGACTTTAACCGAAAGAGATAAAAAACATCTATGGCATCCGCTAAAACAACATCAAACACATCCAAATAGTTTAGGAATTGTAAAAGCAAAAGGATGCATACTAACCGACGAACACGGTAACGAATATATCGATGCTATTTCGTCTTGGTACACCTGTATGTTTGGACATTGTAACGACTATATTACAAGCAGAGTTTACCAACAAATGCAAACATTAGATCAAATAATGTTTAGTGATTTCACCCACGAACCTGCTGTAAAATTATCAGAAGAATTGATTAAAATTCTTCCTGAAAATCAAAACCGAATTTTCTTTAACGATAACGGTTCTACCGCTGTAGAAGCGGGAATTAAAATGGCATTACAATACTATTTTAATAAAGGGGAAAAACGTACAACATTTATTGCTTTTGAAGATGGATTCCATGGTGATACCTTCGGAGCGATGTCTGTTTCTGGATTATCGGTATATAATGGTCCGTTTGAAGATTTTTTAATGGATATTCAACGTATTCCTGTTCCTAACGGAGAAAATAATAACCTCATAGCTGAACAACTACAACAAATTATTTCAGAAAATAAGGTTGCGGGATTCATCTACGAACCTTTAGTTCAAGGAGCAGCTGGAATGAAAATTCACCAAGCTGAAGATTTAAATAGCATATTAGAAATTTGTAAAGAAAATGACATTTTAACTATTGCTGATGAGGTTATGACTGGTTTTGGAAAAACAGGTAACAATTTTGCTTCTGATGAAATTACCACCAAACCAGACATCATGTGTTTAAGTAAAGCGTTGACTGCTGGATTGGTTCCTATGTCAATTACTTCATGTACCGAAGAAATTTACACGGCTTTTTTAGACAATGATATTTCTAAAGGTTTTTTCCATTGCCATACATATTCTGCAAATCCGATAGCTTGTAGTGCTGCTTTGGCTAGTATTGAATTGTTACAGACACAAGAAATTCAAAAGAATATTCAATCTATTGAAAGAAATAATAAAGCCTTTGCTGAGAAAATAGAAAACCACCCAAAAGTAAGTTCAACAAGATGTAAAGGTGTCATTTTAGCGATTGATTTAAACACCAATTCCGGTCGCTATGGAACGCTTCGCGACCAACTTTTAAAATCTTTTATGGATGAAGGTGTTTTCTTACGTCCGTTAGGAAACACTATTTACATTCAACCTCCTTACGTAATTACGCAAGAGCAACTTGAAAAAATATATACAACTATTAAAAAGGTTCTAGATACTCTCTAGAATCTTTTCTTTTTCTAACAAATTAATCTCTTCTTGGGTATCTCTAATTCGAACGTACAAATCTTCATAAACCCATTCGCCATCTATTTTAATTCCTCTAACAACTAAAGTTCCTTCTCCTATATTTCCTCGTATTGGAATAGAAAAATCAACATCTCCATCATCATTTGTAAGCGAAATATTTCCTGAAGGAATCCCGTATTTCTCTATAGGTTCTCCTAAGTTTTTAATAACTAATTCATTTTTGGCTGCTAGCTCTATCGCATATTCTACAGGAGTTGCGTTATTTATCATGTTTGACACTCCAAAAAACGCAGCACCAAGCCCTAAAACAATCAGTAAAATAAACCCTAAACACCCTGTTAGTGGAATAAACCACAGCCAATTTCTTCCAAACCAACTTTTCTGACCTTGTTCGCTCATTACTCTAAATTTTCATCTAAGATAAATATTTTTATTTTCTTTAGAATCCCTGATTTTACCTTTATTTTTGCTGAAATTTTATAGTGTTGAAAGAACCCATCTCAATAACGTCTTTTGCATCCGTTTCCGCTTTAGGAAGCTCTTCTGAAAACATCTGGAAAAACTATTTAAACGACCAGCATTTTTTAACTTTAAAAGAGTTTGAAAACTTTAAAGCTTGGGTTGCACAAATATCTCAAGATGATAAGATTGCTATTGAAGAAGTTCAAAATTCAGATAACAAGTATAAAAACTTAGATCCGTCTGTTTTATACACCTTATTTGTTGCTCGAAAAGCAATAGAGCAAACCAATTGGAAAGCTTCTGACAACTTCGGAATTAACATCGGTTCTTCTCGTGGAGCTACTTCTTTGTTTGAAAAGTACCACAAAGAGTTCTTAGCAACAGGAAAATCATCTACCTTAAGTTCTCCAACCACTACGTTAGGAAATATTTCCTCTTGGATAGCACACGACTTACAAACCAACGGACCAGAAATTTCACATTCTATAACCTGTTCAACCGGATTACATTCTTTGTTAAATGGTGTCGCTTGGTTACAATCTGGAATGTCAGAAAAATTTATGATTGGTGCTAGTGAAGCTTCATTAACCGACTTTACTATTGCTCAAATGCAAGCCTTGAAAGTATATTCAAAAGAAAATGATGAATATCCTTGTAGGGCTTTTGACCTAAACAAAACCAAAAACACCATGGTTTTAGGGGAAGCTGCTTCTGTTTTTTGTTTAGAAAAAGGAACTAAAGAAAATGCTTTTGCATTTATTGAAGGAGTTGGATATGCTACAGAAGTTTTAAAACACAACACTTCTGTTACCACCGACGCTGAATGCTTTCAAAAATCAATGAAAATGGCATTAGGTACTGTTTCTCCTGATGAAATTGACGCTATTGTAATGCATGCTCCTGGAACCATTAAAGGAGATCAATCAGAAATTAATGCGATTCAAAAAGTATTTTGTAACAAAACTCCTTTTTTAACTACCAATAAATGGAAACTCGGTCATACTTTCGGTGCTTCTGGCTTGTTAAGTTTAGAGTTAGCAATGTTAATGATACAACATCAACAAGTAATTGAAGTTCCGTTTGCGCAACCTCAAGAACACCCAAAAAAGTTATCAAAAATATTGGTAAATGCTGTTGGCTTTGGAGGAAATGCCGTTTCCGTTTTAATTACAAAATAAAAATTGTCGATTTCAGGCAATTTATATACTTTTAGTCACTCATTTAAATAATTGCTTTATGATGGAATGGTTTTCTGAATTAACCTCTTTTCAACAAGTTTATTGGGGAATAGCAGGTGTATTTACGCTAATTTTTGTATTTGTTCTTATTGGTAGCTTTATAGGTGCCGATACTGATGATATTGGTGATATTGATACTGAAATAGATGCCGATACAGGTGCTGGATTTCAGTTCTTCACTTTTAAAAACATGATTGCTTTTTTCACCATTTTCGGGTGGAGTGGTATTGCTAGTATGGATGCTGGTAATTCAAACACAATCACACTACTTATTTCTATAATCTGCGGATTGATTATGATGACTATCATGGCAACCTTATTCTACTATATTAGTAAACTAACAGATAGCGGTACCTTACAAATGAAAAATGCACTAAATCAAATTGGAGAAGTGTATTTAACCGTAGGAGCAAATCGCTCTAAAATGGGAAAAGTGCATATAAAAGTACAAAACTCACTTCGTGAACTAGATGCCTTGACAGATAATGATACTGACTTGACACAAGGAACGGTTGTTAAAGTAATCGAAGTAACCTCAAATGGAATATTAATCGTTGAATCTCAAAAATAAAAATTGACTATGTTAAAAATTACTTTATTACAAATTGATGGTTTTGGATTTGCAGGTCCTATCGGGCTCGTTATTGCAATTCTATTTATTTTCATTTTACTCGTTACTTTAATAAAACGCTACAAAAGATGTCCTTCCGACAGAATCTTAGTTGTATATGGTAAAGTTGGCGGCGGACAATCTGCTAAATGTATTCATGGGGGTGCTGCGTTTATTTTCCCTGTAATTCAAGATTACGAATTTTTAGATTTAACACCTATTTCTATTGAAGTAAACTTAGTAAATGCACTATCTAAACAAAACATTCGTGTAAATGTACCTTCTCGTTTTACCATCGGAGTTTCTACCGAGCCAGGAGTAATGCAAAATGCTGCTGAACGTTTGCTTGGTTTAGCAATGAACGATGTTCAAGAATTAGCTAAAGAAATCATTTTTGGTCAGTTACGTTTAGTGGTTGCTTCAATGGATATTGAAGAAATTAACTCTGATAGAGATAAGTTCTTAACCAACATTTCACAAAGTGTAGAATCAGAATTAAAAAAGGTTGGTTTAAAATTAATCAACGTAAATATTACTGATATTGTTGACGAATCAGGATATATTGAAGCTTTAGGTAAAGAAGCTGCTGCACATGCAATCAACGCTGCACGTAAATCAGTTGCTGAGAAAAACAGAGATGGTTCTATTGGGGAAGCAAATGCTGTACAAGATGAAAGAACTCAAGTTGCTGCTGCTAATGCAAAAGCTGTTGATGGTGAAAACACTGCAAAAATTGAAGTAGCAAACTCGAATGCATTAAGAAGACAACGAGAAGCAGAAGCAGAACGTTCTGCAATTGCATCAGAAAAAGTACAATCGGCAAAAGCATTAGAAGAAGCCTATGCTGCAGAACAAGAAGCTGAAAAAGCCAGAGCTGAAAGAGAAAGAGCTTCTCAAATGGCAGATATTATTGTACCTGCAGAGATTGATAAAAACAAAGTAGAAATTGATGCGGAGGCGGAAGCAGAAAGAATCCGTAGAAAAGCAAAAGGAGAGGCTGATGCTATCTTATTTAAAGCGCAAGCAGAAGCACAAGGTTTATACGAAGTATTAACTAAGCAAGCTGCCGGTTTAGATCAAATAGTAAAAGCTGCTGGTAACGATTCGCAAAACGCAGCCTTATTATTAATTGCTGATAAATTACCTGAATTAGTAAAATTACAATCAGAAGCTATTAAAAATATTAAGATTGATAAAGTTACTGTTTGGGAAAATGGTGGAGGAAAAGATGGTAAGACCTCAACATCTAACTTTATTTCAGGAATGTACAATGCAGTACCGCCACTACAAGAAATGTTTAACATGGCAGGCATGCAATTGCCCGATTATTTAAAAGGGAAAGAACTTACAAATAGTGAAGGTAAAATAATCGATCAAGGCGATTCTCCTTCCGAAGAAAAATAAGACTCATAAAATTCCGCTTTCGTAGCG
>NZ_JAPEHZ010000099.1 GCF_028823685.1 Tenacibaculum sp. L6 | reverse complement strand
ATTACGGCGGATTCGACTACGTCCGAATCCACTCGGAATTGCTAACGTCAGTTCTAAACCGAAAATTAACGCATCTTTACCCCTAACTGACGGTTATACTAGACCGTTAGCGAAAATTTTAATAAGCATCCACATCCACAATAAAACGGATGGGTCTAAAATCTTTTACGGCTTCAAAAGTATTTTTAATTTTTTGTAATTGCTCTTTTGTTTTTCCTAAGGATTGCTTTGGCGGAATTTTAATCACTAAATTTTTAATGTACTGGTTTCGAATACGAGAAACCGCAGGTGCTGTGGGGCCTAATACATTTTCATGAAACACATTTTGTAAAGCTTTTGCTAACCAGTTAATACCGTTATCAACACGTGTATAATCTTTGTGTTTTAAGGTAATTTTTATCAAACGATAGTACGGCGGATAATGAAACTGCCAACGATCTTGTAGCTGTTCCTGATACATTTCGGTATAATTGGTCGTAGAAACTTGCTGTAAAATTTGATGATACGGATTGTAGGTCTGTATGGCTACGTTCCCTTGCTTTTTGGTTCGTCCTGCCCTACCCGATACTTGTACCATCAATTGAAAAGCACGCTCGTGTGCTCTAAAATCAGGGAAGTTTAACATCGAATCCGCATTCAAGATTCCTACCAAAGAAACATTGTCAAAATCCAGTCCTTTCGAAAGCATTTGTGTCCCTACCAAAATATCAATCTCTTGGGCTTCAAAAGCCCCTATAATCTTTTGATATCCATATTTTCCTCGTGTGGTATCCAAATCCATTCGTCCAATAGTATGATTTGGGAATAACTCTTTTAACTCGAGTTCTATTTGCTCCGTTCCAAAACCTTTGGTGTCTAGGGTGGCGCTTCCACAAGCACCACAACTGTTCGGCATCGAACGTTGATAATGACAATAGTGACATTTTAATTCCCTTCGGAATTTATGATAGGTTAAACTCACATCACAATTCGGACACTGAGGAGAAACACCACAAGTTGTACACTCTACCACAGGTGAAAATCCGCGTCGGTTTTGAAATAAAATCACCTGTTCTTTTTCGTCTAGGGCTTCGGTAATCATTTTTAGCAAACGATCAGAAAAATGACCTGTCATTTCCTTTTTTCGATGCTTCTCTTTAATATCTATCAGCTCAATTTTAGGCAACTGAATATTTCCAAAACGTCGTTTTACGTTTTAATTCAATAAATCCGTATTTGTGTTGTTTCGCATTAAAATAACTTTCTAACGATGGAGTTGCCGAACCTAGCAACACTTTAGCTTTATGTAAATGTCCTAATACTACTGCCGCATCACGCGCATTGTAACGTGGTGACGGTTCAAATTGTTTGTAAGACGTTTCGTGTTCTTCATCCACCACAATCAGTCCTAAATTTGAAAAAGGTAAAAAAACCGAAGAACGCGCTCCTAAAATAATTTGAACTTTGGGTTTGTTTTCTAACACATTATTCCACACCTCTACGCGTTCATTCATAGAATATTTAGAGTGAAATACCGAGATAAAATTCCCAAAATAGTTTTGTAAACGGGTAATAATCTGGGTAGTCAAAGCTATTTCGGGTAGCAAAAACAGTACTTGTTTTCCTTCAGCAATCACTTCTTTAATCAGTTTTACATAAATCTCCGTTTTACCAGATCCTGTAACTCCGTGTAACAAACTTACATTTTGAGTTTCAAAAGAACTCTTTATTTGCGTAAACGCTTCCTGTTGAAATTCATTAAGTTCTTTTATCTGATTCGTTTCTCCCTGATAATTGATTCTATCGGTTTGAATATGATAAAACTCGAAAATATCTTTATCAACCAACGCTTTTAAAACTGCGGAAGAAGCTCCCGATTGCTCTTCTAAATCCTTCGCTTTTATAGGTTTTTTAGAAGCGGCTAGCTGAAAATATGTCAACACAGCGTCGCGTTGCTTTTTCGCTCTTGAAAGTTCCTCTAAAAGTGTTTGTAAGCCTTCATTTGAGGCATAATTGTTATGTAATTGAACATACTTAACCAGTTTAGGTTTGTATGTTTCGTAAATTTCTTCTTTAATATATACCGCGCTTTTCTCAATCAAACCATTAATGGTTGGTAGCACTGTTTTTTTACCTAAAATATCCGAAACCTGATGAATGGTTAATTGTGAATGATGCTGTAAGGCTTCAAAAATTAAAAACTCATCATCGGTTAACATAGTTTCCTCTGTGAATTCCTCATTTTTATAAATAATAGTTTCACTTTCTAACAAAAAAGCTGACGGTAAAGCAGCTCTATATACATCACCCAACGAACACATATAATAGCTCGAAAGCCATTGCCAATGCTGTAACTGACGTTCATTTACAATTGGACGATCATCTAAAATTTGATGAATGTCTTTGGCTTCATATAATTCGGGTGCAGTTTGATGAATATTAAATACCAAGGCAGTATAAATCTTACTTTTTCCGAAAGAAACAGCCACACGCATTCCTTTTTTTAAAAAAGAGGCTTCTGCTTCAGTTACCATATAGGTAAATGTTTTCTGTAATGGAATCGGTAATATAACGTCGATGAAATGTGCTGTCACTTTCTAGTGATTTTGTAACTATAATTTGCAAAACTATACTCAGAAGTCAGCTTTGTAAGGTTCTCGATACAAAATTGCGTTGCAATTTCACTCGAACTGACATTCTATTAAACATAAAAATCAAAACTACACAAAAATGAGTACATTGTAAACATCAAAATTTACGTATTTATGACTTCTTTAAAATGAAAAAACAAGTGCAGTTTTAAAAAAAATTATTCGCTAATCATTTCTAAGTACAACTTTTCTACTTTGGCTCTTGCCCAAGGTGTTGTTCTTAAAAACTTTAAACTCGAGGTATAGGTTGGATTCTTTTTAAAGACATTTATATTCAACATTTCTCCCATTTCTTCCCAACCATACTCTAGGTATAACTCTTCTAAAATTGTGGCTAGTTTTATTCCGTGAAGCGGATTATTTGGTTGTTCTTGACTCATTCTACAAAGGTAAATATTCTATTGTAGTAATTCGTCTAACAAAATTCTAATTTTACCACTATTCCAATCGGCAGGTCCTTTTTTATCTACAACAATAGTTCCGTTTTTATCAATAACAAATGTAGCTGGAATGGAATTACTCACTAGTTGATCTGGTACTTTCGATAAAATATTATAGGTTGGTAAATCATAGCCTTTTTCTTTATAAAAAGTATCAATAGTTGTCCAATCTTCATTACTTATAAAAACAAACGCTACCTTATCTTTATAATCATCGTATAACTTTTGAATACTTGGCATTTCTGCAACACAAGGTGGACACCAAGTAGCCCAAAAATTTACAAACACTACTTTTTCCTTTAACGAGTTAAAATCAACAGTCTCTGTATTTAATCCTTTTAATTTCCAATTATAATCGGCTAATTCTACTCTTTTATCCTCAGTAATAGTTGACGGTGCAAAAGAAACTAATCGAATAAAATATACTTTGGTTGGTGGATATAATAGTAATCCTATTAAGATTACAAATATGATATTGGAAATTGTTTTTCTATTAAGTTTCATTAAATTATTTTTTAGGTAGAATTGTCGTTTCAAACACTAACACATTACAACAATTACTTTACTTTAATCTTTTCTCAAATCTACCACTCTTAAAGAAGATCAAGAAAATATTAACAAACATTTGGGTAATATCATTCTATAATATTAAACACATCCGGCTCTTTTGTTTGCTAATTTTTCAATACTTTAGCAACACTTTTTAAACAAACATACTTAAGAATGAAAAATACAGCTTTATCACATGTACATGAAGCTTTAGGAGCAAAAATGGTTCCTTTTGCGGGATACAATATGCCTGTGCAATACGAAGGAGTAACTATTGAACACGAAACTGTTAGAAATGGTGTAGGTGTTTTTGATGTGAGCCATATGGGAGAGTTCTTCTTAAAAGGAGAAAATGCATTGGCTTTAATTCAAAAAATTTCATCTAACGATGCTTCTAAATTAACTCCAGGAAAAGCTCAATATAGCTGTATGCCAAACAACGATGGTGGGGTTGTAGATGATTTAATCATTTACATGATCGCTGAAAATGAGTACATGTTAGTAGTAAATGCTTCTAATATAGAAAAGGATTGGAACTGGATTTCTCAACACAACGATTTAAATGTTGAAATGGAAAACCGTTCTGAAGAGTGGTCTTTATTAGCTATTCAAGGTCCAAAAGCAGCAGAAGCTATGCAATCGTTAACCTCTGTTGATTTATCGAATATTAAATTCTATACTTTTGAAATTACCGATTTCGCAGGAATTCCGAATGTAGTAGTTTCTGCTACAGGTTATACGGGTTCTGGCGGATTTGAAGTATATGTAAAAAATGAAGATGTTGAGCAACTTTGGAATAAGGTTTTTGAAGCTGGAAAAGATTGGGGTATTAAACCTATCGGATTAGCAGCTCGTGATACTTTACGTTTAGAAATGGGATATTGTTTATATGGTAATGATATTGACGATACTACCTCTCCTTTAGAAGCTGGTTTAGGTTGGATTACTAAATTCACCAAAGATTTTGTAAACTCTGAAGCTTTAAAAGCGCAAAAAGAAGCGGGTGTTACTCGTAAATTAGTTGCTTTTGAATTAACTGAGCGTGGTGTTCCTCGTCATGATTATGAGATTGTTGATGCTGATGGAAACAACATTGGTCGTGTTACTTCAGGAACTATGAGTCCTTCTTTAGGAAAAGGAATTGGTTTAGGATATGTTACTATTGAAAACTCAAAAATTGATAGCGATATTTTTATTCAAGTTCGTAAAAAACAATTAGCTGCAAAGGTGGTTAAATTACCTTTTTATAAAGGATAAAATAAAAACTCAATTAAAAAAGCAGCTCAAATGAGCTGCTTTTTTTGTTCGTATTGTCTCGTCCTGAAATAAGTTTACACAATTTAGACTTATTTTATGAAAAGCAATG
>NZ_JAPEHZ010000098.1 GCF_028823685.1 Tenacibaculum sp. L6 | reverse complement strand
GATAAATCAAATTAACGAAGATTTAGCGATTGTTATAGGGGTAGGAAATCCAAATATAAAAGAAAGAATAATAAACAGAATAGAGAATCAGAACATAAGTTTTCCAACTATTTTGCATCCAACAGTAGAAATTTATTCAGAGAATACAATAAGTTTAGGAAAAGGAATTGTAATTGGAGCTAATTCTGTTTTAACTACAAATATTAGTGTTGGAGATTTTGTATACATAAATACAGCTTCTATTATATCGCATGATACTAAAATAGGAAAGTATAGTATGATTATGCCTTCAGTATCAATTTCAGCAGGAGCAACAATTGGGGAAAAAGTATATATAGGTAATGGCACAATAATAGATCAACCAGTAAATATTGAAAACAATAGCTTTATTAAAGCAGGAACAGTTTTTTCTAAATAAGGTTTTTAATACGTACAGAATGAAAAAAATACTAGTAACAGGCGGTTTAGGTTTTATTGGGTCACATGTAGTCGTGGAATTACAAAACGCAGGTTTTGACGTGGTGATTATTGATGATTTATCGAATTCTAAAATTGAAGTTTTAGAGCAAATCACGGAGATTACCAATATTAAACCGGGTTTTTTATCAGATAGACTTACGAGATAAAAAAGCTGTACATAGCTTTTTTAATGAGAATATAATTGATGGAGTGATACATTTTCCTGCTTCTAAAGCAGTAGGAGAAAGCGTGCAACAACCGTTGGATTATTATGAAAATAATATCAATGCTTTAGTGTATCTGTTACAAGAGATGAAAAATAGAAAAATTGACCATTTCATTTTTAGTTCATCGTGTACAGTATACGGACAAGCAGATGAGTTACCAATTACAGAAGGAGCACCTATTAAACCAGCAGAGTCACCTTATGGGAATACCAAGCAGATAGGAGAGGAGATTATAAAAGATAGTTGTAAAGCGTATGACATGAATGCCATAGCTTTACGATACTTTAATCCGATAGGAGCACATGAGTCAATTAAAATTGGAGAGTTACCATTAGGGGTACCACAAAATTTGATTCCATTTATCACACAAACAGTGGCAGGTATTCGAGAAGAACTAGCAGTTTTTGGAGATGATTATCCAACTCCAGATGGTACTGCAATTCGTGATTATATCCATGTAGTTGATTTAGCAAAAGCACATGTAAAAGCTTTGGAACGCTTGTTGAATAAAGAGAATGAAGAAAATTTCGAATTTTTCAATGTAGGAACAGGAAAAGGAAGTTCTGTAATGGAGATTATAAAAACCTTTGAAAAAGTAACGCAACAATCGTTGAATTATAAAATAACGAATAGAAGAGAAGGAGACATTAGAGCTGCCTATGCAGATACTATAAAAGCGAATGTAGTATTAGGCTGGAAACCCCAAGAGACACTAGAAGAAGCCTTACTTTCCGCTTGGAAATGGCAACAAAAACAGAAATAATAAGAGAAACTTGTCATTTCGACCGCAGGGAGAAACCTTTGTGTTCAGCGTAGCTAAATCTTAAAGTTGCGAGTTACTCCTCTTAATAAGATTTCTCACATTCGTTACCACTCATGTTCGAAATGACGTTTTGTTTTTTTGATTAAAACGAGGAACCTCTTTTTCAAAGAATAGGAAGCAAAAGCTTCGAGATTCAGGCGTGAAACGCCGCGAAGTTTTGCGTACGGTTCTGCGCAGCAGAAATTCCTATTGAAAAAGTGTCCTTTTTTGATTCGTTTTTTGGATAAGCAAAAAATGAATGGGGGAATAAAAAGAAAAGCACGTCATTTCGACCGCAGGGAGAAACCTTTAGGTTCAGCGTAGTTAAATCTTTAGGTTCAGTGTAGCTAAATCTAAAACCCCGACCTATTTTCATTTTAGTAGAACCCAAGAATAATAACCTCTTTTTCATAAGAATAGTACGCAAAAGCTTCGAGATTCAGGCGTGAAACGCCGCGAAGTTTTGCGTACGGTTCTGCGCAGCAGAAATTCCTATTGAAAAAGTGTCCTTTTTTGGTTCGTTTTTTGGACAAGCAAAAAATGAATGGGGGAATAAAAATAAAAGACCGTTACCACAAACTGATACTGAACGCAGCACCCTGAGCGTAGTCGAAGGGTAATCAAAAAGAAAGGATATGTCATCCTGTTCCGAAATTTCGGAAGATTTCAGGATCTCATCATATATAACTGTCAAAAACAATTCCGACCTATTTTCATTTTAGTAGAATTCAAGGTTATGAAGTACAAGAGAATCCAAAAAGTTTACGGTCTGGTTTCGAATACGGAATACAACGTAGAATTCAAAAAAAGGAAAATACGTCTAGATTTTTTTGGTTCGTTTTTTCATCGATGGAAAAAATGAACAGTATAAAAGAAAACCACGTCATTTCGACCGCAGGGAGAAATCTTTGTGTTCAGTGTAGTTAAATCTTTAGGTTATGAGTTACTAGTTACTCCTCTTAATAAGATTTCTCACATTCGTTATCACTCAGTTCGAAATGACGTTTTGTTTGTTGTTTCGACCGCAAGGAGAAATTTTTGTGTTCAGTGTAGTTAAATCTTAAAGTTGTAAGAGATTCCATTTGATAAGATTTAGCTGCGCTGAACCTAGCGGTTTCTCACATTCGTTATCACTTAGTTCGAAATGATGTTTAGTTCATTATTTCGATTCAAACGAGAAACCTCTTTTTCAAAGAATAGGAGGCAAAAGCTTCGAGATTCAGGCGTAAAACGCCGCGAAGTTTTGCGTACGGTTCTGCTCGGCAGAAATTCCTATTGAAAAAGTGTCCTTTTTTGATTCGTTTTTTGGACAAGCAAAAAATGAATGAGGGAATAAAAAGAAAAGACCGTTACCACAAACTGATACTGAATGCAGCACCCTGAGCGTAGTCGAAGGGTAATCAAAAAGAAAGGATATGTCATCCTGTTCCGAAATTTCGGAAGATTTCAGGATCTCATCATATATAACTGTCAAAAACAATTCCGACCTATTTTCATTTTAGTAGAATTCAAGGTTATGAAGTACAAGAGAATCCAAAGAGTTTACGGTCTGGATTCGAATACGGAATACAACGTAGAATTAAAAAAAAGGAAAATACGTCTAGATTTTTTTGGTTCGTTTTTTCATCAATGGAAAAAATGAACAGTATAAAAGAAAACCACGTCATTTCGACCGCAGGGAAAAACCTTTAGGTTCAGCGTAGCAAATTTTATATCAAACTAAAGATTTTTAAAATTCTTAACTACTTTGTTTGAATCACTCACTAAAAACTAAAAATTGAGAACTTCAAAACCCTTAATAGTTTATTTTTTCTATACTTTAGCAATATCATTTGTATAAATTAAACCTATTTTTTATTGGTAGTGTTTTAAAAGAACAAGTGTCAGTTTGAGTTATTCCGATAATAAATCGGAATAGTATCGAGAACAGTTGTATAGAAAAAATACTAAGAATTAAGTTGTTTTATAGTAAGTGAATAAATCAAAATTATACTACATGAAAGGCATAATACTAGCAGGTGGATCAGGAACAAGATTATATCCTATTACTAAAGGAGTATCTAAACAGTTACTTCCAGTATATGATAAACCAATGATTTATTATCCTCTATCAGTATTGATGTTGGCTGGTATTCGAGAAATATTAATTATTTCTACCCCAGATGACGTACCAAGTTTTCAAAAATTATTAGGAAATGGGAATGATTTAGGAATAAATTTAAGTTATGCAGAACAACCTTCTCCAGATGGGTTAGCGCAAGCATTTATCATTGGTGAAGAATTTATAGGGAATAATGATGTATGCCTCATCTTAGGCGATAATATTTTTTATGGTCACGGTTTGCCCGAAATGTTACAATCCGCAATTGATAATGTTAAAAAGGAAAATAAAGCCACCATTTTTGGCTATAATGTAAAAGACCCAGAACGTTATGGTGTGGTAGATTTTGATGCTAAAGGGAATGCTATTTCTATTATAGAAAAGCCAGAAAATCCAAAATCTAATTATGCAGTGGTTGGACTATATTTTTATCCAAATGATGTGATTCAAGTGGCAAAAAACGTAAAACCATCAAACAGAGGGGAGTTGGAAATTACATCTGTAAATCAACATTATTTAGAAAACCAACAGCTAAAAGTTGAATTAATAGGACGTGGTTTTACGTGGTTAGATACGGGAACACATGCTTCTTTATTAGAAGCAAGTCAGTTTATTGAAACGATAGAAAAGCGACAAGGATTAAAAGTAGCTTGTATAGAAGAAATAGCCTTATATATGGGATATATAAACAAACAACAAGTTATAAAACTGGCTGAACCTTTGAAGAAAAATAGTTACGGACAGTACTTGTTAAAATTAGCAAAAGAATAAAAGATGATTTTTACAAAAACAGCTATTCCTGAAGTAGTCATTATTGAACCAAAAGTTTTTGGAGATCATAGAGGATATTTTTTTGAAAGTTTCAATCAAAAAGAATTTGAAGAAAATATTAGAGAGATAAACTTTATTCAAGATAATGAATCAAAATCTTCTTTTGGAGCTTTGCGAGGGTTACATTTTCAAAAGCCACCTTTTGCGCAAGCGAAGTTGGTGCGTTGTATCCAAGGAAAAGTGTTGGATGTAGTAGTAGATATAAGAAAGCACTCAACTAGTTACGGAAAACACATAGCTGTAGAATTATCCGAAGAAAATAAAAAGCAACTGTTCATTCCGAGAGGGTTTGCACACGGATTTGTAACTTTATCTGAAGAAGCCATTTTTGCGTATAAAGTAGACAATTGGTACGCTCCTGAATACGATGCTGGAATTATATGGAACGATCCCACGTTGAATATCGATTGGAAAATCAATCTCGAAGACGTAATTCTCTCTTCAAAAGACGAACAACTACCGACTTTTAAAGAATTAGTAACTCCATTTGTGTACTAACTATTACGCTGTTTAGTAGTTTTCAAATTATAAGATGTGTCATTTCGACTGCAGGGAGAAACCTTTAGGTTCAGCGTAGCTAAATCTTTAGGTTAAACGGAATTAAATCTCAACTCCGACCTATTTTCGATTTAGTAGAATTCAAGAAAAAACCTCTTTTTCATAAGAATAGTACTCAAAAGCTTCGAGATTTAAAGAACAACCCGACCTACCGAAGATTTATCGTAAAATTTGAAGTGAAGTTCCCGTAAAATTTTAGG
>NZ_JAPEHZ010000097.1 GCF_028823685.1 Tenacibaculum sp. L6 | reverse complement strand
CCCACTTCAAGAGGATGAAGTGGGAAAATTGCTATGAAAAACTATGAAAAGAAACACTACTAATGTTTCTCTACTATAAAGACGTTTAGATTCTGAAAATCTTACATTAGCGTAATAACTTTAACATTTTTTTATAAAAAAATCCTGAACAAAAACTGCTCAGGACTTTTAAAATTATGTGCTTTTAACTTCTTAGAAAGTTAATGCAGCGTTGTTGTTTTTAACTGCTTCTGCAGAAGAAGTTAAAGCTTCTTTTTCTTCAGAACTTAAGTTGATTTCAACGATTTTTTCAATTCCGTTTTTACCTAATACAGCTGGTACACCAATACATAAACCAGATAAACCGTATTCACCTTCTAATAAAGCTGAACAAGGGAAAATCTTTTTTGTATCACAAGCTATTGCTTGTACCATTCCAGATACAGCAGCACCAGGAGCATACCAAGCAGAAGTACCTAATAAACCTGTTAAGGTAGCACCACCAACTTTAGTATCTTGTTTTACTTGTTCTAATCTTTCTTCTGATAAAAATTCAGATACAGGAACAGAGTTACGAGTAGCTAAACGAGTTAAAGGCACCATTCCTTTGTCAGAGTGACCACCGATAACCATTCCGTCAACATCAGAAATGGGAGCTTCTAAAGCCTCAGCTAAACGATATTTGAAACGAGCAGAATCTAAAGCACCACCCATACCTATAATTCTGTTTTTAGGTAATCCAGTTGCTTTGTGTACTAAATAAGTCATAGTATCCATTGGATTAGATACAACGATGATAATTGTGTTTGGAGATTGCTCTACTAAACTAGCAGCTACTGTTTTTACGATACCAGCATTGATTCCTAATAACTCATCACGAGACATTCCTGGTTTACGTGCAATACCTGAAGTAATTACACAAATATCAGACCCAGCAGTTTTGCTATAATCTCCAGTAGTACCTGTAATTTTAGTATCAAAACCATTTAGAGAAGCAGTTTGCATTAAATCCATTGCTTTACCTTCAGCAAAACCTTCTTTAATATCAACTAAAACAACTTCAGAAGCGAAATTTTTAATAGCAATGTACTCAGCACAACTTGCACCTACAGCACCTGCTCCTACAACTGTTACTTTCATTTTATATGTATTTTTTTGTAATTAATATGTTTATAAGTGCGTATTACGCACAAGATGCACAAAAATAGGTATTTGGCTATGGATATAAAAGAAAAACCCGTTGATATTTCAACGGGTTTTTATGTAGTATATATTTTAAGAAATATTTTATCTAAAACTAAACGCAATACCTGCATTTACAGAGTTGTATTCTTGTAGGGTATAACTTCCGAAGATTTTAAAGAAACCTAAGCTTAAACGAGCACCCAAGGTCGTGTTAAAACCACCAGCATTATTTTTAAGTTTTAGAGGATCAGTTATAGTCTCTTGAACTGTTGGTTGAAGAGGGTTACCAGTTTCGTATGTTAATGTGTAGTCTCCTAACATATTTAACTTTGTACTACCACCATTGTAACCTACACCTCCATAGATGTTAATTACAGGAAAGTTTAACGAAGCGATTGCCTGAACAGTGTACGAGTTTAATTTGAACTCAGCTGCTGCGTCTCTGGTAGAAACTTCTCCATCAACATTGCCAATAGTGTAGTCTACATTCATATTTGTATAACCAGCTAATAAAGAAACATGCAAAGGAGTTTTATCCATTGGACCAAACCAATCGGTAATTTCTTTCTTTACACCAATACCAAATAATCCTCCTTTCACATCGTCAGAACCTACTTGAGGTACGTATCTAACCATTGCTTCAAGTTTAAAAGGAAGCCCAACACCTACTTGAATAGATGGTGCAGGAACAGCGTTTGCAGGTAAATCTTCTTTAACACCTTCTGGCATGGTAAAATTAGCTTCAACAGTTTCTCCCTCAATGGTTGTTGTGTAAGTTAACTCTGCAGGAGCTATTGAATTGCTACCAGCAACTGTAGCTGTAGTGTTTTGGTTGTAGGTTGTATTGCTAGATAAACCTAGTTTGGTTAAATTAAAAATTTCATCTTTTTCAGGGATAAAAGAAAGGTTTGCGCCAATTGTAATATCGAAACCAAATTTTTTGTGAACTTTAGCCGTGTGATACCAACCATTATTCATGCTGTAAATGAATCCTTTCATAGCAGGATCTAAATAAGCGTTTGTTAATTTGCTAGCGTCATCTTTGGCTAGTAAGAGAGTTTCTAATTCCTGAGCTTTAACACTAAAGCTTACCATTAAAGTTAAAAGTGGTAAAAGAATTTTTTTCATAATTGTAGGTTTTTTAACGGGGTAAAAATATAAAATAAAAAAAAGCCCAATAATTTTATTGGGCTTTTTTATAGTTAAGAAATTGGTTTAAGCATCAATATTTGCATATTTAGCATTTTTTTCAATGAAATCTCTACGAGGCGGAACTTCATCTCCCATTAACATAGAGAAAATTCTATCAGCTTCAGTTAAATTATCAATAGTTACTTGTCGTAAGGTTCTGAATTCAGGATTCATAGTTGTATCCCATAATTGTTCAGCGTTCATCTCTCCAAGACCTTTATAACGTTGAATGGTAACTCCACCACCCAGTTTTTGAGCAATTAAGTCACGTTGGTTGTCATCCCATGCATACTCACGCTTTTGCCCTTTTTTTACTAAATATAAAGGTGGAGTGGCAATATAAATATATCCTTGTTCAACCATTTCACGCATGTAACGGAAGAAGAATGTTAGAATTAAAGTAGCAATGTGAGATCCATCAACATCGGCATCACACATAATAACTACTTTGTGGTAACGTAATTTTGTTAGGTTTAATTCGCGAGGATCTTCTTCTGTACCAATAGTAACTCCTAAAGCAGTAAACATGTTTTTGATCTCTTCATTTTCAAAAACTTTATGCTGCATTGCCTTTTCTACGTTTAAGATTTTACCTCTTAACGGAAGAATAGCTTGGAAATTACGATCACGACCTTGTTTTGCAGTACCACCTGCCGAATCACCCTCTACTAAGAAGATTTCACATTCTGCAGGATCTGTTTCTGAACAGTCAGATAATTTACCAGGTAAACCACCAATACTCATTACAGTTTTACGTTGCACCATTTCACGAGCTTTACGAGCTGCGTGACGTGCTTGTGCTGCTAAAATTACTTTTTGTACAATGGTTTTAGCATCATTCGGATTTTCCTCTAAGTAATCTGTTAACATTTCAGATACCGCTTGAGATACAGCTGAAGTTACTTCACGGTTACCTAATTTGGTTTTAGTTTGTCCTTCGAACTGAGGTTCAGCAACTTTTACCGATACAATCGCAGTTAATCCTTCACGGAAGTCATCTCCAGAAATTTCAAATTTTACATTTTTAAGTAACCCAGAATCATCCGCATACTTTTTTAAAGTATTTGTTAATCCACGACGGAAACCAGATAAGTGGGTACCACCTTCGTGTGTGTTGATGTTGTTTACATAAGAGTGTAGATTTTCAGCATACGAATCGTTGTACACCATTGCTACTTCTACAGGGATTCCATTTTTCTCCCCTTCCATAGCAATTACATCTTGAATAATTTGTGTTCTTGTTCCGTCTAAGAACTTTACAAATTCTGATAAACCTTCTGTAGAATGGAAAACTTCTGAAATGTCATTTCCTTCATCATCTTGTTCACGTTTATCGGTAAGTGTAATGGTAATACCTTTGTTTAAGTATGCTAATTCGCGCATACGAGTAGCTAAGGTATCATAATTGTACACGATGGTTTGTTGAAAGATAGATCTGTCAGGTAAAAAGGTAACTTCAGTACCCGTAATATCAGTTTCACCAATAGTTTTTACAGGATATAACGATTTACCGCGTTCGTATTCTTGTTGCCAAACTTTTCCTTCTCTGTATACGGTTGCTTTTAAGTGATCAGAAAGTGCGTTAACACACGATACTCCAACCCCGTGTAAACCTCCAGATACTTTATAAGAATCTTTGTCGAATTTACCTCCGGCACCAATTTTGGTCATTACCACTTCAAGAGCAGAAACTCCTTCCTTTTTATGTAAACCTACAGGAATACCACGACCGTTATCACGAACGGTAATAGAATTATCTTCGTTAATGTCTACTGTAATCGTATCACAGTGACCAGCTAAAGCTTCATCAATAGAGTTATCTACTACCTCGTATACTAAGTGGTGTAAACCACGTACACCAACATCACCAATATACATGGACGGACGCATACGTACGTGCTCCATTCCTTCCAATGCTTGGATACTATCGGCGGAATAATTATGTTTTTTTTCTTCGCTCATTATCAAGTGAATTAAATTAAAGTCTTTTCATGAAAAAATCGCCCGAAAGCGACTTTTGTAGTCTTACAAATTTACGATTTTTTAACCTCAAAATAAAGTTTTTAAGCGTTTTTGAGTTAAAATTATTAACATTTGTTAAAAAGCTAAAAACGTGTTAAAACGCTTAAAAATGAGTTTAAACAGTGTGTTTTATGTTTTTATACTTGGTGCAGAAAGTAGACTTTAGAAAAGTGGCTTAAAAGTCATTTAATGAGTTGGGTTGAAAATGAATTTAGTAGTAAAAAGAGTAAAAAAGGTTGCGTTTTAGATGTAAAACGGTATACTAAACTCTTGTTGTTGTTTTAATAAAGTTGTAGGAGAAATTCCATATTCCTTTTTAAAACAATTTGAAAAATAAGAAGAGCTGCTAAAGCCAACATCTATAGAGGTTTGATTAATGTCTGATGTGCCATCTGTAATTGAATTGACAGATTTTATAAGTCTGAATTCTTTTAATATTTGATTGATAGATTTTCCTGTAATTGCTTTACAATTTCTATATAGTTTGGTTTTACACATCATCATTAATGAAGCGATGTTAGGGATATTAAAATGAGGGTTTTGATAATTTTTTGAGATTACATCTAGTAAAGAATGTAAAAAGTTTTCAGTTTCGGGGTTTAGTTTTAAGTAGGTATTGTTTTGCTTACAATCTATATGTTCTGAATAAGTGTTTAAATCTTCTATTTGTGATGAAATAATAAGTTGTTTTTTTGTTTTTAGAAAATAAAGAAATTCAATTAGTCTATTAATATTTGCAGTAGAAGCAATGCTTTCTTGGTTGTTTTTGTTAGGAAAAAGTATAATTTTAATAGGAAAACAATCGATTCTTTTATAGAGCTTTTTTTGAATAGCAATAGAGCAGTCAATTGCTTTTTTATAAGAAGTAAAAGAAGCTAAAAAACCTTCTTCTTTGGTTTTAATTTGATTGCCTTCGTAAGAGTTAATTAAGTTTTCAATAATTGTTTTTTTATATAATAAAACATTTTTAGCGTTACTTTCTTGAAGTTTACATATAAGCGTTTTCTTATTAAATGTTTTTGCTAAAAATAGAATTGAATGTTTATTTGAATTGTAATGAGTTTC
>NZ_JAPEHZ010000096.1 GCF_028823685.1 Tenacibaculum sp. L6 | reverse complement strand
AAACACTAGTTCTACCTGCTCTACCTTTTTTTGTGATGATTTGAATAACTCCATTTGCAGCGTCTGCTCCGTATAAAGTTGTTGCAGCTCCTCCTTTGATATATTCTATTTTTTCAATAGATTCAGCGGGGATATCAGCTATTGCAGACACGCTAGCACCACCAGTATCTATACCTAGCCCTGGGTTTGAGTTAAGGTTATCAACTCTAACACCGTCTACAATAACAACAGGAGTTGCAGAACTGGATGCTGATAAAGGTCCTCTAGTTCTTATTAGAGCTGTTGTTCCTGGTTGCCCCGAACTCATTCTAATTTGAGCACTAGGTGTTGTTGATTGAAGGAGTTGATCAACCTGGGTTCCAGGTAGTTTCTCTATATCTTTAGAAGTAAGTACATCAACAGATGTAGATAGCCTCTTTTTTTCAATTCCAGAACCTTGTCCTGTTACGATTATCTCGTCAAGTACGTTATCTCCCTCCATCATAACGTTAATTTGGTTAGGCTCTCCAATAACTCTTGTTGTCGTTGTCATACCTACAAAACTAAATACTAAAACATCTCCGACTTTTGCTTGGATAGAGAATTTTCCGTCAAAATCAGTTTCAGTACCTTGTGTGGTACCTTTTTTCAGTATCGTAACTCCAGGTAAAGGACCTGATTCATCAGAAACAGTACCTGAAATTGTTTTTTCTTGCGCAAAGGAAATTTGCACAATCAACGCTAGTAGTAGCGTTAAAATTCCATTAAACTTTGTTTTCATTGTGTAATTATTTGAATTAATTGAGCCAAAAATCATAAATAAATCTTAAAAAAACAAGGTATTTGTTAATTAAATGTAAAAAAAAAAACAGTATCTGCTTATGGAGGTTTGTTGAAAAACATGAAGTAGTCAATGTTTTAGTTGGTTTAGTATTTTCTTTTAGTTTTTTTTCAAGATTCAGTTATCTTTTTGAAATAGATTATTAATTGTTAGTTGTTGGATTTTGTTGTGTTTTGGTAAAAATAACTTCTTGATATTTGATTAATTAGAAAATAGTCGTACATTTGCACACTCTTAAAATTAGAGTAATTTAAGTACAAATTAAAAATAAGTAATAATTTAGTATGCCAACTATTCAACAATTAGTTCGTAAAGGAAGAGCCAAAATAACTAAGAAGAGTAAATCGGCTGCTTTACAAGCATGTCCACAAAGACGTGGAGTTTGTACGCGTGTGTATACCACTACACCTAAGAAACCTAACTCAGCGATGCGTAAGGTTGCAAGGGTGCGTTTAACAAATGGTAACGAAATCAACGCGTATATTCCAGGTGAGGGGCACAACTTGCAAGAGCACTCGATAGTATTAGTTAGAGGTGGAAGGGTAAAAGATTTACCAGGTGTTAAATATCACGTGGTACGTGGAGCATTAGATACTGCAGGAGTTGAGGGTAGAACCCAACGTAGATCTAAGTACGGTGCAAAACGCCCTAAAGACAAAAAGTAAAAATTAATTAGTAACTTTTTTAATGTAAAGACATGAGGAAAAGAAGAGCTAAAAAAAGAGTTTTGTTACCGGATCCAAGATTTAATGATCAATTAGTTACGCGTTTTGTGAATAACTTAATGTGGGATGGTAAAAAATCTGTAGCGTTCAAAGTGTTTTACGATGCAATGGATATCGTAAACGAAAAGAAAACTGACGAAGAAAAGTCGGCTTTAGAAGTGTGGAAAGATGGTTTATCTAACGTGATGCCTCACGTAGAAGTGCGTTCTCGCCGTGTAGGTGGAGCTACATTCCAAATTCCAATGCAAATTCGTCCAGACCGTAAGGTTTCTATGGCGATTAAATGGATGATTTCTTATGCGCGTAAGCGTAATGAAAAAACAATGGCACAACGTTTAGCTGCTGAGATTTTAGCTGCTGCTAAAGAAGAAGGTGCTGCTGTTAAGAAAAGAGTAGATACTCATAAGATGGCTGAAGCTAACAAAGCATTCTCACACTTTAGATTTTAATAAGAAATGGCAAGAGATTTAAAATATACAAGAAATATCGGTATTGCTGCTCATATTGATGCTGGTAAAACAACAACAACTGAGCGTATCCTTTTCTATACTGGGGTGTCTCATAAAATTGGAGAAGTTCACGATGGTGCTTCTACAATGGACTGGATGGAACAAGAAGCAGAAAGAGGTATTACAATTACTTCTGCAGCTACAACTTGTACATGGCAATTCCCAACAGAAAATGGAAAGCCTACCGCTGATGCTAAAGGATACCATTTTAATATTATTGATACTCCAGGTCACGTTGACTTTACTGTAGAGGTAAA
Source organism: Tenacibaculum sp. L6 (assembly GCF_028823685.1). GTDB lineage: Bacteria > Bacteroidota > Bacteroidia > Flavobacteriales > Flavobacteriaceae > Polaribacter. Next base: position 3,226 of record NZ_JAPEHZ010000096.1, on the reverse strand, counting down.
CCGTTCATTACGTGTATTAGATGGATTAGTGTTCTTATTCTCTGCAGTAGACGGAGTTGAGCCACAATCTGAAACTAACTGGCGTTTAGCTGATAACTATAAAGTGCCTCGTATCGGTTTCGTTAACAAAATGGACCGTCAAGGAGCAAACTTTTTAGCTGTATGTCAGCAAGTAAAAGACATGTTAAAGTCTAACGCAGTGCCAATCGTATTAAATATTGGTGATGAAGCAGATTTTAAAGGAATTGTTGATTTAGTTAAGAACCGTGCTATTGTATGGCATGACGAAAATCACGGATCAACTTTTGATGTTGTTGATATTCCAGAAGATTTAAAAGAAGAAGCTCGTGAGTTACGTGGTAAGTTAATCGAAGAGGTTGCTGCTTATGACGAAAACTTATTAGAGAAATACATGGAAGATGAAGATTCTATTACAGAAGAAGAAGTGCACGCTGCATTAAGAGCTGCTGTAATGGATATGTCTATCATTCCTATGGTTTGTGGGTCTTCATTCAAGAATAAAGGTGTTCAGTTCTTATTAGATGCTGTATGTCGTTATTTACCTTCTCCAGTAGATAGAGAAAATATCATCGGTACTAACCCTGATACAGGAGAAGAAGAAACACGTAAGCCAGATGCAAAAGCACCATTTTCAGCTTTAGCATTTAAAATTGCTACCGATCCTTTCGTAGGTCGTTTAGCATTCTTCCGTGCCTATTCTGGTCGTTTAGATGCAGGTTCATATGTGTTAAATAACCGTTCAGGTAAAAAAGAGCGTATTTCTCGTATTTACCAAATGCACTCTAACAAGCAAAATGCAATCGAATTTATCGAAGCTGGAGATATTGGAGCTGCAGTAGGATTTAAAGATATTAAAACAGGGGATACGTTATCTGACGAAAAACACCCAATCGTTTTAGAATCTATGGATTTCCCAGATCCAGTAATCGGTATTGCTGTTGAGCCTAAAACTAAGGCTGATGTAGATAAATTAGGTATGTCTTTAGCTAAATTAGCTGAAGAAGATCCAACATTTACTGTAAAAACAGACGAGGCTTCAGGTCAAACTGTAATTTCAGGAATGGGTGAGTTACACTTAGATATTATTGTAGACCGTTTAAAACGTGAGTTTAAGGTTGAAGTAAATCAAGGACAACCACAAGTAGAGTACAAAGAAGCTATTACAGCTGCTGCAGAACACAGAGAAGTTTATAAAAAGCAGTCTGGTGGACGTGGTAAGTTTGCTGATATCGTATTCAGAATGGAGCCAGCTGAAGAAGGTAAGCAAGGTTTAGAGTTCGAATCTATCATTAAAGGTGGTAACGTTCCTAAAGAATTTGTTCCTTCAGTAGAAAAAGGATTCAAAGAAGCAATGAAGAATGGTCCATTAGCAGGATACGAAATGGATGCAATGAAAGTAACGTTAATCGACGGTTCATTCCACCCTGTAGATTCTGATCAATTATCATTCGAATTAGCTGCTAAAATGGGTTACAAAGCTGCTGCAAAAGCTGCAAGAGCTGTAATCATGGAGCCAATGATGAAGTTAGAAGTGTTAACTCCAGAAGAAAATATGGGTGACATCGTTGGAGATTTAAATAGAAGACGTGGACAAGTTAATGATATGAGCGACCGTGCTGGATCTAAAGTTGTAAAAGCTATCGTTCCATTATCAGAAATGTTTGGATATGTTACTTCATTAAGAACATTATCTTCAGGTAGAGCAACTTCTACTATGGAATTCTCTCACTATGCAGAAACTCCTAGTAACATTGCAGAAGAAGTAATCGCTAACGCTAAAGGTTAATTAAGATGAGTCAAAAAATTAGAATAAAGTTAAAATCTTACGATTATAATTTAGTAGACAAGTCTGCTGAAAAAATCGTAAAGACAGTAAAGAGTACTGGAGCTGTAGTAAACGGACCAATTCCTTTACCAACAAATAAAAAGATTTTTACAGTATTACGTTCACCACACGTAAACAAAAAATCTAGAGAGCAATTTCAATTATCTGCTTACAAAAGATTATTAGACATCTATAGTTCATCATCAAAAACTATTGATGCTTTAATGAAACTTGAGTTACCAAGTGGAGTTGAAGTTGAGATCAAAGTATAAGTAAATCAATAACTTTCGGTTTAATTTTGTTAAGCCGAAAGTTTTTTATACTTTTGCACACCGAAATTTACGTTTCGGCGTGTAAATATTTCTGTAAAGTATACAGAAATGACATGTCCTGAGGGTTTCGCGAAGGAAAAATGGTAAAAACAAATTCAGAGTGAAGGTGTTTTTCGCTCTTTTTTTTTGAAAAATTCAAAGGAAAAAACAGAAACATTCGTTTCAAATAATCATTTATTAATAGACGCGCTGGATAAAATATATCTATTCGTCTGAAAATTAACAAATATGTCTGGGTTAATAGGAAGAAAAATTGGAATGACCAGCTTATTCGACGAGAACGGGAAGAATATTCCTTGTACTGTAATCGAAGCAGGTCCTTGCGTTGTTACCCAAGTCAGAACCGAAGAGGTTGACGGCTATAACGCTTTACAACTTGGTTTCGATGACAAAAAAGCAAAAAGCTCTAATAAAGCTTTAGATGGTCACTTTAAAAAAGCTGGTACATCTGCTAAAAAGAAAGTTGTTGAATTCCAAGAGTTCGAAGGTGAGTACAAATTAGGTGACTCAATTACTGTTGAATTATTTACTGAAGGAGAATTCGTTGATGTATCAGGAATTTCTAAAGGTAAAGGATTTCAAGGTGTTGTTAAACGTCATGGTTTTGGCGGAGTTGGACAAGCAACTCACGGTCAACATAACCGTTTAAGAGCTCCTGGTTCAATTGGTGCAGCATCATACCCTGCAAGAGTATTCAAAGGAATGCGTATGGCAGGTCGTATGGGTGGAGACAAAGTAAAAGTTCAAAATTTAAGAGTATTAAAAGTGGTTGCTGATAAGAATCTTATCGTAGTAAAAGGAGCTATTCCTGGTCACAAAAACTCTTATGTAACTATCGAGAAATAATGAAAGTAGCAGTATTAGATATTACAGGAAAAGATACTGGTAGAAAAGTTGAACTTTCTAACGAGGTATTCGGAATTGAGCCAAATGATCACGCAATTTATTTAGATGTAAAGCAGTATTTGGCTAATCAAAGACAAGGTACTCACAAATCGAAAGAAAGAGCTGAGATTGCTGGTAGTACAAGAAAGATTAAAAAACAAAA
>NZ_JAPEHZ010000095.1 GCF_028823685.1 Tenacibaculum sp. L6 | reverse complement strand
TTGTTTTTATTAATTAAAATCGATCGATTTTCTTCTCTAATTGAAGTAGAAAAATCTTCGTTTTCTATAGCATCACTTTCTTCAATTTCTTTGCTTAATAAATTAATGTTAATTCTTTTTATAAAGTCTTTTTTATCTTCTTTAAAACTTAATAATAAAGAAAGAATATTATTATCTCTGTGAAAGGAAACTAAACTATAAGAAGAATCATTTGTTATATTATCTAATGGTGTAATGTTAGTTCCATCAAAGACGTAAGGATGAATTGTAAATAATTTATTTTTTTTATTCTTAGAAAAGATTAAATGAAAAGATTCAGTCTCGTTTAAATCACCAGAAAAAGTGTGTTCTACTTTAAAATGTTTTGGTAATTTAACTAGATTGTTAATTACGTTGTTAGCATAACTTACAGAAACAAAGAGTAATACAAATGAAAGTTTTAAAAAAGTATTCATTATAAAATATTAAATAATAATGTGTTAGAGTTAATTTATTTTTGCTTTTGAGGTACATTAAAATACTCTTGCACCTTCTTCTTGTAATTTTGGCGCAAAGGTAGTGATTGTCTGTTTAATATCTCTGTTTGGTTATAAAACAACTTTTTAAATTGTAGTTCTTTGCTAGTATTGTTGTTAAACTCTTGTAAATTGGTGTTCGATTTACGTTGTTTTTCTCTGTTTTGTTCAAAGGTAGCTTTGTCTAGTTTTAGCAATTCATAATTTAATTGCTGCATTCTATTAATGCTTTCTTGCGTAAAACCTTTTTCTAAAATCTCATTTTCTAGTTGTTCCATTTTTTTCAATGCTTTTTTAGCTTCCTTATTTTCTCCGTTTCCTTCTTTAATAGCATTTTCTAATTGTTCTCTTAACTGAGATTGCTCTTTATAAATTTGATATAATTCACCATCTAAATCGTCGTTTTTTTCGCCTTCACCCTCTCCTTCTTTTTGTCCATCTTTACCATCTTTAGGTTTACCTTGGTTTTGTTTTTGCATACCTTCTTTCATCTTTTCCATTAGTTCATTTTGTTGTTGAATAATGTCTGGTAAGCTAAACGATTTACCTTTTCCTTTCCCCTTTCCATTCCCTGGTTTTGGATTTTGCATAGCATCTAATGTATTGCTTAACATATCTGCTAAAGTGTTTGCAGAAGTCATTACATACTGTTGGTTTGATATTCCATTCTGGAAATAATTATCTGCAAAGTTTTCTAATGATTGATCTAAATTATAATGCGCTTGTGCTAATTGATCTTGTACTTTAGATGAGATACTTGGTATACGCATAGAAAGCACAAATAAGCTATCGTCTATGTGTTCAAAATAAGTTTTAAGCTGGTGCTGCTTTTGAAGGTTTTTACCAAAGTTTGGATGTGATGAGTTGGTTGAAGAAAACTCATCCATCAGTGCTTCTTGGTCAAAAGAAAATGTAATTAGGTTTTCTAATATCTGACGTAAACCTTCCATATTCTCCTCTTCCATTTCAGCACTCATCGATTGCATTGCTTGTTGCATTTTCTGACTCATTTGCTGCATCTTCTCAGAAGCTTTTTTCTGATTTTCTTTAGCTTTTTGTTGCTGATTATTTTTTAAATTTTCATCCGCTTTATTAAGTTCTTCTTGAGCTTCTTTTTCTAAATTTTCCATAGAAGGAATTTCCATGGGTTGTTTTAAATTTTCATTGTCTTTATGAAGCTCATTTAATTCTTTTTTTGCTTTTTGAAATTCAGTATTAATTTCTTTTTGCTCTTCTTTTGTTGTGTTTTGCTTACTTAAATCTTCTTGTTTTTTTGATAATTCATCAAGCTTGTTTGCTAACTGAGACATTTTTTGCTCAACATAAAAACGCTTTGTCATTTCTAAAATACGTTCTAAACTACGTTCTTGTTGTTTGTTTTGTTCAGCTAGTTCTTTGGTCTTTTTTATGAGTTCTTCCTTATTTAGTTTGTCTGCCAATTTTTTTAACTCATCTAATAACTTTTGTTGCTTATCAAGTTTTTTAAGCTCTTCTATACGCTTTTGTAGATTTTCTTTTTTCTCTTGAAGTGTTTCATTTTCCTCTTTCTTTTCAGAGAAATTCTCTTGTAATTTTTGAGTTTGACGCTGCATCATTTCTTTATACTGCTCTTGACGTTTAACCAAATTCTGAATTTTCTTTTGGTCGTTCCAATTGATGTTCTTTTTATTCTGTAAATCGAACTGTATTTTCTCTAATTCTTTTTTACTTTTTTGCTGTTGATCCAAAGAATTGTTAATGTTTTCAATGTAGTTTTTTTGCTCTAATAAAAGCTCCTCCTCTATTTCTTCTTCTGATTTTTGACGATAACTAAACTTTTTACTCAGGGCTTTTTTACTGCCATTTACAATGTCGTTATCGTACACTTGAAAGTACATTTCATAATTTATTCCTTCTTTTAAATCTAAACTACCAGGGAATTCAAAATAAAAAGTTTGTATATTTTCCTTATTAATGGTTATTGATTTGCTCTCAATAGTCTGAGTATTGTTTTTATCGTAATAAACTATTTCTAGTTTTTTAAAACCATAATCATCGGAAATTTGACCCGCAAATTGAGCATTACCTCGAGTAATACTATCGATGTTTGAATTTACAGAAATGGTTGGATATTCATCTTTAATCACATCAATTGAAAACTGTAATTGTTCGTAGTCTTTTAGGTTTTTATTAGATGTGGCAATTTGATAGTGTAAACTTTCAATCAGTTGTTTTTTTAATTCAAATTGATCGTTTTCTTTTTGTGTAAAAATTTCTCTTTTTTCTTTATTGATGAAGGTAACTGTATCGGTTTCAGAAGTTTTAATCTCCCAAGTAATAAATGTTCCTTGTGGAACATTTAAATTTCCTGTGTTACGAATAGTCTCATTTCCTTTTTTTGTGTAAAACGGATATTGTAGGTGTAATGAAATGTTTTGAATCGAAGGAGTATTGATTATCGTAAGTTCATATTCTTGCGAATTAATTCCGTTTGCACTAGCAAAAAAAGCAATAGGTATTTGTACTTCAGAAAAAGTATAAGAGAACAATCCGTTTCCTTCATTTTCTAAAAAGTACTGTTGATTGTTAAAATGAATTTTTGCTTCACTAGGAATAACCTCCCCTTTCGTTTGAAAATATATGGTAATATCTTTTCCTTTAATTACACGCAAATCTTTAGCTGTTAAATCGAAATAAAATGGCGCTGGAGGATTGTAAGCCACAGAATGATTCACTACACGATTTAAACTTTGAGAAAGCTTTTCAGAAGTCCCTGTAAGCAGAGAAAGCATCCAAATAAAAATAGGAATCAATACATATTTCAAATATTTTTTATTGTTGCTAAAATCGATGGCTTTGTTGAAAGAAATAGGTTGTAGTTCTTTCGATTTTTGCTCAATACTTGCAGCTAATAAATCCGATTGCAGATTGGTTTGTTGCAATTGAAGTACGTTTAATAATTTGTCTTGTACTTCAGGAAAATGGTTTCCGATAATTTTAGAAGCTTCTTCAAAAGAAATTCCTTTTTGTAATCCTATAATTTTAAAGATAGGGAAACAGATAAAACGGAATAGTAAAAACAATTCAACAGCAATAAACAACCAAAATAAAATGGTTCTAGCTGTAGGTTGTAACCAAAGAAAATATTCAATAAATAAGGTGAAAAATAAATATATCAATCCTAACGAAACAAATAAAATGCTTCCTTTTATCAATTCATTGGTGTAGTATTTTCTACTGAATTGCTGTAGCTTTTGCTGTATTTTACTAAACTCTCCCATAAGTAATTATAAAAATACGTGTTTTATAAGGAATTCTAAGTTAAGATTTGTGTAAACTATCATTTTAGGGTAAAAACGCTTGAAAAGCGTTAAAAACCGGTTGTACGAAGTCATAAATTAACAGAATTAGATGACTGCTTATAATTATCTCTTTTTCTTTCAGCGAAGCGATCTTGATTCTCTTTTCTATTTCTAAACATAAAACTATCTTTGCGTTTTCAAATCAATAAAAAATGACTGAGAACGTAAGAGTACGCTTTGCTCCGAGTCCGACAGGACCTTTACACATGGGTGGTGTAAGAACTGCTTTATTCAATTATTTATTTGCTAAAAAACATAACGGAACTTTTGTATTACGTATTGAAGATACAGATCAAACTCGTTATGTAGCCAATGCAGAACAATACATCATCAATTCGTTAGAATGGTGTACTATTCCTTTTGATGAAGGTCCAGGGAAAAATGAAAAATTTGGACCATATCGTCAGTCAGAGCGTAAAGAGTTGTACAAACAATACGCTGATGAGTTGATTGAAAAAGGATGGGCTTACTATGCATTTGATACTGCAGAAGATTTAGATGCGCACCGTAAAGATCATGAAGAGCAAGGAAAGACGTTTATTTACAATTGGCACAATCGTGAAAAAGGAAGATTGGTAAATTCATTAGTATTATCTAAAGAAGAAGTTGATGCTAAAATTAATGCTGGTGATAAATATGTAATCCGTTTTAAAACACCACAAGACGAAACGTTGATTTTACAAGATGAAATTCGTGGTACGATTAAAGTTGAAACAAATACTTTAGATGATAAAGTTTTGTTTAAGTCAGATGGTATGCCAACTTATCACTTAGCAAATATTGTTGATGATCATTTAATGGAAATTTCGCACGTAATTCGTGGTGAAGAATGGTTACCTTCTCTCCCACTTCATGAATTATTATACCGCGCTTTTGATTGGCAAGCACCAAAATTTGCACACTTACCGCTAATTTTAAAACCAGTAGGAAAAGGAAAATTAAGTAAGCGTGATGGTGATAAATTAGGTTTCCCTGTTTTCCCATTAGAATATACAAATGAAGAAACGGGTGATGTTTCTCGTGGATACAGAGAAGACGGATATTTTGCGGATGCTTTTATTAATATGTTAGCTTTCTTAGGATGGAATCCAGGAACGGAACAAGAAATGTTCAGTTTAGAAGAATTGGTTGAAGCATTTGATTTAAGTAGAGTAAGTAAATCAGGAGCGAAATTCAGTCCAGATAAAACCAAATGGTTTAATCAACAGTATTTACAACAAAAATCAGACAAGTTTTTAACCGATTTATACTTACCTATTCTTGAAGAAAAAGGAATTAAAACGGACGAAGCTTTTGCTGAAAAAGTAGTTGGATTGATAAAAGAACGTGCTACGTTTGTGGCAGATTTCTGGGAGTTATCAAACTTTTTCTTTGAAAATCCTTCAGAATATGATGAGAAAGCAGCAAAGAAACAATGGAAACCAGAAACTGGAGCTTTAATGCAAGAGTTAATTGAAGTGATTTCTAAAATTGAAGATTTTTCAATTGAAAATGCTCAAACAGAAATTAAAGGGTGGATTACTTCTAAAGAAATTGGTTTTGGTAAAGTAATGCAACCACTTCGTTTAAGTTTAGTAGGTAAGTTAGCAGGACCAGATTTGTTTGATATTATGACAATGATTGGTAAAGAAACTACCATTTCAAGAATACAAAATGCAATAAACGCATTATCATAACACAAAAAAGCCGCTAATTAGCG
>NZ_JAPEHZ010000094.1 GCF_028823685.1 Tenacibaculum sp. L6 | reverse complement strand
AGTTCTAACAATAAGGTTTTTCTTTTCGTCTGGAAGTTGTTTATGACTTAAAAAGGATTCTATTTTCTTAATCATTAAATCACCATCTCTGTATCCTTTTTCAGTTGATGATTTTAGATCAGACTTTTCAAGCGGTGCAACTTTCCCTGGAATGCCAAGTGTTGCAATAATTGATGCAGCTACCAAATAAACACGGTCATTTTCTCCTAAGCCTTTTTCATTTTGATAAATATCATTATTAAGTTTTACAAGACTTTGGTCAATTTCCCTTTCTCGTTGTTCTTTTAGTTTGTCAAGTTCTTCCTGTGAAAGTTGAAGCGTTTTTACTGACTTTATAAGACTGTCAAAGTTTTTCGGTGCTAAAAATGAAAAGTCGGTAAACTCGCCAATTTTCTGACCTGCTCCTAAATTGCTTTTTGAAACATAATAAACACCAATTTCGTGATGTATTTTACCTGTTTCATCTTTGTAACCTGTCATTCCAATTGCGATAATATCGGTATAGCTTGTATGATGAAGCAAGGCATTTGCGTAATGAACAGCACCGTTTACAGCAAAAGAATTGATGTTTTTAAAATTGGGTTCATTTTTAGAAGTTCGGTTTTCAACTTGTCCGTCTTTGTCAAGTTTTACAAGTTTGTCTTTATAACCTTTGTACTCAATAAGTACAGGGTAGAAGTCTAAATTTTTGTCTTGAAGTAATACTTTGGCATCTGGTCGATTTGCACCTGCACCACCATTTTTAGTGAAGTAGTCAGAGAGTGCTTTATCAATTTCTGCATTGACAGATTCCTGTTCTAATTTGTAAGGTAATTTATATTTTTTTAGCCATCCGTTCGCTAAATCTGCAATATTCGGTTCGATTGATTGTACTTTCTTAGCCATTATGTTTTCTTTCAATTAATAAGTCTTTGACTTCTACGTTTAAAATTTCCGCAATTTTGTATAAATCTTCTAAACTCGGTTGTCTTTTGTTTCTTGCGTATTCATTAATGGTCGGATAACTTTTGTCCATTTTTTCAGCAAGCCAAGTTTGACTAATTCCTTTGTCTTTTAAAACTTCTTTAATTCGGTTCACTTTAAACCTTTTTTATAATTCGGCAGAAAGGTAGCAAAAATTCATTGTTAAATAATGAAAATATTAATTGTATTATAAGAAGCAACGTAGGGAAAAGGTAAGCTCTTTTTGTTTTTTCATGCAGTACTTAACTCTGTACGTTGGGTTAAAAGCTAGGAGTTAGTTTGTTTATACAATTTCATAAAGACTATATTTATAAATGGACAATCTTAGTAAATAAAAAATGGATTATTCTAGAAATACAAGAGTAGCTTAAAAACCAGAAAACTACCTACTTGTTTTTCTAAATGTTTTTATATATTTAGGGTCAAAAATTGTACAACCCCTATAAAAACATCTATGAACATAAAAGCCAAACTCTTTGTGTGTGGAGAGGAACGAGAATTAATCTCTACTAGTTTAAATTACATTCGTCTTACCGATTGGAACGGCAAACCTACATCAGCTCTAATGGGAGGTGCTTTTACCGTTACTTTTGAACCAGAAATGTACGATGATACCTTTATTGAATGGATTATAGCCGATAGAAAAGACAATAAAAAAATACGTTACCCTTTTAATCTTTATTTATTAAGAGATGGGAAAGTAGTTTTTTATGAAGATGATTTTGATGGAGTAGAGCTATTCCAATATAATTTTCAAGATGGAGTGCTTATAAATTACCATGAGATTTTCGATAATCAAAAAGGCATGCAGGTTACCTTAACCATATCACCCGCAATGCAAGATTATCGTTTTTTTAACAATAGTACAGACTGGAGAAGAAAAAGCCCAACTCGTTATATAAAACCATGGCAGGAGAGTTTTATACCACCTATAGAAGATACTCCTTATAAAGCGAAAGAGAATAATGAATCGATAAAGAAATCTCAAATAATTAATTTCTATTATACGGATGAAAACAACAACAAAGGAACAAAACTAACTTATGGAGAAAAAGCCTATTTAGTTTTAGAAAGTAAAAATATGGTTGGAGAAACCGTGGATTTAAAATTAAATGATAAGATTATAGACTTCACCTATAATAACGAGAGGATTAAAAATAATATGATAGAAGGTTATAAAATAAAATCAGATACAGATAAAATCCCTGTATTTGTAATATCTGAAGATAACGAAGAATTAGATTAAAAAAGACTATGAAAGTATCAGAAAATAAAAATGAAACAAATATCATTCACATTAATGATAATAAAACTGTTTTAAATCAAATCAAACATGAATTTATTAATGTAGGGGAAACATTAGCACAAGTAAAATATAATACTTCGGTAAAGGTGTCGGAAAAAGGAACTGTTATAGTTAGTCAATTTAAGCAAGAAATATCCTCAAGAGGAGACGAAGTATTTTATTTTAGCAATGATACAGCAATTTTTGAAGGAGGTATAAAAGAAGCAAAAAGTGCTTTTGAAAAAGTTGATTTTGACAAATTAAATCTCTCATTAATTCAGCCTAGCTTTAATGTTGTAAAACCTTTAAAATGGGAGAATAACAACAATTATGAGAGTAATGAGCCAAAGAATAAACCTATTTCTTGGAGCGAGTGGGGCAGTGCTGTGGAAAAAGCATTAGATGAACTAAGTTTAAATCGAGAAGAAGATGCATTTTCTGAATGTATAGATAATGTTATTTTACTTGCTAGAGGAAAATACAAAAAGACAAATGAAAATAAATTGAAACGATTCTTCAACAATTTATTTAAATAAAGTGTTTAGAATATAAAACAAACAAGTTCAAAACATTATAGATAGAATAAAATGAGCGAAAATAAATTTCAAGTTATTTATAAAGGTAAAGTAGAAAAAGAAACTACTATCCCTGTTCAAGATATTGACAGAGAAATAAAAGACCAAAAAAAGGGAACAAACATTGTTAAAGTTAATGAAGAAGGAACTTCATTAATGCAAGTAAAACATGAGTTTGTTAATGTTGGTGAAAGTATTGCACAGATTAAATACAATACAGCTGCAACAGTAACTGAAAGAGGTACAATTGTAGTTAATCAGTTTAAACAAGAAGTAACTTCGAGAGGTGAAGAGGTTTGGTATTATAAAAACTCTAATGGAACTTTTGAGGGGACTTTAGCTGAAGCTAAAATAGCTTTTCCAGACGTAGACTTTGGAGAATTAAACCCACCTGATAAACAATATATAGATAACCCCGAATTTAGGAATAATTCAATTATACCAAGTTCTCAGCCCCTACAATGGGAGACCATTAATGAATATGATGGAGAAAAAGAAGGAGGACCGACGACTTGGGATAAATGGATGGATGCAACACAAACTGCTTTAGATATTGTTGGTATGATTCCAGCTGTTGGAGAAGTAGCAGATTGTATCAATGGAGTTGTATCACTTGCTAGAGGAAACTATGCTGATGCAGCCTTAAGTTTTGCAGCAATGATTCCTTTTTTTGGAACTACTGCAACAGCAGCTAAAATTGTAAAAAAAGCAAAAGCTCTAAAAAAGATAACAAAAGCGGATGAAGCAAAAAGTGTTTACGATTTAGTTGTAAAAAATGGAGACAATATACAAGGGTATGTTGGACAATCTGGTAATGTATTTCAACGTTTTATTCAACATTTTAATCCAAAGAGAGGTAAATTACTGAATAATGTTGTAGAAAGTGGTTCTGTGATTCATAAAATGAAAGGTTCTACTAAGCTTGAACGAGAGATGTATGAACAATACATTATTTTAGAGAAATATGGAGGAGATATAACAAAAAAAGGAAGTAATGAACTCCATAAACTTTTAAATAGAGTAAACCCTGTAGGTGGACGATTTAAACTAAACACACCTAAAGGATATGAAGAGTTTATGGATAAAGCTTTAGAAATTGCAAAAAAATATGATTTACCAACGAAATTTGATCCAATAAACTTTTAATATTATGTATTTGTCAGGCTTTAAAGATGCTCCATATTTAATGGTTAAACCAGATTCGGATTTAGAAAACATAAATCCTGATTTTCTAAAAAATAAATATACTGTTAGACTTTTCGGTAAGCATAATAAACTATTCATAGAACGTTTTGTTGAAATTTTTAAAGATGTTAAAAACTTAGATTTAGGAGGTCAATACGGAAATAATGGAGATAATTCTTTTGTTTATAACCTCCCAAAAATAGAAGGATTAGTTATTCCTTTATGGAGGGATTGTGATTTTATTTTAGATTGTTCAAAGCTTCCTAAATCACTATATTCATTACATTTAAATGTCTGGACCAAAAAAAGCATTATAAATATCGAAGCATTAAACAAAACTAATTTACAACATTTAACCATTTCAGATTTTGACGAAAAAGACCTAACAAAATTAAGTAGTTTAACTAATTTAAAAACCTTAAGTTTTAAAACAGCAAAAATTAAATCTTTAAAAGGAATTGAAACTTTAACCAATTTAAAGTGTGTGTCTTTTGGAGGTGTTAGAAGTCTAATTGACATTTCAGACATAACAACTTTACAAAAGTTAAAATATTTAGAATTTGATATTTGCTGGAAACTACAAAATTTTAATCCAATTGGTGAATTGAAAGAATTAGAGGTTTTAAAACTTTTAGATTGTAAAAATTTAGCGTCTATTAAGTTTGTTAAAGACATGCCTAACTTAAGACAATTATATACTTTAGGAACAACTATTATCAACGATTTTGATACAACTCCTGCTGAAAATGTACCTGTATTTTTTGGAAGTCAATATAAAAAGTACAACAAACAATATCCTGAAAAAGAAATACAGGAAGGACAAAAATCTTGGAGTAGTTATTTGTAGTTAGTGTCTATGTTTAGTCTTAACTATTCATTATGTTGATACTCTAAAAAAAACTGCAATAGATGAAAAAGAATATAGATAAAGAAATAGAGAAACTTATTAATCCATCCGTAGTTTTAAGAATAGATGGTTTAAGTAAATCAAACCCTGAGTATGATTTATATTTTTTTAGTACTCTACTACTTTGTATATGGGAAAGTCTCTATAATAAAGATTTGAACCCCTCTTATCATATAAAAGATTCTGTTGGGAATATATATTTTAATGAAGAATTACGAATTAAGATAAATAATGGGGTTAATACAATTGTAAAAACAGCAAAAGGGTTAAGGCTAGAAAACAAGCCAAAACCTTTTTTTATGAGTATATATGACTATTTATATATAGAAGACTCAAATAGTAATAAACTATATTGTTATAGCAAAGAGCTTATGGGGACTAGTCTATTTAATAGTATTATGTTTTTAGTTGAATTAAAAAAGCCTATAGATGAATTAACGCAAGAGGATTATTATAGTTTTCTAGGGAAAAACTTTAAAGAGAATAATGGTCGATTAATAAATGGAAAGGAAGAAAAGGTGTTTTTAACGTTACATAGCTATAATCAAAAGAAAAGAGTGTGGAAAACGCGTCTACTTACATTTTGATAAATATTTTGTGATTATTTAAAAACTAAGAGCATAAATGTAGTGTCACTTAGCTAAAAAAAACAA
>NZ_JAPEHZ010000093.1 GCF_028823685.1 Tenacibaculum sp. L6 | reverse complement strand
CGAAATCTTTTAAAATAGGTACCGTACGTTTACTGAATAATAAAAAATCTGAAAATAAGGTTCTTTTTGGCTATGTTGTATAAATGAATAAATATTTCGTTCTGTATTTTTGTATGAGTGGTTTCTGCTAAATGAATGAATAATAAATAATTAGTAAAAATAGTAGCAAATAGTAATCCTATGTTTTCTGCTACATAAAAATTATTCGATTTAATAATCAAGTATATGATGATTAAAAGAGATGCAAAGGGTATAATCAATGCAAAATTAGGTGTGATTTTCTGTCTAACCCAAATTTGTTCATCATAAAAGTCAATTTTCGTTTTATTATGAAAAAAAGTAGTTGATATTTTAACTGTATCTTTTCTTTTCCCTGAGAAAAAGTCTTTTTCTAAAAGTTTTTCAGCATCTGCTTTTTCTTTTATAGAAATCGGATACTCTTTGTATAGGTTTTTCATAAAATTTTGTTTTCACGAATGTTTGCCAACTTGTTATATATCAACAAAAAGTTTGTCTGGTTTATATTTCGGGATAAAAGAAGCTTTAGCAATTTTATTCCTTTTCATTTTACGAACTAAATATAGTAAAAAAAGAAATATAGCTTTTTGTAAAATAAAAAAGCCCTCTAAAAAGAGGGCTTGAAATATATGGTAGAAAAAATATTAAGCGAATAAACTATCAATCTTTTCTTTTTCTTCTTGTGCTAAAGCGGCATCAACTAAGATACGTCCACTGTGCTCGTCAATTGTAATTTTCTTACGGTTAGCAATTTCTAACTGCACCTGTGGTGGAATGGTAAAGAAAGAACCTCCAGCAGCACCACGCTCAATAGCTACAACAGCTAATCCGTTACGAACTTTAGTTCTAATTCTTTTATAAGCAGATAATAAGTGATCGTCGATAGATTGAGCGAACTCTTCTGATTTTTCTTTTAATAACTGCTCTTCTTTTTCAGTTTCTTTTAAGATAGCATCTAATTCACCTTTTTTGTGAGTTAAATGGTTTTCTTGTTGTGCTAATTTTTCTTTAGTATTCTCGATAACCTCGTTCTTTTGAGCGATTTTAGCTTTGAATTCTTTAATTCTTTTTTCTGATAATTGAATTTCTAATTCTTGATATTCAATTTCTTTTGTTAAAGAATCAAACTCACGGTTATTACGAACGTTTTTTTGTTGTTCCTCGTACTTCTTAATTAATGTTTTAGACTCATCAATAGCTAATTTTTTATTGCTAATATCAGTTTCTAAATTTTTAACATCTTCAGCTAAATTAGAAAGTCTCTTGTTTAATCCGGCAACTTCATCTTCTAAATCTTCAACTTCTAAAGGTAATTCACCGCGAACGTTTCTAATTTCGTCAATTCTAGAATCGATTAACTGTAAATCATATAACGCTCTTAATTTTTCTTCTACCGTTACTTCTTTTTTTGCCATCTGTTAAATATAGTATATTGGATTTGTACTCTTTTCGCTTAAAATAATTGCAAAAGTACTAAATTTTTTGTTAAGATAATCAACTAAAAGATTTTTTGTAAATTGTTCGCTTTCATAATGTCCAACATCGGTAAGTAAGATGTTTTTTTCAGCTTTGAAAAACTCATGATACTTAAAATCAGCACTAATGTATGCATCGGCGCCAGCTCGTAAGGCATTTTTAATAGCAAAACTCCCTGAGCCTCCTAGTACAGCTACTTTTTTAATAGGCTTGCCAAGCAATTCTGAATGTCGTACACAGCCTGTTTTAAAGGTTTCTTTTACAAATATTAAAAAGTCTTTTTCATTCATTTTTGAAGGAAGTTCTCCAATCATTCCCATGCCTACATGTTGGTTTTGATTATCTAAGGTAATGACTTCGTAAGCAACTTCTTCATACGGATGATTTTTAAAGAGAGCCGAAAGTATTTTTCCTTCTAAAAAAGCATCAAAAGTAACCGTAATACAGGTTTCTTCTTCAAACATTAATTCTCCTTTTTTACCAACAGTCGGATTTGAGTTTTCGTTGCCTCTATAACTTCCTTTTCCTTCTATATTAAAAGAACAGTTGTCATAATTACCAATATTTCCTGCGCCCGCTTCAAATAGTTTTTCGCGTAAATTAGTAGCCTCTGCAAACGGAACATAAGTCGTTAATTTTTTAATGATTCCTTTTTTAGGAATGAGCGTGAATTCATGTTTTCTAGTCCTAAAACTTCTCCCATTTTAGCCGAAACTCCATTGTTAACATTATCTAAAGCTGTATGTGTAGCATAAATAGCAATGTTATGTTGAATAGCTTTTAACACGACGCGTTCTACATAATTGTTACCATTGATTTTTTTCAATCCGCTGAACACAATAGGGTGAAAGCTTACGATAAGATTACAGTTGTTAGCAATTGCTTCATCTACAGTTTCTTCAAGCGTGTCTAATGTGACTAAAACTCCAGTAACTTCAGTAGTATAGTTCCCTATTAATAAGCCAACATTGTCAAAATCTTCAGCATATGAAAGCGGTGCTAATTGTTCAATATAGTTGGTAACGTCTTTTATTTGCATTTTTTTGAGTTTGAAAGTTGTAAAGTTACAAAGTTTAAAAGTTTTTGTGTTGTAAGTGTAAAAACTAATTTAGTACTTTTGAAGTAATGAAACTACTACGATTTTTATTATTTCCGTTTGCTATTTTGTATGATGTGATTACGAGAGTTCGTAATTGGTTTTTTAATATAGGTATTTTAAAAGCTACTTCTTTTGATATTCCTGTAATTGCTGTTGGAAATTTGAGTGTAGGCGGAACAGGGAAATCTCCACAAATTGAATATTTGATTCGTTTACTAAAAGATAATTACAAAATAGCGGTGTTAAGTCGTGGATACAAGCGTAAAACAGAAGGATTTCAGTTAGTCAACGATACACATGTTGCAGAAGATGTAGGCGATGAACCACTACAGTTTTACAAGAAGTTTAAAACAGCTATTACCGTAGCTGTAGATGCTGATAGAACGAATGGAATTCAACAGTTATTACAGCAAAATAATTCGCCAGAAGTTGTATTGTTGGATGATGCTTACCAACATAGAAAAGTAACAGCAAGCAGCTATATTTTACTCACAAAATACAACGATTTGTTTGTGGATGATTTTTTATTGCCTACAGGAAATTTGCGAGAAAGTAGGAGAGGAGCTAAACGAGCAAAAGTGATTGTGGTTACAAAATGTCCTGAGAGTTTATCTAAAGCAGCGCAAGAAAAAATCGTGCGAAAACTCAATCCGAAATCGTATCAAAAAGTATTTTTTACAACGATTGCTTATGACGAAAATTTAAAAGGAGCTGAAGAGTTAACAATTGATGATTTGGAGGATAAAGAAGTGTTATTAGTAACGGGAATTGCGAATCCGACTCCTTTATTGAATTTCTTGGAAGAAAAGAATGTATGTTTCAAGCATCTAAACTTTCCGGATCATCATAATTTTACTCAACAGGATATTGAGAACATTAAAAAATCTTATGAAGCATTAGCTTCTCAACAAAAAATCATACTAACTACCGAAAAGGATTATATGCGTTTAGAAGGAAAGGTCGATTCTCTTAATTATATTTCTATAAAAAGTGAGTTTCTTAATGGAGGTGAGCAGTTTGATAAAGCTATTTTAGAAAGCTTAAAAAACTTTAAAAGGAATTAATTTTACACATACTTTTCTCCAAAAGTATCTTTAGCCTCTTCTCGAAGTTGTTTAATGTCTTGCTCGTCTTTGCGTGGACAAATAACTAACACATCGTCTTTTTCTATAATAATAAAATCTTGTAGCCCTTGAACTACTACTTTTTTACCATTTTTAGTGCTAACCATATTTCCGTTGGCATCTTTAAAAATAGTTGTGGCTCCAACGGTTGCATTTTGGTGAGTATCTTTACCAAGTTTGTTATATAAAGAACCCCAAGTGCCCAAATCATCCCAACCAAAATCTACAGGGAGTACGTGTACTTTTTCAGAGCGTTCCATAATCCCGAAGTCGATAGAAATGTTTTCACACTTTTCATAATTGCTATTGATGAAATCGTCTTCAAAATCGGTATTATAAACATTCGTTCCATCATCTAAAATAGCAACCATTTCAGGAAGATGTTTTTTAAAGGAATCTAAGACGCTAGCAACAGACCAAACAAAAATACCAGCATTCCACAGATAATCACCACTCGCTAAAAACTGAGTAGCTTTTTCTAAGTTTGGTTTTTCGGTAAACGTGGCATTTTCTAAGTTTGGTTTTTCGGTAAACGTTTTTACTTTTTTTATTTCAGAAGAGCTTTCTTCAAACTGAATATAGCCATAACCTGTATTTGGATGACTTGGTTGTGTTCCCAAGGTCATTAATATATCTTCTTTGGCGCAAGCGTTAAAAGAAGTTTCTATGTTCTTAATGAATTCGGTTTCGTTTTCTATCCAGTGATCAGATGGGGCTACTAACATCACAGCATTTTCATTTTGCTGGCGAATTTTTAACGCAGCATACAAAATACAAGGAGCTGTGTTGCGCATTGTAGGTTCGAGTAATAGCTGTTTTGAGCTAATTGTAGGAAGTTGCTCTAATACCAACTCTTCATAACGCTTATTTGTAGCAATTAAAATGTTTTCAGAAGGAATTAATTGATTGATTCTATTAAAAGTTTTTTGCAGTAAAGATTCACCACTTCCTAATAGATCGTGAAACTGTTTTGGGTATTTTTCGGTGCTTACAGGCCAAAGGCGTGAACCTACACCTCCCGCCATAATTACTGCATAATAATTACTGCTCATACTGTTTTATTTATTTTGAAGCTACTAGCTCCACTTCTGCATTTTGATTGAATAAATACACGCGTTTGTTACTCAAATTTAAACACTCATAGCGTGTTCTTCGTTTGCTTCCTCTTTTGTATAGTGTTTCTTTGAATTGAAAAACGCTTCCGTTAGGAATTTCAAAGATAAAATTCTTTCCGTCTTCAGACTTTCCTCTTCGTAAAGCTAGCGATAAATTTACATCAGTATCTGTGCTTGCCTTTGGGTTTTTTAGGTAATTAGCTAAATAAGGTAATATATCTTTCGGATAAATTGCTGGTTGTAAAAAAGGCAGCATTAAATGTTGAAAAACTGTTTTCCACTCTTTACCATGCGGTTGTACCCTTCCAAATTTTTGATAGGTAACATGGTGTGCAATTTCGTGAACTAAAGTCAACAAAAACTGATACGGATTCAAGTTGTTATTCACTGTAATTTGCATGTGACCATTTGGTAAGCGACGAAAATCACCATGTTTGGTTTGACGTTCGCTTACTATTTTTAAGTTGATTTTATGCTCAATAATTAAATATTCAACTAAGGGAATAGCTTCTTCAGGGATGTATTTAATCAGTGTTTTTTTCAAAAGTCAGTTCGAGTGGT
>NZ_JAPEHZ010000092.1 GCF_028823685.1 Tenacibaculum sp. L6 | reverse complement strand
CTTTTTATACCTAGTATGAATCAAGAACGAGTTAAAGAATTATTACAAGAAGCCTTACAAGAAAACGAGTCATTATATTTAATAGACTTACAGTTTTTGTCAGACAATAAAATAAAAGTAATAGTAGATGGAGATTCAGGTGTACCTTTAAGCGAATGTATTCGTATCAGTAGAAAAATTGAGCACAATTTAGATAGAGAAGAAGAAGATTTTTCGTTAGAGGTAACCACACCAGATATTGCACGCCCGTTAACGGTGAAGCGTCAGTATAAAAAGAATATTAACAGAATTCTTGCTGTTAAAACAGTAACAGAAGAAGAGTTCGAAGGAACGTTAACCAAAGTAACAGAAGACAACATTACGTTACATTGGAAAGCAAGAGAGCCTAAACCAGTAGGTAAAGGAAAACATACGGTAGAAAAAACAAAAACACTAGCGTATGAAGATATTAAAGAAGCAAAAGTGAAGATCATATTTTAATTAGAGAATGAAATGGAAAATATTGCATTAATTGAATCATTTTCGGAGTTTAAAGATAATAAGAGTATAGACAGGGTAACCCTAATGTCTATCTTAGAAGAAGTATTTCGTGCAGCCTTAAAACGTAGGTTTGGGTCAGACGATAACTTTGATATCATCATCAACCCTGATAAAGGAGATTTAGAGATTTGGAGAAACCGTGTAGTTGTGGCAGATGGGATGTCTGAAGATGATAATGAGGAAATAGAACTTTCTGAAGCAAGAAAAATAGAACCAGATTTTGAAATTGGTGAAGACGTATCTGAAGAAGTTAAGTTAATTGATTTAGGAAGACGTGCTATTTTAGCATTACGCCAAAACTTAATTTCTAAAATACACGAGCATGATAGTACGAATGTATTTAAGCATTTTAAAGACTTAGAAGGAGAAATTTATAGTGCAGAAGTACATCATATTCGTCATAATGCTGTAATTTTGTTGGACGATGAAGGAAATGAGATTGTTTTACCAAAGAGTGAACAAATTCGTTCTGACTTCTTTAGAAAAGGAGATGCTGTTCGTGGAGTTATTAAATCAGTAGAATTAAGAGGTAACAAACCAGCAATTATATTGTCTAGAACTTCGCCTGCATTCTTAGTAAAGTTATTTGAACAAGAAATTCCTGAAGTTTTTGACGGTTTAATTACTATTGAAGGAGTAGCAAGAATACCTGGGGATAAAGCAAAGATCGCCGTAGATTCGTACGATGATAGAATTGATCCTGTTGGAGCTTGTGTTGGTGTAAAAGGTTCTCGTATTCACGGTATCGTTCGTGAATTAGGAAACGAAAACATTGATGTAATCAATTACACTAAGAACGAACAGTTGTTCGTAGCAAGAGCATTAAGTCCTGCAAAAGTAACTTCTGTAGAGATTGAAATGTTTGACGAAGAGAAGAATGGTAAAAAAGGACGTGTAGAGGTTTTATTAAAACCAGAAGAAGTATCAAAAGCAATTGGTAGAGCTGGGGTTAATATTCGTTTAGCAAGTGAATTAACAGGTTACGAAATCGACGTTAAAAGAGAAGGTCTTGAAGAAGAAGATGTAGAATTAACAGAATTCTCTGATGAAATCGAAGCTTGGGTAATTGAAGAATTCAAGAAAATAGGTTTAGATACTGCGAAGAGCGTTTTAGAAAAAGACGTATCAATGTTAGTACAAAGAACCGATTTAGAAGAAGAAACTATTTTAGATGTTCAACGAATTTTAAGAGAAGAATTCGAAGATTAACATATAAATAATAAAGAGGAAGCCAGTATCCTTTGTAGATTTGCTACATAAAATTTGGCAAAAAGTAGAAAAAGAGCATAACTATACGTTTTGCGTGTAAAGTGTGTTTTTTCAATAAAAAAGTATAAAACAATATATGGCTGAAGGCAAAAAATTAAGACTAAATAAGGTTTTAAGAGAATTAAACATTTCTTTAGATAGAGCTGTAGAACACTTGGCTAAAAATGGTCATGATATAGAAGCTCGCCCTACTACCAAAATATCAGACGAAGAATATCAAATTTTATTTGATGGATTTCAAACTGATAAATCTAAGAAGGTGGCCTCTAAAGAAGTAAGCGAAGAAAAGAGAAAAGAAAAAGAGGCAATTCGTCAGCAATTAGAAGAGGAGCAAGAAAAGAAGAGATTAGAGGAGGAAGCTAAAAAACAAGAAGTTTTAAAAGCCAAAGCTGAAAAACTAGAGATTAAAACTGTAGGTAAAATTGATGTTGAAACAGGAAAGGCTTTAGAAGACAAAGTAGAAGAGCCTGTAGTAGAAAAAGAGGTTGAAGCTCCTAAAAAAGAAGAACCTGTAACTGTAGTAGAGAAAGAGGTTAAAGCTCCTAAGAAAGAAGAGCCTGTTAAGGTAGAAGAACCAGTTAAAGCTGAAGAAAAAAAGCCAGAGCCTCAAAAAGTAGAGCAGCCTAAAGAAGTGAAGCCAGTTGAAACTCCAAAAAAGGAAGTAAAAGCTGAAGAGCCTAAGCAAGAAAAGAAGCCTGTTGAGAAAAAGGTTGAAGAAGTAAAACAACCTACAAAAGAGGTAGAAGTTACTCCTGAAAATGCTGAAAAAATTAAAACTCAGTATAAAAAATTAGAAGGTCCCAACTTTACAGGTCAAAAAATTGATTTAAAACAATTTGAAAGACCTAAGAAGAAAAAGCCAGAAAATAAAGGCGCTGCTGCAAATGATGCAGATAAGAAAAAGCGTAAAAGAATAAGTAAGCCTGCTGGAACAACAACAGGAGCTGGTAACAACGCATCAAGACCAAACCAAGGTCAAAACCGTGGAGGTCAGAATCGTGGTGGTCAAAACCGTGGAGGACAACGTGGCGGAAGAGGAAGACAAAATGTAGCTCCGAAAGAAGAGTTAACAGAAGCACAAATCCAAAAGCAAGTTAGAGAAACCTTAGAAAAACTTCAAGGAAAATCTAAAAAAGGAAAAGGTGCCAAGTATCGTCGTGATAAGAGAGATGCACATCGTCAACAATCAGAAGCAGAATTACAAGCAGCACAAGCAGAAAGCAAAGTGTTAAAAGTAACTGAGTTTGTTACGGTAAGTGAAGTTGCAACGATGATGGATGTTCCTGTTACTCAAATTATTTCTACCTGTATGATGTTAGGAATGATGGTAACAATGAACCAACGTTTAGATGCTGAAACTTTATCAATTGTTGCAGAAGAATTTAACTACACAGTAGAATTCGTAGGTGCAGAAGTTGAAGAAGCAATTGAAGAAGTAGAAGATAGTCCAGAAGATTTAATTACTCGTGCACCGATTGTAACCGTAATGGGTCACGTAGATCACGGTAAAACTTCGTTACTAGATTACGTACGTAAAGCTAATGTAATTGAAGGAGAATCAGGAGGAATTACACAGCATATTGGTGCATATTCTGTAAAAGTAGGAGATCAAAGAATTACATTCTTAGATACACCAGGTCACGAGGCCTTTACGGCAATGCGTGCCCGTGGAGCTCAAGTTACCGATTTAGTTATTATCGTAGTTGCTGCCGATGATGATGTAATGCCACAAACAAAAGAGGCAATTGCTCACGCACAAGCAGCAGGAGTACCAATTGTATTCGCGATTAACAAAATAGATAAGCCAAACGCAAATCCAGATAATATTAAAACACAACTTTCTTCTATGAACTTATTAGTAGAAGATTGGGGAGGTAATATTCAATCTCAAGAGATTTCTGCAAAAACAGGACAAGGAGTTGATGATTTACTAGAAAAAGTATTGTTAGAAGCAGAAGTATTAGAGTTAAAAGCAAACCCTAATAAAAATGCTAACGGAGCAGTTGTTGAAGCTTTATTAGATAAAGGTAGAGGATATGTTTCTACGATTTTAGTACAAGCAGGTACCTTAAAAATTGGAGATTATATCTTAGCAGGAAAACACAGTGGTAAAGTAAGAGCTATGTTTGATGATAAAGGTAAAAAAGTAAAAGAAGCTGGACCTTCAATGCCTGTATCAATCTTAGGTTTAGATGGAGCACCACAAGCAGGTGATAAGTTCAATGTATTTGATGATGAGCGTGAAGCAAAACAAATTGCAGCAAAACGTTCTCAATTACAACGTGAACAATCTGTAAGAACTCAGAAAACATTGACCCTTGCAGAAATTGGACGTCGTATCGCATTAGGAGACTTTAAAGAATTAAACATCATCTTAAAAGGAGATGTGGATGGTTCGGTAGAGGCCTTAACAGATTCATTCCAAAAGTTATCTACTGAAGAAATTCAAGTAAATATTATCCATAAAGGAGTTGGAGCAATTACAGAGTCTGACGTATTATTAGCAACTGCATCTGATGCCATTATTGTTGGATTTAACGTACGTCCGCAAGGAAATGCACGTGCCGTAGCCGATAGAGAAGAAGTAGATATCAGAACATACTCAATCATCTATGACGCAATCAACGACTTGAAAGACGCAATGGAAGGAATGTTGTCTCCTGAAATGAAAGAAGAAGTTCTTGGTAATGTTGAAATTAGAGAAGTTTATAAAATTTCTAAGGTTGGTAATATTGCAGGATGTATGGTGATGTCTGGTAAGATTACAAGAGATTCTAAAGTTCGTATTATTAGAGAAGGAATCGTTGTTCATGATGGTGAATTAACTTCGTTAAAACGTTTTAAAGATGATGTTAAAGAAGTAACGAAAGGATACGATTGTGGTCTTCAAATTAAAGGATATAACGACATTCAAGAAGGTGATGTTATAGAAGCTTACATTGAAGTAGCAGTGAAGAAAAAGCTTAAGTAAGAACACTTACAAAGCGATAAATATAAGACGTCTCATTATTAATGAGGCGTCTTTTTTTATGTTTATAATTAAAGAAGTAATTATTATGAAAAACCTAATAATCATTTCTAAGACCTTTTTATGTACGATGAATCGTGTGGTGTAAAACATCTTTAAAACTTTTATACGATCGTTTATGAAGCACAAACAAGAGGTAGTTTAATACAAATAACTGTTGATGATAATAAGGTAACTTATAAAACAAATCAAGAAAATGAAACAAAAGAACTTTCAAAAGAACAACTCGAAGAGTTAAACTTAGAAGAAATAGGAAGTTTAACTGCACCGAGTGAAAAAAGAATTACTGATGGAGCTTTACATGCAGAATTCACCATAAAAATAGGAGATAAGGAATAAAAAAACCGAGCATATAGCTCGGTTTTTCTTGATTTATGTTTTAGGTTATTCTAAACCTTTTGTCCATCCGTTAGTCCAATCAGGAGCAGCAGCACCGTTACCAGCACCTGTAGTAGCTCCTTCAGTAATGAATGATTGGTTAGCTCCAGCGTAATCTGTTAAAGAAAAACCTGCAGCACTGTTATCAAACTGAACGTTAGTCATTTTTAAATCTCCATTTTCAATTCTTACAGCAGCTTCAGCGTCAGTATCTTTTACTTTTACACCTAAATCTACACCAGATACGTAGAAGTTTTCGATAGTAAAGTTACCACCACCTTCTTTGTAATATAAAGCACCTTCAGTTACAGGTCCTACGATAGAGATGTTTCTTAAGGTTGCGTTTGTTACAGGAGCAGCATCACCATCGTTACCGTTGTTAGATCCTTCGATACCAGCTTTAGCACTTCCTGAGATATACCAGTATTCACCAGTTCCAGCCCATCCGTCAGCAAAGTCAATTGAATCATCTCCTGAGTTAGTTGAAACTAAATATTTACCGTTAACAGTACCTCCGAAGAACTCGATTCCGTCATCACCACCTTCGTATGATTGAATATACTCTACAGTAGTTCCAGAACCAACACCGAATAAAGAAAGTCCGTTAAATTCTTTAGAAGAGTTAAAAGTAGC
>NZ_JAPEHZ010000091.1 GCF_028823685.1 Tenacibaculum sp. L6 | reverse complement strand
ATGGGCGCTATTTCTCCTGTTCCTTTCGCTACGGATGATTTTTTAACGAAAGTAGAAGAATTGGTCGTTAAACCAACAATTGACGGTTTACAAAAAGACGGAATTGATTATAGAGGATTTATTTTCATCGGACTGATGAATGATAACGGAAATCCATCAGTAGTTGAATACAATGTTCGTATGGGAGATCCTGAAACAGAAGTGGTATTACCTCGTATTCAATCAGACTTATTAGAGTTGTTTGAAGGGGTAGCTACGCAAACTTTAGGAGAAAAATCTTACGAAGTTACTCCACAAACTGCAACTACTGTAATGTTAGTTTCTGGTGGATATCCTGAAGCTTACGAAAACGGAAAAGAAATTACTGGTTTTGATACTGTAGAAGATTCGATTGTTTTTCATGCTGGAACCTCATTAAAAGAAGGAAAAGTAGTTACAAATGGAGGACGTGTGATGGCGATTACCTCTTTCGGAGATTCTATTGAAGAAGCCTTAGAAAAATCATACAAAAGCATCGATAAAATAGCCTTTGATAAAATGAATTATCGAAGAGATATTGGATTCGATTTAAAATAACAACCAAAATAGGTAATGTGACTGAAAAGGAGAAAATGCTTAAGGGTGATTTTTATGATTCAAGAGATGTTGAATTAATAAAAATATACCATAGAGCGCGTAAATTATTGAAGCTTTATAATAATCTTGATTCAGAATTAACACAAGAAAAAGCATCAATTTTAAATGATCTTCTTCAGTTTAAAGGGAATGGTGTTTGGATTGAAGCTCCTTTTTTTTGTGATTATGGCGAAAATATTTCAATCGGTGAAAATACATTTGTAAATACAAACTGTATTTTTTTAGATAATAATAAGATTACGATTGGTAAAAACGGATTAATTGCTCCTTATGTCCAAATATATACGGCAATTCACCCTTTAAAAGCTTCTGAAAGAATCGTTAAAGCACCCAATACTCAATACTTAACAGCTGCTAAACCTGTATTTATTGGTGATAATATTTGGATAGGCGGTAACTCTGTTATTTTACCTGGTGTTACTATAGGAAATAATGTAACTATTGGTGCTGGTAGTATTGTTACAAAAGATATTCCCGATAATGTATTAGCGTTTGGAAACCCGTGTAAGATTATTAAAAAAATAGAATAAATTGAGCATAAAAAAAGGAGTTGATAATCAACTCCTTTTTATTTCATTGCTTTTTCTAACGTAAACGAAAACTCAGATCCTTCTCCATATTTACTCTTTAAAAGAATGGTTTCGTTATGCGCTTCAATAATATGTTTTACGATAGAAAGTCCTAATCCAGAACCTCCTTGTTCACGCGATCTACTTTGATCTACACGATAAAATCGCTCAAACAAACGAGAAAGATGTTCTTGCTTAATTCCTTCCCCATTATCGTTTATTTTAATAATAAGTTTATTCTGATTGTATGGTTCAACACTCACTGTAGTAATACCACCTACTCTACCGTATTTAATAGAATTTACTACCAAATTTATTAGTACTTGCTCAATTCGTTCAACATCTCCTTTTACTAAGTGAGGAAAATCGTACACGCGATCGAAACGCAATGTGATGTTTCTCTTTTTAGCCTTCATTTCAAACAAATCAAACACATTTTGAATCAACTCAATAATGTTGAATGTTTGTATATTCATTTTCATTCCCTCTGTTTCTAACTTAGCAATCATATCTAAGTCTTTTACAATAGAGGTTAAACGCTCTACACCCTTATTAGCTCTATCTAAATATTTAGCAAGAATTTCTTTATCATCTGCAGCACCTTCTAATAGCGTTAAAATATATCCCTGCACCGTAAATAATGGTGTTTTTAACTCGTGGGCTACGTTTCCTAAGAAATCACGACGAAAAGAATCTCGTTGCGTTAAATGGGCTATTTCTTCACTCTTTCCTTCAACATATTCTTGTACGCTTTTAGTAAGCTCTTCAACGTCGGTCGTTACTTTCTTTCTTTTTAAATCGTTGATATCTAAAATAGAAATATCTTCATACATCTTTCTTACTCGTTGGTAAATAAAGTGTTCTGCTCGATATTGTATGACAAAAAACGACACAATAAACATGGCAATACCAAAAACGATAACTGCACCAATTCCTAAAATATTAACTAAAAACAGGTACGATAATACTGCTATTATCAACGATAATAACGTAGAATAGAATGCCGACCAAAGGGCGTATCTGTATGTTTTTTTTATTTTTACCATAGATAAAAAAATAGATTGCTAGCTAGCAATCTACTTATTATTTTTTGAGTTCAAAAATTATTTGTCTACTTCGTCTAGCACAAACTTATATCCTACCCCTTTAACCGTTTTAAAATAGTTATCTCCTATTTTTTCGCGTAGTTTACGTATATGTACATCAATAGTTCTACCACCAACTACAACTTCATTTCCCCAAACGCTATCTAAAATTACTTCTCTTTTAAATACTTTTCCTGGTTTTGAAGTTAGTAATGAAAATAGTTCGAACTCTTTTCTTGGCAACGCTATTTTTTCATCTCCTTTAAAAACAACATACTCATCTCGGTTGATGATAATATCTCCAATTTTCGTGGTTGTATCAGCTTTTTCTTCTGTTTTTAAACGACGTAGCAAAGATTTTACCTTGCTTATTAACACTTTTGGTTTAACAGGCTTTGTAATATAATCATCAGCTCCCGCATCAAAACCAGCTACTTGCGAGTAATCTTCACCTCTAGCAGTTAAAAAAGAAATTAAAACATCTTCTAAAGATTTTATATTTCTAATTTTTTCACAAGCTTCGATACCATCCATTTCTGGCATCATGATATCTAATAAAATTAAATGTGGAGTTACTTTTTTGGCTGTTTTTACAGCTTCTGCCCCATTATTGGCAGTAAAAACCTGATATCCTTCTGATTTTAAATTGTAACCTACAATTTCTAAAATATCTGGTTCATCATCTACTAGTAGAATTTTAATATCGCTAGTATTCATAGTTCATTTATAATTGATATCCAAAAGTAATCATAAAATAATAAACGCTTGATACACGCGCTTAACTTAACGTTCATTTAATATTTAATAAACTTTTACTTAAAAAAACACCTCGTAAAGCACAAAAATTTCCGTTTTTTCATTGTTTTTGTATCTTTATAAAAAGAAATTCTATGAAACTCATACCATCGCTTGGTGAAATAACTTCTAAGACAAAAGAAGCTTTTAAACGTTTTCCTGTAACACTTTCTTGGGTAGTTATTGGTACATTTTTTACTTTATTTACTATTGAAGCAGACACTTTTGATCGTACTGCTAATAGTAAAATTATTTTAACTTTTGTTTTAGGGGTAAGCTGGTTAATCGCTACTCGTTTTTTAAAAGAACAATTTAAGAAAAATCTTTCGTGGTTGTTCATCGTTGCCCTAGGTTTTTTAGTGGTGTTTTATTTTACTTTTGAAACCAATGAAAACAAAATTCATCAAAACACACTCACAAGGTTTGTTCTCTACTTTATAGCAGGTCATTTGTTTGTGATGATTGCTCCTTTTATTACAAAATGGAATAAATCGGCGTATTTTAACTACTTAAAAACTGTTTTTATATCTATTGTTAGAAGTATTTTCTTTTCACTAATTCTTTATTTAGGAATCGTAGTAGCATTGCTTGCTGTTAAACATTTATTCAATATTAATGTTAAGGGAGACCGTTTTTTACAAGTCTTTGTAATCTGTATAGGTATTGTAAACACATGGATTTACCTTTCTGATTTTCCAAAGGATATTCACAATCAACTTGCTATTAACTACACCAAGGCTTTAGAAGTTTTAGTAAAGTATATTTTAATTCCATTGGTTATTTTATACCTCATCATTTTATATGCATACAGTTTAAAAATTGTTATTAATTGGAATTTACCTAAAGGATGGGTTTCGTATTTAGTAATTGCTTTGTCATTTTTAGGTTTTATTGTTCAAACACTGATCAATCCTATTCAAAAAACAATTAAATCACGTGCTATTAAAAGATTTCACCCTTGGTTTTATTACTTGTTATTACCTTTAATCGGATTACTTTTTGTGGCTATTTTTAGACGTGTTAATGAATACGGAATTACCGAAAATCGCTATTTCGTGCTTGTGCTTGCTTTCTGGATTTTAGCCATGACATTGTACATGATTTTTAGCAAACAACGAAAAATTAGAATATTTCCATTAAGTCTAGCAATTATAACCTTGCTAGTTTCCTTCGGGTTCTGGGGAGCTTTTTCGGTATCATCTAAAAGTCAAGTTCAACGATTTGAAAAAGTGTACACCGATATTAAAAATACTGATTTTTTAACCACTTTTGAGAAAAAAAATCAACTACGCTCTATTATTCGTTACCTAAATGAAAAAGACGAGCTAGAGAAGGTTGCAGCAACTATAGGTTACAACCCTAAAACAACATTTAAAACTGAAAGTCATTGGCAACTACAAGAAAAATTAATGGATAGTTTAGATATTAAAGTAACAGATAATCCTGAGAAACCTTATAGAGCCCATTATTATAATTTAGATGATTTTAATATAACGTTAGATCTTAAAAACTATGATTTTTTAAAACGTTTATACATCAACCTTCACGAAAATAAAAACTCTATAAATCAGTACCAACTTGCTTTAACTGAAAGAAGTAATATTCTAAAAATTTCTACAGGAGAAGATTTAATAGGTGAAATCGACTGTACTGAAATGATTAAAAATCTTAAAAATCAAGAACTAAATTATAATTTACCCCTTGATTTAATGACTATTGAACAGCATTTTGAAATGTTGAATGTAAAACTTGTTTTTCAAAGTATTAATTTATCCAAAATTAATGATGATGCCTTAGAAGAATATTTATCTAACGCTACTATTTATGTTTTAATTAAAGAAAAAGATGCTTAATAAACTCAACTTACAAAACATTTTGTTTTTAGATATTGAAACCGTTCCAGAAGTAGAATTGTTTACCGATTTATCTCCTGAAATGCAAGAGTTGTATGCTTTAAAAACGCAGTATCAGCGAAAAGATGAATTTACTCCTGAAGAGTTTTACCACCGAGCAGGTATTTGGGCAGAGTTTGGAAAAATCATCTGTATTTCTGTTGGTTATTTTGTAGAACGAAAAGGCGTAAATCAACTACGAGTTACTTCATTTTATGGCGATAATGAGCATAAACTTTTACTAGATTTTAAAAACCTACTAGATACGCATTTCAATCATCCAAACCATTTATTATGTGCTCATAATGGAAAAGAATTTGATTTTCCGTACATCGCACGACGCATGATTATCAATGAAATTGAACTACCTAACAAACTCAATTTATTTGGTAAAAAACCATGGGAAGTTCCGCATTTAGACACCATGGATTTATGGAAGTTCGGCGATTATAAACACTACACTTCCTTAAAATTACTCACTGCTATTTTAGGAGTTCCATCACCCAAACAAGATATTGATGGAAGCGAAGTTGCCAATGTTTATTATCAAGAGAAAAACTTATCTCGAATTGTTGAATATTGCGAACGCGATACCGTAGCAGTTGCACAACTCTTATTGCGATTTTTAAACAAGCCTTTAGTTGACGAAATTGATATTATCAACGTTTAATAGAAGAACAATCTAAACTCCCTCCCTTTGGGAGGGTTAGGGTGGGCTTCTACCCTTCCAACTTCATTGAAAGTTCAAACCAACGTTCTTCTTTTTCTTCTAAGCTCTCAATAATTTGTTGCAGCTCAAGCGACTTTTCATTAATATCGTCCATTGCTATTTCTCCATTGGTAAACTGCGCTTCAAGATTAACCTTCTTTTTTTGCAACTTTTCAATATCAACCTCTAACTGACCAAACTCACGTTTTTCATTGTAACTCAGCTTTCCTTTTTGAGGTGCTTTTTCAGACTTTTCTACAACTGTTTTTTCTTCTTTAGGCTCTGGTGGCAATGAGCTTTCATACGCTCTGTAATCCGAGTAATTTCCAGGGAAGTTTTCTACTTCTCCTTCTCCTTTAAAAACAAACAATCCATCTACGATTTTATCCATAAAATAACGGTCGTGCGATACTACCATTAAGTTTCCAGGGTAATCCAGTAAAAAACTTTCTAATACATTTAGCGTTACCACATCTAAATCGTTGGTAGGCTCATCAAGAATTAAAAAATT
>NZ_JAPEHZ010000090.1 GCF_028823685.1 Tenacibaculum sp. L6 | reverse complement strand
AAGCTCGCATTTGCGAGCTTTTTTATTAAGTATTTAACTGAATTATTTTTTTAATAAATCTCTAATTTCAGCTAATAATTCTTCTTGACTAGGTCCTTTTGGAGCTTCTGGAGCAGGTTCTTCTTTTTTCTTCATTGCGTTTACAGCCTTCACAATCATAAACATAACAAAGGCAACAATAATAAAGTCGATAACATTGGTTAAAAATTCACCGTACATTACAGCAACTTCTCCTGTTACTTTTCCAGCTTCATCAGCAACACCATCTTTAATTACATATTTTAAGTCTTTAAAGTCAGCATTGAATAATAAGCCAATTAATGGAGAAACGATTCCTCCTGTAAACGAAGCAACTACTTTGTTAAAAGCAGCACCCATTACAAAACCTACTGCAATGTCTACTAAATTACCTTTCATTGCAAAGTCTTTAAACTCTTTAAGCATTCCCATATATTTGATTTTAATAGTTAATTGAATTGAAAAGTATAAAAAAATTAGCGTTTTACCAATCTTTTTATACGTTGCGATAAAGCAGTAAGTATTTCATACGGAATAGTTTCACTCTTGTGAGCCATGTATTCCACATGTTGTTGATGGTTGAAAATAATAACTTCATCTCCTTCGTTACAATCAATTTTTGTAACATCAACCATAATCATATCCATACATACATTTCCGATAATTGGAGCTGGTTGATTGTTGATGAAAACAAATCCATTCTTATTACCTAATCTTCTCGAAATACCATCCGCATGACCAATAGGAATTGTGGCACTTCTAGTAGTTTGATTAGCAACAAAAGCTCTATTGTAACCCACAGTTTCACCAGGTTGAATTAAATGAATTTGAGAAATGATAGATTTTAACGTATGGGTGTTTTTTAATTGAGCGGTTTCTTGCTCATCGTTTCCAAATCCGTACAATCCTATTCCTAAACGAACCATATCAAATTGCGCTTGTGGATAATTGATAATTCCAGAAGTGTTTAAAATATGAATCATAGGTTCGTAACCTAAATGCTTGTATGCTTGTTTTACTATGTAGGCAAAGTTGTTAATTTGTCCAACCGTAAAATCTCGTTCATAAGGATCTTCACTAGCTGCTAAATGAGAGAAAATTGATTCTACTTTAACGTTGTTTGATTTTTTTAGTTCTGCAATTAAAGCAGGAACATCTGTGTGCCAAAACCCTAATCTGTTTAACCCAGTATTAAATTTAATATGAATAGGATAATTCATTAAAGGAGTTTCATCGGCTAATTTCATAAAAGCATCAAATATTTTGAAACTATATAAACTAGGCTCAAGTCGATATTTTACAATTTCCTCTAAATTCTGAATTTGTGGCTGCAACACTAAAATAGGAGTTGTTATTCCTGCTTCACGTAAAGCAATTCCCTCATTTGAATATGCTACTGCAAAATAATCAACTTGATCTTGTACGATTTTGGCAATTTCTACAGATTCACTTCCATAGCCATACGCTTTAACAACCGCTAAAATTTTGGTTTGAGGTTGTAGTTTTTGTTTAAAATAAGCAAGATTGTGTAGTACAGCTTGCGAATCAATTTCTAAAACGGTAACGTGATTGTTATTCATTATTGGTGTCTTCTTCTTTATTACGAGCTTGTTGCTCTTTCATGGCTTTGTAATATGCAGCTCTACTTAATGGTTCGTATTCTTGAGTTTCACCTAAGAATACTAAGTCATCACTTTGTGCTTTTCTATAGCTATAGTGTGCTAAATTACC
The DNA here is from genome assembly GCF_028823685.1 of Tenacibaculum sp. L6. Lineage (GTDB taxonomy): Bacteria > Bacteroidota > Bacteroidia > Flavobacteriales > Flavobacteriaceae > Polaribacter. The sequence continues at coordinate 4,871 of NZ_JAPEHZ010000090.1, read as the reverse complement.
CGTACGAGTGCAAACAGCATGTACTTTGGTAACATATTCAGCAGTAGCCATTAATGCAGGCATAGGACCGAATGGTTTTCCTTTAAAATCCATATCTAAACCAGCAACAATAACACGAACTCCTCTATTAGCTAAATCGTTACACACGGCAACTATTTCATCGTCAAAAAATTGCGCTTCATCTATACCAACTACATCAACATCGTTAGCTAATAATCGAATATTTGAAGATGCAGGAACTGGTGTAGAACGAATTCTATTTTCATTGTGCGATACTACTTCTTCGTCATCATAACGAGTATCAACTGCAGGTTTAAAAATTTCAACTCGCTGTTTAGCAAATTGAGCACGTTTAAGTCTACGAATTAATTCTTCGGTTTTACCCGAAAACATTGAGCCACAAATTACCTCAATCCAACCAAATTGTTCTGTGTGATTTACTGTATTTTCAAGAAACATTTTGTAATTTTAAGCTCTAATTATTGATTTTTGTATTACTTTCGAACGAGGAACAAATTTATTAAATTTTAATAGCAAAAAATCAAATCAAACGACAACTTATGCACAAAAAACTAGCATCAGATTTAACCAGTTTAGCACACAGTATCTTACAAATGAAAAATAAAGAAGATGTGTTTGAGTTAAAGCAAAAGGCATATGAAGTTTACGAAAAACTTTCGGTTTTAGCGTATGTAGAAGAGTATATAAATAATACTCCTAATCCATTAAAATCTAAAGAAGAGTTGTTGCAGGACATAGTGTTGGCTGAAGAAAAGCAACAAGAAGAAGTTTTGGCTAAAAATTTATCAGTTAAAGAAATAGTTGTTCCTGATGCAAAAGAAGAAATTACAGAGGTTGTTGAAGAGGAAGTAAAAGAAGCTGTTCAAGAATTGAATGTAGAAAAATCTATAGAAGAACCTATAGAAAAGGACAGAGTTGTTCATCATTTAGAAGAAGCTCTAAAAGAAGAGTTAGAGCAGGAAGCAGATGAAATAGCTGATAAAATTATTGAAGCGATAGAGGAAGAAACGATTATAGAAGAAATCATAGAACAACCTTTTGATGAACTAGAAGAATTATTGCATGGTGATAGTGATGTAAAAAATGACGTAAAGGATGTTGGAGAACGAAAAACACCAACTCTAGAAGATGAATTGCAAGACACTATTTCGGTAGATGTAATGACCGATTTGTTTACGAAAGTAGAGCCTAAAAAAACGGTAAATGACTATTTTCAAAAAACAATACAAATTGATTTAAACGATAGAATTGCTTTTGTAAAACATTTATTTGATGGTGATCAAAACGATTTTAATAGAGTTATTTCTCAGCTCAATACTTTTAAAACAGAAAAAGAAGCGAAAAAGTTTATCACTAAAATGATAAAACCAGATTATGATTGGTCAGCTAAAGAAGAATATGAAAACAGGTTATTAGAAATCATAGAAAGAAGATTTGCATAAGAAAGCATAAACATTTGTTTATAAATAAGCAAAAAGCCATCATCTTTATAATTAAAAGGTGATGGTTTTTTTATGTTAAAAAATATAGTAGAACCTGACTTAATTAAGGGTTTTTCCTGAAAATAAAATTTAGCGATTAAAAATAAGTTCAAAGCTCCGCAAGATTTAAACCGCTTGTAGGACGATAATTCTCTTATGGGGGAAACCCCCTTTTTTATGTAAAGTACAAGGATTTTAGGTTGTTAAACCTATGTTAAATGCTTAATTTTACATCGGCTCAAGCTCCTTAGGTTGAGTTCTTACCTCTTAAAAATTGGACGGCCCTCATACCTCTCTTAAGCATTATTAAATGCAACCTCTCTTAAACTTAAAATAGTTATTTAATAACCTTTCAAAAGATATTTTACAGCTAACGTAATTTTTGTTGGCTAGATGAGTAACCCCTTTAATTGTATAAATTAAAGAATAATACTATGTAAAATATTACAATATGTTGCTTAATGAAACACAACCTGTCTGTTGGTAGACGAGGTTTAACACGTTAAAAAAATGCATTACTAAAAATTTAAAAAGATACCGAAATAGTATGGCGGGGTTTCTTGTCGTACTTTTTTTATTTTCAATTAATGCAGTGAATGCACAAACAGTAAATACCGAAACAAGTGTTCATGCGAACTTTGGTGTTGATGCAGATGTGTATTCAGGAATAGTATCCTTTCCAAATGGAGCAGTCTTCCCGTTTGGAACAGATGATTGGTTTTTAGGAACCTCAGGGAAAGGAGTTATTGATGAAACTGCTACTGCAACTACAGCGAGTTTATTGGTAAACGATAATGCTTCAGCAGAAATAAGAATGAGTTATCCTATTTACTCAGTTGTAGATGGAAGACTCTGGATTGATGCTGTATTTATTCGAGATCAAAACGCGCAAGGAAATAATTCAGATTCAAATGTATTTACAGGAGGTTCAGATAAAAATAATGACAATCCAGACACTTGGACAATTACAGATGCTTCGGTTCCGCAAAAAAATGATATTATAGATGTTTACGGGCATTTAAGAAGAGAAGGAACTACAGTGGGGACAGACGAATGGGCCTTTTTAGGAGCATCAACAAGAAACGATAGTGGAGATAGTTATTTAGATTTTGAATACTTTAGAAAGAAAGTAAATTTAGTAAATGGAACTATAGAATCAGTTGAAGATTTATCAGCAACAGGAGGTAGAACTCCTTATTTGTTTGATCCTGTAACAGGTGGGGTAGCTCAACATGGAGACATCATTCTTTCTATTAACTATGCAAATGGAGGAGCTAATGCAATTGTTAAATTATATGTTTGGGTTGAATTAGTAGGGGTGCCTGATTCTTTTTTTGATGCACAAAATGCAAAAGGGGGAAGACCTTTTGAATTTGTAGAAGATAATAACGGATATGTACAATATTCAGGAGGTAATGGAGCAGGAAACTATGGATATGCTGAAATTCAACTTAGAAGAGATATACCAGGTCTTGAAGCGGTGTTTTCTCAAGTAAACGATGGAGGTCCAGTACCAGCAGGTCCTTGGGGAACAATCAGTAAAGGAGGAAATATAGTACCAGATTATTCAGAATTAACGTTTGCGGAAATAGCAATCAATGCTTCAGCTTTAGGTTTTGATTCTAGTAGTTCACCTGGTATAGATTGTGTTAGTCCATTAGGAAGTGTGATTGTAAAAACAAGATCTTCTGATTCTTTTACAGCAGAGTTAAAAGATTTAGCAGGACCATTTAGTTTAGCAGATACCCCAGAGGTAACTGTAGAGATAGAAGGTGAAGATATAGCGTGTACAGAAGACAGTATTACACTTACAACAACAGCAACTCCTGCGGGGAATACCTTTACCTATGTATGGTATAAAGATGGTGAGGAGCTAGAAGGAGAAACAGGAAGTACCTTAGAAGTAAGTGAAGCAGGAACCTATAGTGTAGCAGCAACCCTAACGTTTGCACCAGGTGTTGTAGGTTGTACGGCAGAAGATGACTTTGTAGTAGAGGGAGAACCTTTAATTCCTTTAATTCAAGTATGTCCCGATGATAAAACAATTCCAGAATGTGCATCACAAGAAAGTATAAATAGTGAATTTAGTACTTGGTTGTCTGGGTTCTCAAAATCAGGAGGAAATGGAACCGTTGTTGAGAAATATTATGTTAGTGATCTAGAGGTAGATATTAATACTCTTCAAGCACCAGACGCGTGTGGTGGAAGTATTACTGTAAAATATGAGGTTTCTGATGAATGTGAACAGGTGAAAACTTGTGAAAAAACTTTTACAGTAACACCAGATGAGACCGATCCAGAGATTACGGACATACCAGATTACAAGTTAGCAGGTTGTAACACACCATGGCCAGCGAACCTAACGACAGATTGGACAGACAACTGTGCAGCAGGCGGAGTAGGTATCCAGTCTGATGGCGGAGTAGATCAACCAGATAGTGCCGATGGATGTACACAATACCGACTGTATACATTCACAATTACCGATGATTGTGGTAACAGTGATACAGAGACTACATTAGTTTCAAGAGATTACGACATGACCAATCCAGAGATTGTAGATGTACCAGATTATAAACTAGAAGGTTGTAACACACCATGGCCAGAAAACTTAACGACAGATTGGACAGACAACTGTGCAGCAGGCGGAGTAGGTATCCAGTCTGATGGTGGAGTAGATCAACCAGATAGTGCCGATGGATGTACACAATACCGACTGTATACATTCACAATTACGGATGATTGTGGTAACAGTGATACTGAGACTACATTAGTTTCAAGAGATTACGACATGACGGATCCAGAGATTGTAGACGTACCAGATTATAAACTAGAAGGCTGTAACACACCATGGCCAGCGAACCTAACGACAGATTGGACAGACAACTGTGCAGCAGGCGGACAAGGTATTCAATCAGATGGCGGAGTAGATCAACCAGATAGTGCCGATGGATGTACACAATACCGACTGTACACGTTTACAATTACGGATGATTGTGGTAACAGTGATACTGAGACTACATTAGTTTCAAGAGATTATGACATGACCAATCCAGAGATTGTAGATGTGCCAGATTATAAACTAGAAGGCTGTAACACACCATGGCCAGAAAACTTAACGACTGATTGGACAGACAACTGTGCAGCAGGCGGACAAGGTATTCAATCCGATGGTGGAGTTGATCAACCAGACAGTGCCGATGGATGTACACAATACCGACTGTATACATTCACAATTACGGATGATTGTGGTAACAGTGATACCGAGACTACATTAGTTTCAAGAGATTACGACATGACCAATCCAGAGATTGTAGACGTACCAGATTATAAGTTAGCAGGCTGTAACACACCATGGCCAGAAAACTT
>NZ_JAPEHZ010000008.1 GCF_028823685.1 Tenacibaculum sp. L6 | reverse complement strand
TTGCTTGTTCTCGCCTACTTCTGAAGCCCGAAGCTTCGGGACTCACGGATTTTCAGCTTGGTGCGTACTTGCAAAGTTAAGAACTAACCCACGCAACTACTCATAATCTAGTCCTTTTTCCTCAATATGAAAAAATTGCTCGTAATATTGGTTATTCTATCATTGAACTCTTGTTTTATGTTCAAAAAAAACGGAATTGAAGTAAAAATTAAAAACGAATCAAGCGAACCGATAACTAATGTAGAATTTACAACATCGGAAAAACTAGACGTGATAAAAATTGACCGAATTCAACCGAATGAAAGTGTTACGAAATACTTATTGATGTGGAAAAATGAATCATTAATTTTCAGCTAGTCAAAATAAATGATGAGTGGAAGATTCTATCAATGATATGGGAATCAGAAAAAAAAGGATTATTGAAATCTGATAATTATTTTGATTAAAAACGAAATATTAATACTATATATCCCATTATTCGGGTTCAAAAATTTCATATCAAACCCAATAACACACCTTATAACTGTACATTTTTGTACGGTTTTTTGTTTTATCTTAGCTTTTGCTAAATAGAAAAGAATAAAAATTGCTACTACTTTTTTTTATTCTTTACTTGAATAAAGAAGATAGTATAAATACCAACTAAATCCTAAGTTGCTTGATGAACTTAATTACACAACATCCCTATATATCAATCACGTTAATTATACTTATTTTGAATTCTATAATTAAAAAAATTACACGAGCTGAACACTCTCCTATAGCAAAATTGTCCTTGTTTATAATGACAATTATTGTGCAAGCTTGTAGTCCTTTTGCTGGTCCTGTTGATGAATCTATTTCAGATTCGTATTACTACTCAAAATCAAAAAAAGAAATTCGTTATTCTCCTATGGGAAATTGGTTTTCATTAGGAAACACCAATCTAAATGCCGATGTTAAAAGTTTTAAGGTTTTAGGAAGAGACTTTGGAAAAGACAAAAATCATTTATACTTCAAGACTAATATTATAGATAATGAGGTAGATGTCGCTACTTTTTATGTAGCTAAAGACGATTACACCTGTTTTGACAAAGACCATGTATATATTGCTATAAACTACATGCCACAAGAAATAGATGGATTACATCAAGAGAAAAAACATCTATGGAAGGTAGCAAAAGCCAATCCTAAAACATTTCAAAAAATTGATCAGGATTGGTCTAAAGACGATAAACATTATTTTTATAATTACGTTCCGGTAAATGTAGATTATGATTCTTTTAAAGTTTTGAATAAAAGCTTTGCCAAAGATCAAAATCAGGTGTATTTACTAAAAAGCTACGAATTATTAGTTGCCACAACAATTGACCCTACAACAAGCAAAAAAATCAATGATCGATATATTGTTGATAAAAATGGAGTTCACGACTTTCAAGAATATAAAAACGGTAAAAAGGTAGACTCTCTAACGTCAATTCCTTACCAAAACATTGAGGATTTAACAATCTTAGAAGACAAATATTTATTGTTTGATTCCAACATTATTTATGATGGAGCTAAAATTGAAAATGCGGATATTTCTTCTTTTAAAGTCATTCAATTTCCTTACGCTAAAGACAAAAATCATGTGTTTTATTTTGGGGAAATTATTGAAGAAGCTGATCCTGAAACATTCAGTATTTTTGAAGTTTCTTATTATTCAAAAGACAAAAACCATGTATTTGCTTCTGGAAAATTATTAAAAGGAGCAGATGTAGCTACTTTTGGTCCCTCAAACAAAAAACACTCTTTATTATACAAAGATAAAAACCATACGTATCGTGGTGATCAAATTGTAGAAGACAAGTAAGCCTAATAAAAACTTCCAAACTTTATCTGAATATGTTTTATCATTGATATCGTTTGGAGTTTTTAATCAATAGGTTTTCACCCTATTTACTCATATAATTTAAGTTTGTTTTCTAATTGTTGAATGGTTTTACGCATCATATCCATTCTATCCAACATATTATTAATCACATCAATCCCTTGCATATTCACCTCTAAATCGTAATACAATCGAATAATTTTTTCTAAAGTTGGTAGTTGTTCTACATACACATACTTATCTGTGTCTTTTACCACAAATTCTATTAATTGAAAAGACTCAATACTCTCTATAAATTGTTCATCTAGATTATGATGAACAATCACTTTCTGTATACTTATTAGTTCTTTGTTGCCCATCTTATTTTAATTTAGAAAGTTTTGTAAATAAATCTCGTTGCTCATCTGTCAAATTCGTTGGAATATCCACCTTATAAGTAACATATAAATCACCAAACTGACCTTCTTGGAAACCCATTTCCTTTCAATCTAACCTTCGTTCCATTTTGAGTTCCTTCTTTTACCTTCAGCTTTACTTTATCTGTAAAAGTATTTATAACCACGTCTCCTCCTAACACTGCTGAGTATAAATCAATAGTTTGCTCTGTGTACAAATCAGTACCATCACGTTTAAAGTTTATATCCGGAACTATTTCAAAAGTAATGTATAAATCTCCTTTAGGTCCTCCGTTCAATCCCTCACCTCCATGTCCTTTTATCTTAATGGTTTGTCCATTTTCTACTCCAGCGGGAATCGTAATTCGTATTTTCTTGTCATTTACCGTCAATACTTGTTTTTGTGATGTATATACATCTCTTAAGTTCAATTGCAACGTAGCGTTAAAATCTTGACCTCTAAATTGAGATGAACGTCTGCTAGAACCTCTTCTTCCTCCACCTCCAAAGGCAGAATTAAAGAAATCAGAAAAATCAGTTCCGTCAAAATCTGAGGATGAGTATTGTTGATAAGAACCTCCACCACCAAATCCGCTTTGATACCCTTGTTGTTTTTTAGCTTCTTCATAAGCATCGGCATGTTGCCAATGTTCACCATACTCATCGTACTTTTTTCGATTTTCAGGATTACTTAACACTTCATTTGCTTCATTAATTTGCTGAAACTTCTTTTTTGCTTCTTCATCATTCGGATTCGTATCAGGATGGTATTTTCTGGCTAGTTTACGGTAGGCCTTTTTGATATCAGCAGCAGTCGCTGTTTTATCTATTCCTAAAACTTTGTAATAATCTATAAACTCCATAGTATTGATAACTAGTATAAAACACTCGAAAATATACGAAATATTATCGTGCTAAACTAATTATAACCTCCACTTATTTTATTCTTATTTTTGCATTTTTAAGAAGACTCATGACGATAGAAGATTTAATAGGAACCTACAATATTATTGGTAGCAACCAAGACGAAAGTACCAACACTTACAAAGGAACACTTTCTTTGACTCTTGACGAAAACAACAGAATAGTTGCCAAATGGTTAATCAACAACGAACAGGAACAATTTGGAACCGGCTTCTTTAAAAACAATATTTTAGCTATCAATTTTAACTACACTGGTAATGATAACACTATTTACAAAGGTGTAGTAGTATATTCTTGTCTTTCTAAAGATATTTTAGACGGATTTTGGTCTGAAAAACATGGAAATCCTTTATTTCTTGGTGAAGAACGTTGCTTTAGAGTACAAGAACAACCTGAATTAATCAATTAATTATGCAGTGTCCATGTAATCCAAACAAACAATATCACGATTGCTGTCAAAAAGCACATCAAAACATTCATTCTGTTACCTCTGCTGAGGCTTTAATGCGTTCAAGATATAGCGCTTTTGTGTTAGCAAATATTGATTACTTACAAAAAAGTCACCATAGCAGCACCAGACCTTCTAAGCGTGAAAAGAGAGAAATTTTAGCTTGAACAAAAGCTGTTAATTGGATAAAGTTAGAAGTGCTACATGCAACAGAAACTACTGTTGAGTTTAAAGCTTTTTTTATGGAAAATGGCAATGTTGATGTGATTCATGAAAACTCTGTTTTTTGTAAAGAAAAAGACCATTGGGTGTATCTTGGTCAAAAATAAGACTGTCAAAAACATCATTTCTACCAAAGGGAGAAATCTTTTGAATATTTGTTACTCATTTGTATGAGATTCCTCCTCGTGCCTCGTTCGGAATGACATTTTATACAGTCGTATTTATATTACACCAAGAACTCAAATAAATTAGGTTTATCGTTTAGGTATTCACCATAAAAGTTTCGCTGTTTCATTCGATGAATTAATGGTTGTAAATCTTCTTTCCTCTCTAGTTCTATACCAACAACAGCAGGACCATTTTCTCTATTGGTCTTTTTAGAGTATTCAAAAAAAGTAATATCATCATTTTCACCCAATACCTCAGCTACAAACTCTTTTAACGCACCTGCACGTTGTGGAAAACGAACAATGAAATAGTGCTTCAATTTACTGTATAACAATGCACGTTCTTTTATTTCAGCGGTACGAGTAATATCATTATTGCTCCCACTAATAACACACACTACATTTTTACCTTTCAATTCTTCTTTGTAAAAATCAAGTGCACTTATCGTCAAAGCTCCAGCAGGCTCAACTACTATTGCTTCTTTGTTATACATTTCTAAGATAGTTTGACACACTTTTCCTTCGGGAACGGTAATCATATCCGATAAATTTTCTTTACAAATTTTGTAGGTTAACTCCCCTACTTGCTGTACTGCTGCTCCATCAACAAACTTATCTATGTTTTCTAATACAACATTTTTGTTTGCTTCGAAGGATTTTTTCATAGAAGGTGCTCCTGCTGGCTCTACTCCTATAATTTTTGTTTTTGGAGATACTAACTTAAAAACACTTGATAAACCAGAAGCCAATCCACCACCACCAACAGGTACAAAAACATAATCTATAGGTTGTTGTGCTTGTTCTAAAACCTCTAAGCCTACTGTGGCTTGTCCTTCAATAATTTTTTCATCATCAAACGGATGTACAAACGTTTTTTGTAAACTATCCGATAAGAGTTTTGCTGCTTTATAAGCGTCATCAAACGTATCACCTATCAATCGAATATCTACAAAATCACCACCAAACATTTTCACCTGTTCTACCTTTTGTTTTGGTGTTGGTGCAGGCATATAAATAGTTCCGTAGATTTCTTTTTTTCTACATGCTAAGGCAACTCCTTGTGCATGATTTCCTGCACTAGCACACACAATTCCATTTGCCAGTTCCTCTTCTGTTAAAGAACTAATTTTATTGTAAGCTCCTCTAATTTTATACGAACGAACTTGCTGCAAATCTTCTCTTTTTAAAAATATATTTGCACCGAATTGTCTAGATAAGTTGAAATTTTCTTGCAACGGAGTAACCGCCACAACTTCTTGTAAAGTTGTAGCAGCTTGCTCTATTGCTTCTAATTTAGGAAAATACGTTTCTTTTTGAACTTCCATACTATTTATGCTAAAACGGGTTCTTCTTGACTGACATTGGTTTTGATTACCTTCATAGCAGTCATTGCTTCTCGCAATTCTGCACCTACTTTTTCAATAGGATGATTGCAAATTGCTTTATTCACTTTTATTAATTCAAGATTATCTACCTCATTCGTAGTACTGTATTCTTTTCCAATAACATCTGTACTTACTGATTTCATAAAATCAGCTAATATTGGTTTTGCTGCATGGTCGAATAAATAACATCCGTATTCAGCAGTATCAGAAATAATACGATTCATTTCAAACAACTTCTTACGTGCTACCGTATTGGCTATTAACGGTAACTCATGTAACGATTCGTAGTATGCCGATGCTGAGATAATTCCTGATTTCACCATGGTTTCAAAAGCCAACTCAACTCCTGCTTTTACAAAAGCAACTAATAAAGTTCCTTTATCAAAATAGGTTTGTTCTGAAATTTCTTCAGAAGTAGCAGCTGTTTTCTCAAATTGCGTTTCTCCAGTAGCTGCTCTCCATGTTAATAGATTCACATCATCATTTGCCCAATCTTCCATCATAGTTTTTGAAAAATGTCCTGACATAATATCATCCATATGCTTGTTGAATAACGGAGCCAATACTTCTTTTAATTCTTCAGAAAGTTGGTAGGCTTTCAATTTTGCTGGGTTAGACAAACGATCCATCATATTAGTTATTCCTCCATGCTTTAACGCTTCGGTAATTGTTTCCCACCCGTATTGAATAAGTTTAGAAGCGTATGCTGATTCTACTCCTTCTTCTACCATTTTATTGAAAGACAAAATTGACCCTGTTTGTAACACTCCACATAAGATCGTTTGTTCACCCATTAAGTCTGATTTTACCTCAGCAACAAACGACGATTCTAACACTCCTGCTTTATGACCTCCTGTTGCATACGCATAGGCTTTAGCTTGTGCTAAACCTTTATTTTCAGGATTATTTTCAGGATGTACAGCGATTAACGTTGGTACTCCAAATCCGCGTTTGTATTCTTCTCTTACTTCTGTTCCAGGACACTTAGGGGCTACCATAATTACGGTTAAATCCTTACGGACTTGCATTCCTTCTTCAACAATATTAAATCCGTGAGAATACGATAAGGTTGCCCCTGATTTCATTAATGGCATCACTGCATTTACTACCTGTGTATGTTGTTTATCGGGTGTTAAATTACACACCAAATCAGCAGTAGGAATTAGTTCTTTATAGGTACCTACTTCAAAACCGTGTTCTGTTGCATTTTTATAGGATTGACGTTGTTCTTTAATAGCTACTTCTCGTAATGCGTATGAAATATCTAACCCTGAATCACGCATGTTTAACCCTTGATTCAATCCTTGTGCTCCACATCCTACAATTACCACTTTTTTTCCTTCTAATGCAGCTATTCCTTCTGAAAACTCTTCAGCATTCATAAATCTACATTTTCCTAATTGTTCTAACTGCTCTCTTAATGATAATTGGTTGAAATAATTTTTCATTTCTATTGTATTTGTGTTGTTTGTTTATGCTTTTATTAATTGTAATAATTTTGATACTGGCATTTCATCTTTTGTAATAGCTATTCTACCAGATCGAACAAATTGCATGATACCATGCTTATCTAAAATGTGATATAGTTCTTCGACTTCTTCTTTGGTTCCTGATTTTTCAAGAACAAAAAAGTTTTTATTTACATTGATAACTCTTGATTTACTTTGATTGATAATTGTTTGAATTTCATCATTATCTGTTAGCAAATCCGTACTTAGCTTGAATAAGCACGATTCTTGGTAAATCGTCTCTTCATCCGTATGATAAAAAGCTTTGATTACCTCTACTTGCTTTTCTATTTGACCAATGATTTTTTTGATTTGCTCTTCAGTTACCTTCACTAAAAGTGTAATTCTTGATACACTTTTAATTTCTGATGACGAGCTATTAATACTTTCAATATTGATATGTCTTCGTTGAAATATTGCTGATATTCTGTTTAACAATCCAACATTATTTTCTGTATAAATTGAAACTGTATAGGTGTTTTTTGTACTCATATTTTTTTATTTTAATCGAACATCAGATACCGATGCTCCTGTTGGAATCATTGGAAATACGTTGTCTTCCTTTTCTACACAAACTTCTAAGAAATAGGCTTCTTTAGATTCAATCATTTCTTGAACAGCTGTTGCCAAATCTTCTCTTTTGGTTACTTTTTTCGCTGCCATATGATACCCTTTAGCAATTGTTACAAAATCAGGATTTGTCATTACTGTAGAAGCATATCGTTTATCAAAAAACAACTGTTGCCACTGGCGTACCATCCCCAAAAATTCATTATTCAGTACTACAATTTTAACAGCTGCTTTAGTTTGCAAAATAGTTCCGAGTTCTTGTATGGTCATTTGATAACCGCCATCACCAATAACAGCTACTACTTCTCGCTCAGGAACTCCCATTTTAGCACCAATCGCAGCAGGTAAAGCAAAGCCCATAGTTCCTAATCCACCTGAAGTAATATTGCTTTTCGTTTGGTTGAATTCCGCATAACGACTTGCTACCATTTGATGTTGCCCCACATCGGTAACTACAATAGCTTTTCCTTCAGAAGCTTCATTTATTTGCTTGATAACTTCTCCCATTGTTAAACCTTCTTTGGTTGGAAACAAATCATTTTTTATCACATTATCAAACTCGACTGCATCGAGATTTCTAAATTCTTGTAACCACTCTTTGTGTGATTTTTCTTCTAAAAGAGGAAGTGCTGCCGCTAAGGTTTCTTTTACGTTTCCTAAAACAGCTACATCTGTTTTTACGTTTTTATCAACTTCCGCAGGATCTATTTCAAAATGCACCACTTTAGCTTGTTTCGCATAACGGTTCAAATCCCCTGTAACACGATCGTCAAAACGCATTCCGATAGCTATTAATACATCACACTCGTTGGTGAGTTTATTCGGACTGTAGTTACCATGCATTCCTACCATACCTACATACAAAGGGTGTTTGGTTGGTAAAGCTGATAAGCCTAATAATGTACTTGCCGATGGTATTCCTGCTTTCTCAATAAAGGCTTTGAATTCTTCTTCTGCCTCTCCAAGTATTACTCCTTGCCCCCAGACAACAAACGGTCTTTCAGCATTGTTAATCAACTCAACAGCTGCTTCAACGCTTTGCATATTCATATTCGGAACAGGTTGATAACTTCGCACTGAAGTACATTTTTTATATTCAAAATCAAACTCTTCAAACTGCGCATTTTTAGTAATATCAACCAAAACAGGTCCTGGTCTTCCTGAACGAGCGATATAAAATGCTTTTGCCATTACTTCGGGGATCTCACTCGCTTTCGTTATCTGATAATTCCACTTAGTCACGGGAGTTGAAATTCCAACGATATCCGTTTCTTGAAACGCATCAGAACCTAATAAATGTGCTCCTACTTGCCCTGTGATACATACCATTGGAGTAGAATCTATCTGCGCATCAGCAATTCCTGTGATTAAATTGGTCGCTCCTGGACCTGAAGTTGCTATCGCTACTCCTACTTTACCTGTAGCTCGGGCATATCCTTGTGCCGCATGCGTTGCTCCTTGCTCGTGACGTGTTAATACATGATGTAGTTTATCTTTATATTTATACAACTCATCATATACAGGCATAATAGCTCCTCCTGGATACCCATATAACAAATCGACTCCTTCTGCTAGTAAACATTTTACTACAGCTTCTGCACCTGTAATGGTTACACTCTGTGTTGTTTCTGATTCTGTTTGTTGTTTCATTTTTGTTTCCATAAACTTAGCTTTATGTCTTTAGCCTTTGGCTATACGTTTATTTCAATTAGTATCGTTTTACACGATTCAAATAACTTTGAATCATGTTTCTCTTTTCTTTTTCTAAAATCAACCACCTCTAAGCAAGCCTTAAGAAACTAATCCTCTGGCTATCGCCCTGCGATTAAAATTCGTCGGTTACACATCCGTTAGATGCTGATGCTACTGTTCTTGCATATTTATATAGTACTCCTCTTTTAACTTTTAAAGGCGGAGCAGTCCATTCTTGTTTTCTTTTGGTTAATTCTTCTTCCGAAACATCTACATGAATCGTGTTGGTTTCTGCATTAATAGTTATGGTATCTCCATCTTTTACTAAAGCGATTGCACCTCCTTCTTGCGCTTCTGGTGTAATGTGACCTACTACAAATCCGTGGGTTCCTCCTGAGAAACGACCATCTGTAATTAGAGCAACATCCTTACCTAATCCTGCTCCCATAATAGCAGCTGTTGGTTTTAGCATTTCTGGCATTCCAGGTCCTCCTTTAGGACCTTCATAGCGAATTACCACTACGTCCCCTTTTGCTACTTTTCCGTCTCGTATCCCATCATTTGCTTCGTATTCACCTTCAAAAACTTTTGCTTTTCCTGAAAAATACAATCCTTCCTTTCCTGTTATTTTGGCTACGGAACCTTCTTTAGCTAAGTTCCCATACAGCATTCGTAAATGACCTGTAGCTTTGATAGGTGTTTCTAAAGGTTTTATTACATCTTGCCCTTCTGTTAAGCCTGGAACCGATGCTAAATTTTCAGCTAACGTTTTTCCTGTTACAGTTAAACAATCTCCATGTAACAAACCTTTTTCTAACAAATACTTTAAAACTGCTGGTGTACCGCCTACTTTATGTACATCCTCCATCAAGTATTTTCCACTAGGTTTTAAATCGGCTAAGAATGGAGTTTCATCAGAAATACGTTGAAAATCTTCCAAAGTAAATTGTACATCTGCTGCTTTTGCTATCGCTAAAAAATGTAATACAGCATTAGTAGACCCCCCCATAACCGTTACCAATCGCACAGCGTTTTCCAACGATTTTTTAGTAACGATATCTGATGGTTTAATATCTTTCTCTAGCAATACACGTAGCGCTTCTCCTGCTTTGACACATTCTTGCTCTTTGTCATTACTTATCGCAGGGTTCGATGAATTATAAGGCAAACTCATACCCAAAGCTTCAATTGCTGATGCCATGGTATTTGCAGTATACATACCTCCACAAGCTCCTGCTCCTGGACATGCTTTTTCTATCACATTTTGATATTCTTTTTGAGTAATGGTTCCTGCAACTTTCTCTCCCCAAGCTTCAAAAGCAGATACTACATCTAACTTTTTTCCTTCATGACACCCTGAAGCAATGGTTCCTCCGTATACTAAAACTGAAGGGCGGTTTAAACGCAACATCGCCATTAGTGCTCCCGGCATATTCTTATCACATCCTACTACGGTTACCAATCCGTCATATGACATCGCTTGCACTACCGTTTCCATAGAGTCGGCAATGACATCACGAGAAGGAAGTGAATAGCGCATTCCTGGGGTTCCCATAGAGATTCCATCAGAAACACCAATGGTATTAAATATCAATCCAACTAAATCGGCATTTTCGGTTCCTTCTTTTACCAATTTCGCTAAATCGTTTAGGTGCATATTACACGGATTTCCTTCGTACCCTGTACTTGCAATTCCGATTAATGGTTTTTCTAAGTCAGATTTTGACAATCCTATGGCATGCAACATAGCTTGTGCTGCTGGTTGTGTATCGTCTTGTGTTACTTGTTTACTAAATTTGTTTAGTTCCATCTTAGCTTGCTTTGCTTGTTTGACGTAAGCCTAATACTTCGTCTTTATATAATTTCATTAGTTTGTATCCGTGTGATTTTTCCCACGCTAGTGGAAATTGATAATCGTCTAACGATTGTAAACCAACCACTTCGGCTGCTGTTCCTGTAAAAAAGCAGTGCCACGATTGTAAACCAACCACTTCGGCTGCTGTTCCTGTAAAAAAGCAAGCGTCTGCATTTTTTAATTCTTCTAAAGTGAAGTGTTTTTCTTCAACAAAGATTCCTTCTTCTTTACATAAATCGATAACCGTAGCACGCGTAATTCCTGCCATAATATGACCTCTTGGTGGAGTGTATAACTTCCCATCTTTTTGCATAAAAACATTGGCTCCTGAGCATTCTGCTACATTACCGTTCATATCTAATAACAAAGCTTCATCATAACCATTATTTTTTGCTTCGTTAGTTGATAATATTGAATTCGTATAGTGCCCTGTTACTTTTGCTTCTACAAAACATGACTTCGGATTCGGACGTTGAAACGACGATGTTTTTACACGTAGTGATTTATCTCCCATATATTTTCCCCATTCCCAGCATTGAATAACTAAGTTGGTTTCTTTAGAAGTAAATAAACTCATATCGGCTCCAGTAGTGACTAACGGACGGATGTATGCGTCTTTTAAACCATTACGCTCTAACAATTCGTAAGTAATTTGCGTAAGTTGTTCTTCAGAATAATCCAATTGAATATTCATGACTTCTGCTCCGTATTTTAGCCTCTTGTAATGCTCAAACGACTTAAAGACTTTAGTTCCTTCGGTTGTATTATAAGCTCTGATACCTTCAAAAACTCCGTTTCCGTAGTGTAAACTCTGGCTATACAAATTAGCGCTAGCATCTTTTGCTTTGATAAACTGTCCGTTGTAAAAAATTACTGTTTCCTCGTTATAGTACATTTTTAGTTGTTTTTACTGTTCAAAATTATTTTTCGTTTTTTATTTTAGTTTCTATTTTTCAATACTTTAATGATTTCTAACCTATCTTTTAAAAATATAATCACATATAAATCAATTGATTAAAATTTTTACTTTATGATATTCACGGAATAAAAAAAGCCTGTATCTAAAGTTAGATACAGGCTTCCTTATAGGCAAAAACTATCTGTATCAACTCGGTGGAGAGCTAATAATGACAATAATAATTACCACGATGTTAAAAAATTGATTCATGTTTTTTGTAACTAAAAAAGGCTTCCTAAAATTTAGGAAGCCTTTTTAAAATTTATATAATTTAATAATAAAATACCACTCCCTTATCCTTGCGAAATAATCACAATGACAATAATAATAGAAATGATATTTAATACTTGTTTCTTCATTTGATGTCACAAATATTTGAAAATATTTTTTAGTAATCCTAATATTTTTTTGTTTTTTTTATTTCCACACATAAAAAAACACCTCATAACCCACTGTATTACTTACACTTATAAAAGTTTTTATTTTTTATTTAGTATTTGTCAAAATTTATTTTATAGATTTGTGGCATCATGCAAACAAGTAAAATATACAATAATACACCCAGTTTTTTAGTGCGGTCTTACAACCGACGCTAGTCTTCCTTTTGTCCTAAACTGAGTATTGTATAATTTTATTTTTATTGTTGTGATTTCAATCATTTACATTTTTTTATTGTTACAAATTAGTGTTATTACTTTCAATAACGCAACTGCTGTACGCACTACTTTTATCCGACGTCGCCCGTAAGGGTATTACTTCTTTTTGGGAACTTAGGTGCGTCCGGTTCTTCTTTCAAACCAAGGATTATTAACAGAAAATATATTTAAAATCAATTTCAATGAGAGTTGTTATTGCTGATCAATCGCATAGTAAGTATGCAGAAATTATTTGTCAAACTATTGACGAAGCAGCGCTGGTTAGAGGTACAGGAATTGCCAAAAGAAAACCAGAATATATTATTACAAAACTAGAAAATGGTAATGCTGTTATAGCACTAGACGGAGATAAGTTCGCTGGCTTTTGTTATATCGAGGCTTGGAGCCATGGTAAATTTGTAGCTAATTCAGGGTTAATTGTACATCCAGATTACAGAGGTATCGGTTTAGCCAAAAAAATTAAAAAAGTAGTTTTTAAGCATTCTAGAACCAAGTTTCCTAATGCCAAAATATTTAGTATTACTACTGGTTTAGCGGTTATGAAACTTAATAGTGAGTTAGGCTATAAACCTGTTACTTTTTCTGAACTTACAGAAGATCAGTCTTTTTGGAATGGTTGTCAGACTTGTAAAAATTACGATGTCTTGCAACGTACACAGCAAAAAATGTGTTTGTGTACCGGTATGTTATTCGATCCTAACAAAAAACCTCAAAACATAAAAGTAAAAGCCAAAGTCTTTCAAAGACTCAAAAGAATTAAGGAAACCATCTTCCTAAAAAAAGACAAAAAATGAAAAAATTAGTAATTGCTTATAGTGGCGGATTAGATACTTCGTACTGTGCGGTAAGCTTATCAAAACAAGGATATGAAGTTCATGCTGTTAGCGTGAATACTGGCGGATTTTCTTCCGAAGAAATTAAAAAAATTGAACACAACGCTTACACCATGGGTGTGGCTACCTATAAAAATATTAATGCGGTAACTGATTATTATAACAAAGTAATTAAGTACTTAATTTTTGGTAACGTGTTAAAAAACAATACGTATCCACTTTCGGTAAGTGCTGAAAGAATTATACAGGCCATTGAGATAGTAAACTACGCTAAAAGTATTGGTGCTAGCTATATTGCGCATGGTAGTACAGGTGCTGGGAACGATCAGGTAAGGTTTGATATGATTTTTCAAACGATTGCTCCTGAAATTGAAATCATAACCCCTATCAGAGATTTGCAACTTTCAAGACAAGAAGAAATTGAGTACTTAAAAAGTAATGGTATTGATTTGTCATGGGAAAAAGCTAAATATTCTGTAAACAAAGGTTTGTGGGGAACCAGTGTGGGAGGTGAAGAGACTTTAACCTCAGAACATCCGTTACCAGAGCACGCCTACCCTTCTCAAGTAACAAAAACAGTACCTGAACAAGTAAAGCTTTCTTTTGTAAAAGGTGAATTAATGGCGATTAATGATGACGAAAAAGCTCCTGAACAAAACATTGAGCAATTGAATGCCCTAGCTTCTAAATTCGGAATTGGTAGAGATATTCACGTAGGCGATACCATTGTTGGAATTAAAGGAAGAGTTGGTTTTGAAGCTGCTGCTGCATTAATTACCATTAAAGCACATCATTTATTAGAGAAACACACCTTAACAAAATGGCAATTGCAACACAAAGAGTATTTGGCTAGTTTTTACGGAATGCATTTGCATGAAGGTCAGTATTTAGATCCTGTAATGAGAGATATGGAAGCCTTCTTTACAAATAGTCAAACAAAAGTAACTGGCGATGTTTTTGTAACGCTAAAACCGTATCACTTTACCTTAGATGGAATTGATTCTCCTCACGATTTAATGAATGCTAAATTTGGTAGTTACGGTGAACTAAACAAAGGATGGACAGCTGATGATGCTAAAGGCTTCATCAAATTATTAGGAAATCAGAATAAAATATATCAACAAGTAAATAGCTAAATTATGATACAAGCAGGAATCATTGGAGGTGCAGGTTATACAGCAGGAGAGTTAATTAGGCTTTTGTTACAACATCCAAAAGCGATTATTAATTTTGTGTATAGCACTTCTAATGCTGGTAATAAAATAGCGAATGTACATCAGGATTTGGAAGGAAGTACTGAATTAACCTTTACAAATGAAATTAATACAGCTGTAGATGTACTGTTTTTATGTTTAGGACATGGAAATTCTAAACAGTTTTTAGAAACACATACTTTTTCAAATCACACTAAGATTATTGATTTAGGGAATGATTTCAGATTGGAAGCAGACAGCACTTTTCAAGGAAAACAATTTATATATGGTTTACCGGAATTTCAAAAAGAAGCCATACAAAACGCTTCTTATATTGCCAATCCAGGTTGTTTTGCTACTGCTATTCAACTTGGGTTACTACCTTTAGCCAATGCAGGTTTGTTACAAAATGATGTGCATATCAATGCGGTTACTGGTGCTACTGGAGCAGGAACTTCACTATCAGCAACCACTCATTTTACATGGAGAGATAATAATTTTTCCTACTATAAACCTTTCACGCATCAACATTTAGGAGAAATCAATCAAACCTTACATAAGCTTCAATCAAATTTTGAATCGGAGGTTTTATTTCTTCCTAACAGAGGAGACTTTTCTAGAGGTATTTACGCTACTCAGTACACTCATTTTGAGGGAAGCTTAGACGAAGCGAAACAATTATATACAGAGTATTATAAAGATGCTGTTTTTACGCATATGGCAGACCAAGAGCTACATTTAAAACAAGTCGTCAACACCAATAAGTGTTTAATTCATGTACACAAACACGGAGATAAATTACTAATTACCAGCATCATTGACAATTTATTAAAAGGAGCTTCTGGACAGGCAATTCAGAACATGAACTTGATGTTTGGTTTTCAGGAAGACACAGGATTACAACTAAAAGCAACTTATTTTTAAAATAAAAGACATGAAAATAGCAATTATAGGAACAGGTAACTTAGGAAAATCGATCGCTAAAGGATTGACACTAAACAATTCGTTTTCTCAACTTTTCTTAACCAAGAGAAATATTGAAGAACTCAATGAATTTAAAGAGCTACCCAACGTTTTCATTAGTTCTAATAACAAGGAAGCAATCACAGCATCTGATGTATTAATTTTTGCTGTACAACCAACACATTTAGAAGCTCTTTTAAAAGAAACTGCTCCTCTGTTATCAGACAATCATTTAGTGATTTCTACAGTTGCTGGTTTTTCTATTGAAAAAATGGAAGCGCTTATTGGTTCAGATACTACTATTATCAGAGCCATGCTTAATACTGCTATTGCCGTTGGAAAATCGATGACTTGTCTTAGTGGTAATACTCAAAAGAAGGAAGATTTAGAAATAGCTACAACTATTTTTAATCAACTGGGAACTTCTATGATTATTCCTGAAGATCAAATGCAAGCAGCCACTGTAATATGTGCTAGTGGAATTGCTTTTTGGATGCGCTTAATACGGGCAACTACACAAGCCGCTATTCAGTTAGGTTTTGACGCCAAAGAAGCACAAGAGCTCGCTATGCACACCAGCGAAGGCGCTGCCAGCTTATTAATCGCAACAGGAAATCATCCTGAAGAAGAAATAGACAAAGTAACCACCCCAAAAGGCTGTACTATTGAAGGTCTAAATGAAATGGAACACAAAGGTTTAAGTGCTGCTTTAATACAGGGAATGGTTGCCTCATTCAACAAAATTAACACCATAAAAAAAGAAAACTAATGAGTTTATTTGACGTATATCCTCTATATGATATTACCCCAGTAACTGCCAAAGACGTATATGTATATGACGATAAAGGCACTAAATATTTAGATTTATATGGCGGACACGCTGTAATATCTATCGGGCACTCACACCCTGCTTATGTTAAAAATATTAGCGAACAAGTAAGTAAGTTAGGTTTTTACAGCAACGCTATTCAAAATCCGCTACAGGTTAAATTAGCTAACCAATTAGAAAAACTATCGGGTTGTAAAGACTATCAGTTATTCTTATGTAATTCGGGTGCAGAAGCCAATGAAAATGCTCTAAAGCTAGCTTCTTTTCACACAGGTAAACAAAAAGTAATTGCCTTTAAAAACTCGTTTCACGGGCGTACTTCTGCGGCAGTAGCAGCTACCGACAATCCTAAAATTATAGCACCTATCAATGCACAACAAGAGGTTATCTTTTTAGAGTTTGAAGATTTAGCAGGTGTTGAAAAGGCTTTACAGAACAATGATGTTTGTGCTATTATTATTGAAACTATTCAAGGTATTGGAGGGTTAGACGAAGCTTCAACAGCTTTTTATAAAGGATTGGAAAACTTGTGCCAACAATACAACACCGTACTTATTGCTGATGAAATTCAGTGCGGATTTGGTAGAACAGGTGGTTTCTTTGCTTTTCAAAAACATGGAATTACGCCACATATTATTTCTATGGCAAAAGGAATGGGGAACGGATTTCCTATAGGTGGGATTTTAATTCATCCAAGTATTCAAGCTTCTTATGGTTTGTTAGGAACTACCTTTGGTGGTAATCACTTAGCTTGTGCAGCCTCTTTAGCGGTACTTGACACTATAGAAAAAGAACAGTTGATGAAAAACGTACAAGAGGTTTCCGCTTACTTTATCGAACAAATTTCAACCATTCCACAACTAAAAGCTGTAAAAGGTAGAGGCTTAATGTTAGGCTTAGAATTTAATTTTCCTATTGCTGAGCTAAGAAAGAACCTAATATTCAAACATCATATTTTCACAGGGAGCGCTAAGAATCCAAACTTGTTAAGAATTCTTCCCCCCTTAACCATTCAAAAGCAACATATCGATGTGTTTTTCGAGGCTTTAAAAAAGGAACTGTCATGAAAAAATATACCACTATAAACGATATTGAGAATCTTTCAGATACCATTCAAAAAGCAATTCAATTAAAAAAGAACCCTTATCAGTTTACTTATTTGGGGCAACACAAAACCTTAGTCATGCTTTTTTTCAATGCCAGTTTACGTACTAGGTTAAGTACTGAAAAAGCAGCTAAAAACTTGGGAATGCAAGTAAGTGTGTTAAACGTTAACAATGCATGGAATATGGAGTTTGAGGATGGAACTGCAATGAATTTAAACACTTCTGAACATATTAAAGAAGCTGCTAAGGTGATTTCTCAATATGCCGACATTATTGCGGTTAGGGCTTTTCCTACTTTAGAAAACAAGAAAAAAGACAGAGCCGAAACAGTACTCAACAGTTTTGTTAAATACGCCACAGTGCCTATTGTGAATATGGAAAGTGCTACTGACCATCCGTTACAATCGTTGGCAGACGCGATTACTATTACGGAAACTAAAAAAGTTGACAAACCTAAAGTTGTGTTGTCTTGGGCTCCACACCCAAAAGCATTACCACATTCGGTTGCCAATGCTTTTGTGCATTTGATGCATAATATGGATGTAGAATTTGTAATTACTCATCCGAAAGGATATGAGCTAGATCCAGAAATCACACAACAGTTCCCTATCGAGTACGACCAAGAGAAAGCTTTTGAAAATGCCGACTTTATCTATGCTAAAAACTGGAGTTCTTTTAATGAATATGGTAAAATACTGAACGAAGCCCCCAACTGGATGATTACTCAGGAAAAAATAGGTACCGCTAAATTTATGCACTGTTTACCTATTAGAAGAAATATGGTAGCGGAAGATGCTGTTTTAGATGGTGAGAATTCCCTTGTGATTGAACAAGCCAACAACAGAACCTTTGCAGCTCAAGTAGTTTTACAACAAATTTTAGGAGAATTATGAAAACCATAAAGATTGTTAAAATTGGCGGAAACATTATTAACAATGAAAAAGCTTTGGACGATTTCTTAGCTAAATTTGCTCAGTTAAAAGGTCCGAAAGTATTAGTTCATGGTGGAGGAAAATTGGCTTCTGAACTAGCTAGTCAGCTCAACATTCCGGTAACAATGATTGAAGGCAGACGTGTAACCGATACGCAAACTTTAGATTTGATTACTATGGTATATGCCGGAAAAATCAACAAACAAATTGTAGCAACGTTACAAGCACATAACGCCAATGCAGTGGGGTTTACAGGAGCCGACGGAAATACTATTATATCAACCAAACGTCCTGCTGAACATATAGATTACGGATTTGCGGGCGACGTTGTTACCGTAAATCCACAAATACCAACAATACTAATTAATAATGAAGTAACGCCTGTGTTTTGTGCGATTACACACGATGCAAACGGACAGTTACTGAACACGAATGCAGATACCATAGCCTCAGAAATTGCTATAGGTTTATCTGCACATTTTAATACAGAATTATATTACTGTCTTGAAAAACCAGGGGTATTAACCGATGTTGACAACAATGACTCAGTTATTGAACACATCAATACTGAAACCTATACTCAATTAAAAACTAACGGAGTTATTTTTGAAGGAATGCTTCCTAAATTAGACAATTGTTTCCATGCCTTACAACACAAAGTACATAAAGTGTATATAGGTAGTACTGATATGGTATTCAACCCAACTATTAAACACACCTTTTTAACATTATGACGATACAAGAACTTACTATAAAAGCCATTGGCCTATTAAAAAATCTGATAGAAACGCCTTTTTCTTTTTCTTCGGAAGAAGACCTAACCGCGCAACTGTTAGAAAACTGGTTTCAGGAATACAACATTCCATATACCAGAACCCAGAACAATGTATGGTCGGTAAACAAACATTTTGATACTAACAAACCTACGTTGTTACTCAACTCGCACCACGATACGGTAAAACCAAACAATGGCTATACTAAAGATCCGTTTAAAGCTATTGTAGAAGATGGCAAACTCTACGGATTAGGAAGTAACGATGCTGGTGGATGCTTGGTTTCGTTATTGGCAACCTACACCCATTTCTACCAGAAAGAAAACTTGACTTATAACCTTGTTTTTGCAGGAACTGCCGAGGAAGAAAGCAGTGGTCCTAACGGTTTAAATGGATTACTAAAAACTTTACCAAAGATTGATGTAGCGATTGTAGGAGAACCTACTTTAATGAATTTAGCCATAGCTGAAAAAGGCTTAGTAGTTTTTGATGCTGAGGTAAAAGGAACTCCAAGTCATGCCGCACATCCGAATCACGACAATGCTATTTATAACGCTATTGAAGTATTACAGTGGTTTAAAGATGTTGAATTTGAAAAAACCTCGAAAACCTTAGGAGACGTAAAACTTACGGTAACACAAATCAACGCGGGAAAACAACACAACGCCGTTCCTTCCGAAGTAAAATTGGTAATAGATGTTCGTGTAAACGATCAATATACCAATCAAGAAATCAGTGACATTTTACAAGAACACGCACCTTGCAACATACAACCACGCAGCTTGAATTTGAATTCATCTTCAATACCAAAAGAACATCCATTAGTACAAGCAGGTATTGCTTTAGGAAGAAAAACCTATGGTTCTCCTACCCTATCTGACCAAGCAGTATTAAGTTGTCCGTCGTTAAAATTAGGACCTGGAGACAGCACACGTTCACACACCGCTGATGAGTTTATTTATCTTCAAGAAATTGAAGAAGGGATTGAGTTGTATATAAAATTATTGAATAAAGTTGTGAGATGTGAGTATTGAGAATTTTGTTTGTTATAGTGTTTAACACTCAATACTAACTTCTCAATACTCAGTACTAATTAAAAAACATAAAAACATGAAACTTTGGGACAAAGGATTATCCATAGATAAAAAAATAGAGTATTTCACTATTGGAAATGACAGAGAGATAGACATACATATTGCACCGTATGATTTACAAGCATCACTAGCACATGCCAAAATGCTAGCTTCCATCGGTATTATTACTTCGGAAGAGTTAGCACAAGTAACTACTGGAATTGCTAAGTTACAACAGCAAGTTGAAGACGATACTTTTGTAATTGATGCTCAATTTGAAGATGTACATTCTAAAATTGAGTTCGAGTTGACTAATCTGTATGGTGAAGTTGGCAAGAAAATTCATACCGCACGTTCAAGAAACGATCAAGTTTTAGTGGCGTTACAATTGTATTACAAAGACAATTTACAGTTGATTTCAGGTAAAACAAAAACGCTATTTAACACCTTATTGCAATTAGCAGAACAACATAAAACCAAATTATTGCCAGGTTATACCCATTTGCAAGTTGCTATGCCATCTTCTTTCGGATTATGGTTTTCTGCCTATGCTGAATTATTAATTGACGATTTACATTTGGTACATGCAGCCTTAAAAACAGTAGATCAAAATCCATTAGGTTCTGCTGCCGGATATGGAAGTTCATTTCCTATCGACAGAGAATTCACCACAAAAGAGTTAGATTTTTCTACTTTGAAATACAATGTAGTAGCTGCACAAATGAGCAGAGGTAAAAGCGAACGTACACTAACCATGGCATTAGGAAGTGTGAGTAACACTTTAGCTCGTTTTGCGATGGATATTTGCTTATATATGAGTCAGAATTTTGATTTTATCTCTTTCCCAGATGAATTGACTACAGGTAGTAGCATTATGCCGCATAAAAAGAATCCTGATGTGTTTGAATTGATTAGAGGAAAGTGTAATAAAATTCAAGCTTTATATACAGAAACCCTGTTAATCACTAATAACTTACCAAGTGGTTATCATAGAGATTATCAGTTATTAAAAGAAAATATCATCAATGCTTTTGAAGAGTTAAAAGATGTACTAGATATTTTTGATTACGCTATTCAACAAATTATTGTAAAAGATATTGATTTACAAGATGAAAAGTACAAATATCTTTTCACTGTAGACAATATCAATACGCTTGTTGAAAACGGAATGAGTTTTAGAGAAGCGTACCAAAAAATTGGTGGCGAAGTAACCAACGATACATATACCCCTGATACTTCTAAAAAGCATACGCATGTAGGAGGTATTGATAATTTGTGTTTGAATAAAATCCGTGAGAAACTTAATTTAGTCTAACATTTTTATAAAAGCAAGATAGAAATCATCTTGCTTTTATTGTTTTTATATCCCAAGCCACTTAGTAAACTCAGCCGTTTTATTTTGACTTGTTTTTAAAACTGTCTCGTTATTTTTTAAGTTAATAGCTATTATATTTTTAGTATACCTGCTTATTTTTTCTATATAATTTCTATTGAGTAGTTCACTTCTATTGATTTTAAAAAATACAGCAGGATTTATCAATTCTTCTAACATTTTTAGAGAAGATTGATTCAAAATATGTTTTTTGTTGTGTACATCATATGCTACTACAATTCCGTAATCTGCTTGAAAGTACACTACTTCTTCTATCTTTAAAAAATAGGTGTATTGAGAAGATTTAACAGCAATAAACTCTTGATACGTTTTTGGTGTTTGTACTGTTTGATTTGTTAAATAAGCATTTAATTTTTGCAATACGCTATCATTACTATCGATAGTCATAGAGTTTTTTAGACTTAGATATTTATCTACAGCTTTTTCAAAACGTTCAAATGAATAAGGTTTTAATAAATATTCAATCCCACTTGTTTCAAAAGCCTCCATCCAAAACTGATTATAGGCTGTAATAAAAATAATAGGTGTTTTAATATTTATCTTTTTATAGGCTTCAAAAGCATTATCGTCTCTTAGCTCTATATCTGAAAAAATCAAATTGATATCTGTTGGCGTTTCAAAAAAATCTAAAACCTCTTCTACTGTTTCAAACTCTTCTACAATAGTGATAGAGTCTTTATAACTTTCAATGTATTTTTTCAGCTTCTTCCTTGCTGGTAATTCATCTTCAACTATGATTGCTTTTATCATTTTAAGTTATGCCTGTTTGTTTTTATTAATGGTAACACCACTTCAAATTTATCTTCCTTTTCATCTATGCGAATACTTGTACTGGTAAGCAACTCAAATTGTTTTGATAAGTTAGCCAACGCTACTCCGTTACCTTTTACTCTTTTAGAATATAATGCTTTATTATTTGTTACTTTTATTCCATTACCTCCTGTTATTGCAATATGTACGGGAATTTCGAGAGTTCCTTTATTGTGGGTAATTGCATTTTCTATAAGAACTTGTAAACAAAATGGAGGAACTAAAGTATTTTCTTGATAAAGAGTTTCCTGAATTTCTAATTGATAATATCCTTGATATTTCTCTTCCATTAACTTGAAATATCCTTCTGCAAAAAACAGTTCTTCTTTTAATGGAACCAATTGTTTATCTGCACTATGTAAACTATACCTATATAGTTCTGCAAAACGATTTAAAAATAAAGAAGCTCTCTCTGTATCCTCTTCTATAAGTTGATCTAAAACATTTAAGTTATTAAATAAAAAATGAGGGTTTAATTGAGTTTTTAATTGAGTAATTTCACTTTTTGCCTTACTTATCTTATAAGCAGTTACTTGTTTTTGATAAACTACATTTTCTTTATAGTACAAATAAGCTAACGAAAATCCTCCAAAAATAATAAAGTCCATTGTCGACCCCATATTTTTATAAACCAAGTGATATAACGTACCAAAATTTCTAGAATAGGTATCAAAAATAAAAGAGATTATTAATCCAAAAACATTTCCGATGACTAAATAAGATAATAACCCTATCCCAAAAAACAACAGGTACTTTTTTAACGATGGAGTTTGCTTTTTAGAACTTTTATTAATCTTCTTTTTAATAAAGCTAACCCACCAGAAAATAAAAACAGCCTTTAAGAAAAACCAAAAAGGAGCATCTGGATAAAAAATAAAATCTTCCCAAGAACTTGAAACTCCAAATTGATTCTTTAAAATAACTATCCAAGAAAAAAGGAAGAGAAAGATTAAAAATGCAATATTTTCTCTAAAAAAGGAGGTATTTGTTTTCATATCGTTAATCACAAATATATCAAATTTGCGATGAGATTTTTAGAATAATCTCATCGCAAATTATAATCTACTATTTGTCTTCTGGCCAAGTACTTATTACATTACCTTTGTCATCATAAGCCTCTAGTTTTATTTTATTATCCTCATCTATAATAAACTTCGCTCTTGTTTTTCCGTTAGAATCATATAAAAACAATCCATTTTGTTTTCCCGGTGTTTGTCCCAAAGCTACTCTAGGAACTCCTCCTATCATTCCTTTTTGTTGATATTCTTGAAACTTAGCTCTTCTTTTCTCTGGGTCTTGAATTGCTTTTAATTCCTCTCCTATTTTTTGAGACATTTCTTGGGTTTCATTGTCTCCTCTATCATTAAACACTAATCTTCCTGCTTTGTATCTTTTTCCGTCTTTCTTTGCATCTGTAGTTATCAATTGCATTACTTGATCTCCATCGTATTGATCAAATGTTAATGATAAACCTGAACTATGTCCTTTTTCAGTTTTTTTACCATCATAAATGAACCCTCCACACTCTATTCCTTCTTCATTAAAGAAAAGCATACCCGCTCTTTTCTTTCTCTCATGATATACTCTTCCATTAATTTCATCTCCTTTAGTTGGAAAGTTTGCTGCATTGGTAATCAACATTTTTACTGTCCCGTCATTTTCGATGATATTAATTCTTTTTACATCAATGGTATCAAACTGTGTGTTTCCTTTACTTTTAAAAGCAACTGTTGTTAATACTCCTATTATAGCTGTAATACTTACTGCGAATGTTCTTAAAAATATAAGTTCTCTTTTTGTATTCATTTTTTTATAGTTTTTTATGATTTATATGTCAAAAGTATTTCAGCCATATCGTTTTAAAAACAGCTATTTTATGAACTCAGGAAATTTTCTGATAAACGCGTGAAGTTCTTCTTTAAAAGAAAAAAGGCTGCCTATAAAATAGGTAGCCTTTCTCTGAAAAAAAATAGCTAATTGTTTAAATAATGGTACTTTGTCCCATATGCACATTTTGAAAGTTGATATTGCTATCTTCTTGATTATAGATGTAATCAGCAATAAAATCGCCAACTTTACTTGTTGAAAATGGGTTTTCCGGATTAATATCTTGAGTTGTAATTCCTAATTCTAATGATTTTTCAACTGCTTCTTCTACTACTTGAGCTTCTTGTAATAAACCTAAGTGTTTTAATAACATCGCAGCTGATAAGATTGAAGCTAATGGGTTCGCAATATCTTTCCCTTTTGCTTGTGGAAAAGAACCATGTATTGGCTCAAACAATGCATTTTCTTTTCCTATAGATGCCGATGCTAACAAACCTATAGAACCTCCTATTACACTAGCTTCATCCGAAAGAATATCTCCAAAAAGATTTTCTGTTAAAATTACATCAAACTGTTTCGGATTTAATATCAACTGCATCGCTGCATTGTCTACAAATAAAAAGTCTACTTCAACATCAGGATACTCACTTGCCATGGCCGTAACTGTTTTACGCCACAATCTTGAAGTTTCTAATACATTAGCTTTGTCTACCAAAGTTAGCTTTTTACGTCTTTTTTGCGCTGATTGAAAAGCTAAATGTGCTATTCGTTCTATTTCTTCAACCGTATAAGAACAACCATCAAAAGCATGTTTTCCATCATCACTTAGTTCTTTAATACCAAAGTAAATTCCACCTGTTAACTCTCTATAAATAGCAATATCTGTTCCTTCAATTCTTTCTTTCTTTAAAGGTGAATTATGAATTAATGTATCATATGCTTTTACAGGACGTACGTTACAAAACAAGCCTAACTCTTTTCGTAAACGTAACAACCCTTGCTCTGGACGCACCTTAGCTGTAGGATCGTTATCATATTTTGGATCTCCAATCGCTCCAAATAAGATGGCATCACTTTTTTTACATAACTCAATGGTTTTTTCGGGTAAAGGATTTCCCGTTTGGTCAATAGCACAAGCCCCCATTAATGTTTCTTCAAATAAGAAAGTATGGTCGAACACATTACCTATGGCTCTTAGCACTTTTTTAGCCTGCTCAGTTACTTCTGGTCCTATTCCATCTCCTGGAATTACGGTTATATTGTACTTCATATATTTCTTTTTATACCTTTTTTGCTTCAAAAGCTGTTATTTTATCTTTTTTACTGATTAAAAAATCAATATCATCATACCCATTTAACAAGCATAGTTTTTTATACGAATTAATTTCAAAATCTACATTTCCAATAGGAGTCTTTATTACTTGATTTTCTAAGTCGACAATAATAGTAGTATCGGGTACATTAGTTACTTTTTGTAATAGCTTTACTAAGTATTCCTTCGGAACTTGTATAGGTAAAATGCCATTATTCAACGCATTTCCTTTAAAAATATCAGCAAAAAAACTACTGATGACTACCTTAAATCCATAACCAGCTAATGCCCAAGCTGCATGTTCTCTACTAGAACCACAACCAAAATTATCTCCTGCGATTAAAATACTTCCGCTATAATTATCATTATTTAATACAAAATCTTCATTCAAACTCCCATCCTTTTTATAACGCCAATCTCTAAACACATTATCACCAAAACCATTTTTATCGGTCGATTTTAAAAAGCGTGCAGGTATTATTTGATCAGTATCAATATTTTCTGTTGGTAACGGTATGGCTGTATCAATCAATTTTACAAACTTTTCCATCTTAATTTAGGTGTTTAGTAATGTCAATTATTTTACCCTCAATAGCTGTAGCTGCTGCTACAAGAGGACTTGCTAAAATAGTACGTGCTCCCTGCCCTTGACGTCCTTCAAAGTTTCTATTAGATGTAGAAACACAATATTCTTTCGCTGGAATTTTATCATCGTTCATTGCCAAACATGCGGAGCATCCTGGTTGTCGTAATTGAAAACCTGCTTCTTCAAAAATGGTTTGTAATCCTTCTAACTTAATTTGTTTCGCCACTTGTTGTGACCCAGGCACTAACCATGCATGCACATTAGATGCTTTTTGCTTTCCTTTTACATAATTGGCAGCGACTCTAAAATCTTCAATTCGAGAGTTTGTACAACTTCCAATAAACACATAATTAATTGTCTTATCTACAAGACTTTCTCCTTTTTGAAAATCCATGTATTGCAACGATTTTTCAAAGGAAGCATCATGTAACAGAGGAATATTTTCAGAAATTTTTATCCCCATTCCTGGGTTGGTTCCATAAGTTACCATTGGTTCAATATCTTCTGCATCAAACGAATATTCTTTATCAAATACTGCATTTTTATCCGTTTTCAACGTTTTCCAATACGCTACTTTTTTATCAAACTCCTCTCCTTTTGGAGCAAACTCACGTCCTTTTACGTAGTCAAAAGTAGTCTCATCTGGAGCAATCATACCTCCTCTTGCTCCCATTTCAATACTCATATTGCAAACGGTCATACGTCCTTCCATAGACATTTCTTCGAACACATTTCCAGCATATTCACAAAAATATCCCGTACCTGAATTCGTACCTAGTTTGGCGATGATATATAAGATTACATCTTTTGGTAATACTCCATTTTTCAACTTTCCATTCACATTTACACGTAAACTCTTAGGTTTTTCTAACAACAAACATTGGCTTGCAAATACCTGTGCAACCTGACTTGTACCGATACCAAAAGCGATGGTACCGAAAGCACCATGCGTTGAGGTATGACTATCACCACAAACCATCGTCATTCCCGGTTGTGTGATTCCTAATTCAGGAGCCATTACATGGACAATTCCATTATAGCGGTGACCTAATCCGTATAAGGTGATGTTATTTTCTTCACAGTTTTTGGTCAACTGTTCTAATTGATTACGAGACAACTCGTCTTTTATTGGTAAATGTTGATTTACAGTTGGTGTGTTATGATCAGCCGTTGCTACAATCTTATCAGGTCTTGCAATCGGAATATTACGTTCTTTTAATTCATTAAATGCTTGTGGACTTGTTACCTCGTGAATTAAATGTTTATCAATATATAGAATTTGTGGTCCGTCTTTAATGCTATCAACCACATGCGCATCCCAAACTTTATCAAATAATGTCTTTCCCATTAAGCTATAGCTATTTTTGAAATATTGTTAACTTGTTTCATAATTTGATGAATGTCTTCATCAATCACTTCTTTTTGTCTGTCAGCAAACTGTAAGAAGGTTTTATAAGCAGTATCTAATTGAATTTTGGTTAATTCGTATCCAATCTTTTTGGCACGGTATGCCAAGGCTGCTCTTCCGCTTCGTGCTGTTAACACAATAGCACTTTCATTAACCCCCACATCTGCTGGATTGATAATTTCATACGTTTCACGATTTTTAATCACTCCGTCTTGGTGAATTCCTGAACTATGTGCAAAAGCATTTGCTCCTACTATGGCTTTATTAGGCTGAACAGGCATTCCCATTTTTTCGCGAACCATGATACTCGTATCATATAACAATTTGGTATTAATATCTGTTTGAAGATTCAAATATGGATGTTGTTTTAAAATCATAACTACTTCTTCTAATGCAGTATTTCCTGCACGCTCACCAATTCCGTTAATTGTACATTCTATTTGACGTGCTCCATTAATAGCTCCAGCGATAGAATTAGCAGTAGCTAATCCTAAATCATTATGACAATGGCAAGAGATAATTACATTCTCAATACCTTTTACGTGTTCTTTTAAGTACTTGATTTTTGCTCCGTATTCTTCTGGCAAACAATACCCTGTAGTATCTGGAATATTCAACACTGTTGCTCCTGATTTGATAACCTCTTCGCAAACTTTTGCTAGGAAAGCATTATCAGTTCTACCAGCATCTTCAGCATAAAACTCTACATCATCTACAAAGTTCTTTGCATACGAAACTGCTTCTTTAGCTCGTCTAATCACTTCGTCTTTTGAAGCATTAAACTTGTATTGAATATGAGAATCGCTAGTACCAATACCTGTATGAATTCTAGGTTTATTAGCAAACTTTAAAGCATTAGCAGCAACTTCTATATCTTTTTTTACAGCTCTGGTTAATCCGCAAACTGAAGCGTTTTTAACCAGTTTAGCAATTTCTTGTACCGACGTAAAATCACCTGGGCTCGACACAGGGAAACCTGCTTCTATTACATCAACTCCTAAAAAATCAAGTCTTTCGGCAATAATTAATTTTTGTTGGGTATCTAATTTACATCCTGGAACCTGCTCCCCGTCTCGTAAAGTGGTATCAAAAATTTGAATTTTATCGTTGTGCATAAATCTAACTATGATTATCAGAATAAAATCCAAATGTATATATTGGCTTTTCTAACAAACTCTTTTTAAATGGGTTAGTTACGATATCAAAACAACAAAAAACAAAAACAAAGTACTGAAAAACAAAAAGTTATGCGTAAACCAATTACATTCGCCAACCAACAAAATGACGCATTATTTGTTTTGATAAAGTCTTTATCAAAATCAGAAAAACGTCAATTTAATTTATATGTAGGTCGTTTAGGTGGTAATGTAGATGCGAAGTTCTTTTCCCTTTTTAAATTGTTAGAAAAACAAAAATGTTACAACGAAAAAGCAATTATTGATAGTGGTGTTGTTAGCAAACAGCAACTTTCCAATTTAAAAGCGCATTTATATAAGCAAATACTGATTAGTCTTCGTATGAATCCTGCCCATAAAAACATCAGAATTCAAATACGTGAGCAATTGGACTTTGCTACTGTTTTATATCAAAAAGGATTGTACAAACAAAGTTTAAAATTGCTTGAAAAAGCAAAAAATATGGCAATTGAAAATGAAGAAAAAAATATTGCCTATGAAATTGTTGAGTTGGAAAAAGTGATTGAAAGTCAATATATAACCCGAAGTATCGACACGCGTTCAGATGAGCTAGCTATTCAAGCGAAAGAGCTCAGTCAGCAAAATGTAATAGCTAGTAAACTATCTAACTTATCACTGCAATTGTATGGAACCTTATTAAAAAACGGGTACGTAAAAAATGATGAAGAACTGCAACGCGTAAATTCTTACTTCAATTCTAAGTTACCCGAATATTCGTATGAAAAATTAGGATTTAGAGAAAAGTTATGGCTATACAAAGCACACTTGTGGCATAGTTTTTTGACACAGGATTTTTTACAGAGTTACAAGTACGCCAACAAATGGGTAGATTTATTTAAAAATGATTCTAAGAATATTTCTTTACACCCTGTTTTTTATTTGAAAGGGAAAAATTATCTATTAGAAAGCTTATTTTTTATCAAGCACTATGATAAATTTAAAGAAGAACTTTCTTTATTTGAAGATGAGATTGAAGCTAAAACAATTCCTCAGAATAGTAATACTGAAATCCTTACCTTTTTATACTATTATGCCAATAAATTACACCTACACTTCCTAGAAGGCAACTTTTCAGAAGGTGAATATTTAGTAGACATTATCAATAAAAAAATTGATGAGTATAAAGATCGTTTAGACACGCATCATATTGTAGTGTTCTACTACAAAATAGCATGTTTGTACTTTGGTATGGGCAAAAACAAAGAATGTATTTTATACCTAAATAAAATCATCAAATCTAAACATATTGATGTAGCACAAGACTTACAATGTTTTGCTAGAGTGTTGTGTTTAATTGCTCATTATGAATGTGGGTTAGATTACGATTTAGAACGACAATTTAAAGATACCTATCGCTTTTTACTAAAAATGGAGAATTTACAAGAGGTTCAAAAGGAGTTTATTTCTTCTATTAAAGCATTAGGTGATGTGTATCCTCATCAAATAAAAAAGGAGTTTAAGAAAATATACGATCGCTTAAAAGTATATGAGAATCATCCTTATGAAAAAAGAGCTTTTTTGTATTTGGACATTCTTTCTTGGCTGGAAAGCAAAATAGAAAACAAACCTGTAGCGCAAATTATTCAGGAAAAATTTGTTGCTGTTCAGAAGTAGTATTTCAGTTATCACTCTTCTCAATTAAGCAACTGTTTTGTTATGCCAATGTACTACTAATACATCATTTCGACCGAAGTGAGAAACCTCATTAAAACAAATAACTTATATTCTTAAGATTTCTCACACTTCGTTTCACTCGGTTCGAAATGACACTTTTTATTAGAAAACTGCCTCAGCAATTTGTTGAATATTGGTTGATCTTCCCATTGAGTAATAGTGTAAAATAGGCACCCCTCTTTGTTGCAGCTCTTTACTTTGTGCAATACACCATTCTATTCCAACTTGTCGTACTTCACTATTGTCTTTACATTTAATTACTTCTTTTACCAACGCATCTGGTAAATCTACTTTGAATCGATGTGGAATTAAATTCAATTGTTTTTTAGTTGAAATTGGTTTTAATCCTGGAATGATAGGGACTGTTATACCTTCTTCTCTACATTTATCTACAAACTCAAAGTATTTTTGATTGTCAAAAAACATTTGTGTTACTATATAACTAGCCCCATTTTTTATTTTTTTCTTTAAAAAATGAATGTCAGAATCTAAACTTGGTGCTTCCATGTGTTTTTCTGGATAACCAGCTACACCAATACAAAAATCAGTTTTTGAGGAATTTTGCAAGTCATCATCTAAATATCTTCCTTTATTTAAGTTCTCAATTTGAGTTACTAACTCACTTGCATACGCATGTCCGTCCTTTTCTGGCTTAAAATAAGTTTCGCTTTTTACTGCATCACCACGCAACGCAACTACGTTATCAATACCTAAAAAATCGAGGTCTATTAAGAAGTTCTCGGTATCTTCTTTGGTAAACCCTCCACACAAAATATGTGGAACGGCATCTACTTGGTATTTATTCTGAATTGCCGCACAAATACCTACCGTACCTGGACGCTTTTTTACTACTTGCTTTTTTAACAATCCGCTTTCTAACTCTTTATACACATACTCTTCTCGATGATAAGTTACGTCTATAAACGGCGGATTGAATTCCATTAACGGATCAATATTTTTGAATATAGAATCAATATTATCTCCCTTTAACGGTGGAAGAATTTCAAACGAAAACAATGATGTTCCGTTAGCTTTTTCTAAATGTTCTGTTACCTTCATAAGTATAGCTTATAAAGGCATATTTAACTTACATCAGCGAAGCTGCAAACAACGATAAAACTGCCATAATTGCTAGCTGAATTGCAAACCTGATTTCTAATTGATATTTCTTCATTACATCTGATTTTTATACTGCAATATTACTATGTCTTTTTAGCTTTTATCTTAGCTTACTTAAAACTTATTGTTAATTAAACACGCTCTTTTTATTGGTTTTTTAATTTATTATTAATTGTCTGATATATTTGGATGCAACCATTTTCTGGCTTTTTCTAAAGGAATGTTTTTTCGTTCTGCAAAATCTCTTACCTGATCGTCTGTTATTTTACCCAAACCGAAATATTTAGCTTCATTATTGGCAAAATAATATCCTGAAACAGCTGCTGCCGGCCACATAGCTAAACTTTCTGTCAAGGTTACTCCTATATGCTCTTCAACTCCTAACAATTCCCATATCGTCTCTTTCTCAAGATGATCAGGACAAGCTGGATACCCAGGTGCAGGACGAATACCTTTATATTCTTCTTTTATCAATTCATCATTGGTTAAATTTTCTTCGGAAGCATAGCCCCAGTGTTTCGTTCTTACTCGATGATGTAAATATTCAGCAAAAGCTTCAGCAAAACGATCGGCAATGGCTTGTGCCATAATAGCATTGTAATCATCGTGATTTTCTTTGTACTGTAAGGCTAATTCATCAGCTCCAAAAATGGCGGTACAAAAAGCTCCTATATAATCTGTTCTTTCTGTTTCCTTTGGAGCAATAAAATCTGCCAAAGCAAAACTTGGTTTTCCTTCACGCTTTTTTAATTGCTGACGTAAGGTTCTAAACACTGCGATTTCTTTTCCTTTCTTTTGAACTGAAATATCGTCGTCGTTAATTGTGTTTGCTTCAAACAAACCGAAGATTGCTTTAGGTTTTAATGCTTGTTTTTCTATGATGAGTTGTAACATCTTCTGAGCATCTGCAAACAAATTGGTTGCTTCTGTACCTACTACTTCATCTTCTAAAATATCAGGAAACTTTCCGTGTAAATCCCACGAGCGAAAAAACGGACTCCAATCAAAATATGGTACTAAGTCTTTTAAACTTACTTGTTCTAATTTTTGTACTCCTAGTTCTTTTGGTTTGGAAATGTTAGTCTTATCCCAATCTATTTTGAATTTTCGCTTTCTAGCTTCCTCAATTGGTATGTAGTGCTTCTGCTTTCCTCGTTTCAAAAACTTATCACGAAACTCTTCGTAATCTTGCTTCAACTTGGCAACATATTCGTTTGAGGTTTCTTTATTTAGTAAATCTCCTACTACAGTTACCGCTCTTGATGCATCGTTTACGTGTACTACTGCGTTTTTATACTGTGTATCAATCTTTACAGCAGTATGTGCTTTAGAAGTTGTTGCTCCTCCTATTAATAAAGGAATCTCCAAATTTTGACGTTCCATTTCTTTGGCTAAATACACCATTTCATCTAACGAAGGTGTTATCAATCCGCTTAAACCAATAGCATCTACCTTTTCTCTTTTGGCAGTTTCTATGATTTTTTCTGGAGGAACCATTACTCCTAAATCTACAATCTCATAATTGTTACAACCTAATACTACAGATACGATGTTCTTACCAATATCATGCACATCTCCTTTTACGGTTGCCATCAATATCTTTCCAATAGCTTGTTGTTCCTCGCTTTTCTCTGCTTCAATAAAAGGATTCAAATAGGCTACGGCTTTTTTCATTACTCGGGCAGATTTTACAACCTGAGGTAAAAACATTTTTCCTTCACCAAACAAATCACCTACCACATTCATCCCGGTCATTAAATGTCCTTCAATTACATGTAGAGGTTTTGCAACACTCAAACGAGCTTCTTCAGCATCTTCTTCAATAAAAGCGTCTATTCCTTTTACTAAAGAGTGTGTAATACGTTCTTGAAGTGGCAAACTCCTCCATTCTAAAACCTGCTCTTTGTTTTCTGCTTTAGTCCATTTTACCGTTTCGGCAAATTCTAATAACCGTTCAGTAGCATCATCTCTTCTATCTAAAACAACATCTTCAATATGTTTTAATAAATCCTTCGGAATATCATCATACACCTCTAACATCGCCGGATTAACAATTCCCATATTCATTCCTGCCTTAATGGCATAGTATAAGAATACCGAGTGCATCGCTTCACGAACAACATCGTTTCCTCTAAAAGAAAACGACACGTTACTTACTCCACCACTCACACTTACATGTGGCAAATTTTCACGTACCCATCGGGTAGCTTCAATAAAATCTAACGCATTTTTTCGGTGTTCTTCCATTCCTGTTGCCACAGGAAAGATATTTAAATCGAAAATGATATCTTCTGGTGGAAAACCGACGATGTCGGTTAATATATTATAAGAACGCTCTGCAATTTCAATTCTTCGCTCGTAAGTATCTGCTTGTCCTACTTCATCAAAAGCCATGATAATTACAGCAGCTCCGTATCTTTTTATCTGGGTAGCTTCCCATATAAACTTTTCTTCTCCTTCTTTTAAAGAAATAGAGTTTACTACCGATTTACCTTGTACTACCTGTAAACCAGCTTCGATAATTTCCCATTTAGAACTATCAATCATAATAGGAACTCTGGCAATATCAGGTTCAGAAGCTATTAAGTTTAAGAAACGTACCATCGCTTCTTTTCCTTCAATCAAACCATCATCCATATTAATATCGATGATTTGTGCTCCTCCATCTACTTGATGACGCGCAATTGCCAAGGCTTCATCAAACTTTTCTTCTTTTATCAATCGAAGAAATTTACGAGATCCTGCTACGTTTGTGCGCTCCCCAACATTGATAAAATTACTTTCTGGAGTAATAATCAGTGGTTCTAACCCCGATAATTTCATGTATCTCTGCCCCTCTCCAACCTCTCCCAAAAGGGAAGAGGCTTTTGTTGTAGTATTTTTTATATCTCTATCACTCATCTCTATCTTTACTGTTTTTTTATGAAATACACCATTCTTAATCATCACTAACTTAACTTCCCTTCCCTTTGGGAAGGGACTGAGGGTTGGGCATTTCGTGGTTTGTACTTCGCTGCTACTGCTGCAATAGCCGAAATATGCTTAGGTGTGGTACCACAGCACCCTCCTATAATATTGATTAAGTTTTTCTTTAAATATTCTTCTATCTGATTAGCAGTTTCTTCTGGTGTTTCATCATACTCTCCAAAGGCATTCGGTAATCCAGCATTTGGATGTGCAGAAATGGCAAAGTCAGTTTTAGAAGCAATCGCCTCTAAGTGTGGTTGTAATAAATTGGCTCCTAAAGCGCAATTAAATCCTACGGATAACAACGGAATATGAGAAATCGAAATCAAAAACGCCTCGGCTGTTTGTCCTGATAACGTTCTACCTGAAGCATCGGTAATTGTACCTGAAACCATGATAGGAATTTCTATATTTCGCTCAGCTTTTACCTCTTCAATGGCAAATAAAGCAGCTTTGGCGTTTAGAGTATCAAATACAGTTTCTACTAACAATATATCCGAGCCTCCATCTATTAAGGCTTCTACTTGTTGTTTATAAGCAGTGCGTAACTCGTCGAAAGTTACCGCTCTGTACCCTGGGTCGTTTACATCAGGAGACATACTTGCCGTACGGTTTGTAGGTCCGATAGAACCTGCTACAAAACGAGGTTTGTGTGGTTCTTTTGCAGTGAACTCCTCTGCTACTTCTTTGGCTATCTTAGCAGATTCGTAATTTAACTCGTAAACCAACTCTTCCATTTGGTAATCTGCCATGGCAATAGTAGTTCCTGAAAAAGTATTGGTTTCTACAATGTCTGCCCCTGCCGCAAAGTACTTTCTGTGTACTTCTTTTACGGCTTCGGGTTGCGTGATGGACAACAAATCGTTGTTTCCTTGTAATGGTGTTGGGTAGTCTTTAAAACGTTCTCCACGAAAATCTTCTTCCGAAAATTTATATTCCTGAAGCATGGTTCCCATAGCGCCATCGAGCACAAGGATTCGTTTTTGTATTTCTTGATAAATGTTTGACATTCCTGATATTTAGTGTGTTGTTATCAGGAAAAGAGGAAAGAAAATTCTTTTCGTTATCTCTCTGCAAATGCAGTAGAATGTAGCACCTTCTTTGTTTGCACAAAGGGTTGCTAAGGTTTCAAAGGGTCTATTCCCTCCACCTTTCTTGATAACATCAATACGTTAATGAACGGAACAAAGTTATAGTATTATTTTTTAGTTAACAAAATTAAAATAGATAAAAGAAAAAAGTAGTGTATTAATTCTATAAAAAAGAAAAGCAGCAAATAGTATTTGCTGCTTTTCTTATATAAAGCTGTGATAAACCACAGCACTTTAAATTTATTTCTGTTTTACCTCACTAGCGTGATACACATCATCTTCTGCCTTGAAGATCTTAAATTGAACCTCGTAACCTTCTGGTACATAAATAACAATTGGTAATTTCCCGTTATACCTTACTGTTTTTGGTTGACTCGTAACAAACTTTCTAACTGTACTATTTTCAAAACAAGCCATTCGAGTAGATATAACTCCGCCATCGGTAGTAAAATCATAGTACGAATATCCCCATCCTTTAAGATCCTTTTTCTCTATACTTCCTACAAGTCCGTGCTTATTACAAGTATCTACTTCCATCCACTTTCCAATAACAAATTCTATTTTTTTGTTACTATCATTAGCTGAATGAGGAACTTCTATAACCATTTGTTTAAATCCTTTCTCTGGTTTAGGGTATATTGATAAATCCACTTTCTTTAAAGATGTTTGTCCTACTGCCATAGAAGTAATAGTTAAGAATGTTATTAAAAATAATTTGTTGATTTGCCTTGAAAATGCTCTCATAATAAAAATAATTTTCCTAGAGCTTTTCAACATGTATGCCAATGATTCATCTAACTAAGACTTTTGTATTTATTCTTAAATGATTTACCATTCTTTTAACAACTATGGAAAGTGGTGTTAGAATACAAAAACATTGTCTACTAGTTTGTTTAATAATTAATTACTATATCTAAGACTTAATAATATGATCATCTGTTATTGTGCGAATTTTTATTTTGTTTTATATTGAAGACTTGAAACAAGAAAAATAAAATTGCTAAAAACTCTACTTATCACATTTTAATACACGGATAAAAGAAGTTTTAGTTTTTTATAATGAGTTAGGGGCAATTAAAACAAACTTTATGCTTGAAAAAATTTATAACGCAATATTTCTAACTTATGAAAATGCATCTGAACTATATGAAGATGCGGAAATATTATATAAAAATGGAAAAACTAAAAGGTCGTATACATTTTATCATTTTTCATTTGAAGAAGGTGGACGATTTTTTATGTTAGTAAAAGTCCTTTTTCAATACCTAATGAAAGATATTGAAAAAAAAGATTTGAATTATAAATATTTAAAATCTCTTGGGTTCGAGCAACATATTAAAAAATTAGATGAATCTGTTTTCAAAATGTTTGCGGAATCCACTTATAACTCTGTTCTTGATAATAATACTGAACTTACGCAGAAATTGACACAAATGCACGACAACCTTAAAGGTAGAGTGAATGAATTTAATAATCTGAAAAACAGAAGTATTTACTTATCTTATATTAATAATGACTTTATAAAACCAATTGACTCTATTACAACAGATAACGTTGAGGATATGAAACTATTAGCGGATATTCAATTAATAAAAACAAAAGAAATGGTTGAACGATTAAGAAAAGAAGGTACTTTAGAAGAATTGAAATCCAAGTATAGTGCGAAATAACTGCCCCTAACACCGTATAAAATTAATTGCTAGTGCAAGCCTACTTGCGAAAACTAAACCTTTAACCAAGTACACAGAATCATGAAAAAGCTACAATTTAAGAAAGACATCAATGCATCTGCTGAGAAAGTTTACAACACCATGTTGGGTATTAATACTATTGAAACTTACCAGCAATGGACAGCTGAGTTTAATCCGACCTCAACCTATGAAGGAAGCTGGGAAAAAGGAAGTAAAATCTATTTTGTAGGAACAGATAAAGAGGGTAAAAAAGGTGGAATGGTCTCTGAAATTGCAGATAATATTCCTTTTCAGTTTGTTTCCATTCGCCATTACGGGATGTTAGACGGTGAAAATGAAATTACCGAAGGTCCTGAGATTGAAAAATGGGCAGGTTCACTAGAAAATTATTCATTTCACGAACAGAACGGTATCACCACAGTAACCATAGAATGTGATGTAGCAGACGACTACCTTGATTATTTTAACTAAACTTGGGATAAAGCGTTGAATAAACTTAAAGAGATTTCAGAAAAATAGTGTACGAGCAGAATAGCTATTTATCAAAATTTGGAATTGATGCATATTTGATGTATTTTTACACCAAACAATAAAATCATGGCAAGACAAAGCATATCATTTACCGAACCTAACGATGAATGGTTAAAAACCCAAATAGACGGTAAAGAATATTCGAGTAAGAGCGAATTGATAAATGACTTAATTAGACAAGCTAGAAAACAGCAAGTACAAGTTGACTGGATTCGAACTAAACTAGAAAAGGCTGAACAAAGTGGATTTACAAATGATAGTAAAGAAGAAATTTTAGCCCTATCTAAGTCTTTGTTAAATGGCTAAATACCGATTAAGTAACGAAGCTAAAATTGATCTTATTCGGATTCATCATTACGGAATAGAAAAATTTGGAATGACTCAAGCAGACAAATACTTTGAAACATTTTTTGAGTATTTTGATATTATTGCACAAAGCCCTTTCTCATTTGAAGCGGTAGACCACATAAAAAAAGGATATAGACGTTGTGTTTGTGGAGTTGATAGTATTTATTTTAAAATAACAGAAAATAATGTCGAAATAATGGCTATCGTAGGGCAACAAGATTTGAACCAAAAACTATAAAAACTGTTCATTCATAACTTTATCAGAAAATTATTTTTTAAATAAAAATTCCCGCCTAAGCGGGAATTTCTGTATTATAATAAGATTATCTACTGAAACAAGTCTGAAGATAAATAACGATCTCCTCTATCGCAAATAACAGCTACAATTACTCCTTTATCAATAGTTTGGGCTATTTCTAACGCTGCATGTACCGCTCCTCCACTACTCATTCCTGCAAAAACACCTTCTTCTTGTGCTAGTCTTCTCGTCATGTTTTTAGCATCGTTTTCGTCTAGTTCAACCACCTGATCCACCTTACTTTTGTTAAAGAATTTTGGTTGGTAGGCTGGTGTCCACTTACGAATCCCTGGAATTCTTGCTCCGTCTTTAGGTTGCGCTCCAATAATTTGTACCTCAGGATTTTGTTCTTTTAAATAAGTAGAAACTCCCATGATGGTTCCTGTAGTTCCCATGGCAGATACAAAATGTGTTACTTCTCCTTGAGTATCGTTCCAAATTTCTGGACCTGTGGTTTTATAGTGTGCTTTCCAGTTATCGGTATTTTCAAACTGGTTCAACATAAAATAGCCTTTTTTATAACGTAGTTCTAAAGCTACATCTCTAGAACCTTCAATACCTTTTTCTGCATCCGTTAAAATAACCTCAGCTCCGTATGCTCGCATAGTCTTTACACGTTCTTCGGTAGAATTTTCAGGCATTACCAATACCATATTTACGCCTAATATTTTAGCCATGAGCGCTAATGCTATTCCTGTGTTTCCACTAGTTGCTTCTACTAAATAATCTCCTGGACGGATATTTTTCCTTTTGATAGCTTCAGCAATCATATTAAAGGCTGCTCGGTCTTTTACACTTCCACCAGGATTGTTTCCTTCTAATTTTAGCAATAACTTCACTCCTTCTTTTTGAAAAATGTTAGAAACTTCTATGAGTGGTGTATTTCCTATGCTATCTATTATCGTTTTAGTTTTCATGTTGATTTTTATACCTACATTATTTAACATAGGATTTTCTAGTGGTTATTTTATTTTCTGACTCATAGGTTACAATAGATCCTTCGGGTACAGAGGTGGTTACGCAAACATTTGCACCTATTATACTATCTCTTCCTATCACTACATCGCCTCCTAAGATAGTTGCATTGGCGTAAATGGTTACATTATTTTCAATCGTTGGATGCCTTTTTGTGGATGCTAATTCTTTTTTTACTTGAACCCCTCCTAAGGTAACTCCTTGATATATTTTTACGTTTTCTTTAATAATCGTGGTTTCTCCAATCACAATTCCTGTTGCGTGATCTATAAAAAACGAATCGCCAATAGTTGCTCCTGGGTGAATATCCGTTCCTGTTAATCCATGTGCATATTCGCTCATCATTCTTGGTAAAATCGG
The DNA here is from genome assembly GCF_028823685.1 of Tenacibaculum sp. L6. Taxonomy (GTDB): domain Bacteria; phylum Bacteroidota; class Bacteroidia; order Flavobacteriales; family Flavobacteriaceae; genus Polaribacter. Next base: position 19,077 of record NZ_JAPEHZ010000008.1, on the reverse strand, counting down.
AACTTCCATTTTGTACAATTCATGACTCAATCGATATACGGCAATCGCATGGAATCCTGGATACGCTAAATACACTTCTCCTAAGCTTTTACAGGCAGGATCTGTCTTTTCAAATGCTTTGGCATCTAAATCTAACTTTTCTCGTATTTCACAAAACGTTTGTTGATATGCTGCCCATACTTCCGAAGTATTTTCAATAGCTAAACCCTTTAAAATTTTTTCAAACTTTTCTTTTAAATGATTTGCTTTTTCTTGGCATACATCATTAAACAAGGCATAAAATAATTGTTTTGTAAAAACTTCTACATCATCTTTTAATGATAAATCGTACTGCTTGAATCCCATGTGATAAATTTTTACAAAAATAATTAACTTTCGGGAGCTAACTCAACTTCTAATCCTTCTAATTCAGGAGTTATATGAATTTGACACCCTAATCGGCTATTTTCTTGCACATGAAACGCTTCTGCTAGCATTGCATCTTCATCATCATTCATTTCTGGTAATTCATGATTCGACTTTACATAACACTGACAAGAGGCACATATTGCCATTCCACCACAAATACCAATAGTTCCTTCAGTAGCTAATTCGTACGATCTAACCACCTCCATTAAGTTCATTGCCATGTCTGTCGGAGCAACTACCTCGTGCAATACGCCATCTCGATCGGTAATTTTTATTGTAACATCCTGCTCCATTACTGAATCGCTTTTACTACTGCTTTTGGTGCTTCTTTTCGAGTTCCATCAAAACCGTCTACCCCTCCTACTGTGGTATATTTCATCACATATTTTTTATCTGGATGGATACGCTGATAAGCACTTTGGCACATTAACGTTGCTTCGTGGAATCCACATAAAATCAATTTTAATTTTCCTGGATAAGTATTCACATCACCAATCGCATAAATACCTTCAACATTCGTTTGATAATCTAACGCATTGTTTACTTTAATGGCATTCTTCTCAATTTCTAATCCCCAATTGGCAATCGGTCCTAACTTTGGTGCCAATCCAAATAATGGAATGAAATGATCTGTATCAATGATAAATGGTTCTTTACCTGTTTCTTCTACTACAACTCCTGTTACGTGCTCTTTCCCTAACACTGCTTTTACCTCAGCAGGCGTTATCAAATTGATTTTTCCTAAATTCTTTAACTCTTGAACTTTTTCTACTGAGTCTAACGCTCCTCTAAATTCGTTTCTTCTGTGAATTAAGGTTACCGATTTAGCCACATCTGTTAAGAAAATAGACCAATCTAAAGCAGAGTCTCCTCCTCCAGCGATTACCACATCTTTATCACGATACAATTCTGGTTCTTTAATCATGTACTCCACTCCTTTATCTTCAAAATCGATAATATTTGGGATGATAGGTTTACGTGGCTCAAAACTTCCTAACCCACCTGCAATCGCTACCACAGGTGCTTGATGTTTTGTTCCCTTATTTGTCGTTACGATAAACGTTCCGTCATCTTGCTTTTCAATAGTATCTGCACGTTCTCCTAAGGTAAATCCTGGTTCAAATTGTTTGATTTGCTCCATCAGGTTCTTGATTAAATCTCCTGCTAAAATCTCTGGATATGCCGGAATATCGTAAATAGGTTTCTTCGGATAAATTTCTGAACACTGCCCACCTGGTTGCGGTAAGGCATCAATTAAATGACAACGTAGTTTTAATAATCCTGCTTCAAAAACTGTAAATAGTCCTGTTGGACCCGCTCCAATAATTAATATATCTGTTTGTATCATGTTCTACTTATTTCACTAAACTCTCGGTTAGCTTATTTAATGTTTCTACTTTTTGTTCAAAGTTTCCTTTGATGGTTTTTCTGTAACTATTCAAATTTTTCACTAATTGATTGATGTCTTCTGGAATTACTTCTTCAAAAAACTGACGCAATCTCTTAGCGGTTGTGGGTGATTTTCCATTGGTTGAAATAGCTACTTTTACGTTCCCTTTGGTGACAATTCCACCCATATAAAAATCACAATATGGTGGATTATCAGCTACATTTACCAATTTATGTTGACTTCTACAATCTTTATACACCTGCATATTAACTTCAGGAATATTGGTAGTTGCAATCACCAAATGTTTTTCCTTTAAATAAGTATCATTATAGCTATCTACTATCGTGCTCACCTCTCCTTTTTGAGCTACTTCAATAGTTTCATCTCTAAAAAAAGGAGCGACCATCGTTACTTTAGCATCTGGACTCGATTTTAATAAAAATCGTAGTTTTTCCTCTGCTACAAATCCTCCTCCAACAATTAGCACTTCCAGTTCTTTAGTCTTTAAAAAAATTGGGTATAAATTATTTCTTTCTTCCATTACACCACCTCTTTTAAAGCTACTTCTTGTTGCACTTGTAACAATTGTTGTCTGTGATTTACTACATCTCCTAACAGAATAATAGCAGGGTTGCTCAAATTGTTTTTTGCCACTACTTCTTCTATAGTATCCACAGTACCAATTCCTATTTTTTCTTCAGGAGTAGTTCCATTTTGAATAATAGCTACTGGTAATTCATTCTTTCCTTCTGCTTTAAAAAGCTGAATAATTTCTGAAAGTTTGCCCATTCCCATTAAAATAACAACCGTTGCACTCGATTTTGCGGCTAAGGCAACATCGTTTGATAATTGGTGCTGTTTAGTCGTTCCTGTAATAACCCAAAAGCTTTCTGAACTTCCTCTTTTTGTCAACGGAATATTCTGATAAGCCGGTACCGCTAACGATGAAGAAATTCCTGGAACTACAGCAACCTCTAATCCGTGTTTTGCAGCATATTCCATTTCTTCTGCCCCTCTTCCAAAAATAAAAGGATCACCTCCTTTTAAACGTACTACATGTCCGTGAGAAAATCCTCTAGCAACAATCAACTCATTGATTTGTTCTTGTTGATATCGATAGCATCCTCTTCGTTTTCCTACAAAAATTAATTCTGCATTCGGATTCACATATCCTAACAGTTCGTTATTCACCAATGCATCGTACAATACCACATCGGCTTGTTCTAATGCTTTAATGGCTTTTAAGGTGATTAAATCAGCATCTCCTGGTCCTGCACCTACTACGGTTAATTTCGGTTGATTTTTCATTGGACTCTCCTATTTTTAACTTTCTACGGCTACTTTTCTATAAACATCTACTGTTTTATAAAATGCTGTTGCAGTTTCTAAATATGCTTTTGTAAAAGCTTCCGTAGGTTCATTCTTATTAATTTGATAAATCAATTCTGAGAAAGAAGTTGATAATTCTATTTTATTTGTTACTACAAAGGTTTCATCAAAATTGGTGATGATCTCTGCTTGTGTATTGGTTTTTGCTCCTTCAGCTGTTAACAAGGCTTTGGCTGTATTAATCATTGCGGCATACGAGTGATAAATACTGTCTGACCATTGTTGGTTGTTATAAGCTTGTGTTGCATTCTCTAATTTTTCTTCACTTTCAAATAATAAAGTGGCTACTAAATCAATTACAACTCCAGCACATTCACCCACTCCTATGGCTTTTACATAATTTTTATCGTGTCCCCAATCAATAAAATCGTATTCTGATAAATTGGTGGTGTCTGATAATTCTTTCAATAACTCATAGAAATAATTCTTTCCTTGTCTATCGTAATAGCTTAAGAAATCTTCGGTTGCTTGTTTGTTACTTTCGAAATCGTTTAATAAGATTCGTAAAGATTCTGGTCCTCTTTTACTTGGTATTTTTACCAATTTATCAGCAAAACGACCATTTCCTTGTCCTAAAACTCCTCCTCCAACTAATACTTGTAAGGCTGGAGCTAATAGATTTCCTACTTTTATAGACATTCCTTGGAAACCAATGTGTGCCATGTTGTGTTGTCCACAAGCATTCATACAGCCACTAATTTTAATAGTGATGTCTTTGTTATTTACATACTGCGGATATTCTGCTTTTAACACACGCTCTAACTCCGCTGCAATTCCTGTACTGCTAGCAATACCTAAATTACACGTATCAGTTCCCGGACATGCAGTGATATCATTCAAACTATTATATCCTGCGTCTGCAAAACCTAACTTTTTTAATTCTGTATAAAAAAATGGTAAAAACTCCTCTCTCACGTGACGAATCAAGATGTTTTGACGTAAGGTAAAACGTAACTCATTCGCTCCATATTTCTTAATTAAATCAGCTAACAAACGTGCTTTATCAGTATAAAAATCGCCTAACAAAACTTTAATCCCTATCGCATACAATCCTTCTTGCTTTTGCTGAATTACATTGGTTTCTTTCCAGTTTTGATATGCCTCTTCGTCTTCTATCACTACTGAAGGAACCTCATTGGTTTCAAAAACAATGTCTTGTTCAAAGTTGGTAGTATTTATCGGATACGTTTTATACGCTAATGCATTTCTTTCAGCTGCAACTAATTCTAAGAAAGTATCAACACCTAAATCTTTTACCAAGAATTTTAAACGAGCTTTGGCTCTTTTAGCACGTTCTCCGTAACGGTCGAACACACGTAACACTCCTTCAATAGTTGGTATCAATAAATCTGCTTCTAAAAACTCATAAATTACATCGGCATGACGTGGTTGTGACCCTAATCCTCCTGCCAATAATACCTTGAATCCTTTTACTTCTTTACCGTCAACTGTTTTCGTTGTTGCAATGAATCCTAAATCGTGAATAAAACTCAACGCGGTATCTTCTTCTGTTGCAGAGAAAGACATTTTGAATTTTCTTCCCATTTCTTGACAGATTGGATTACGCAAGAAAAATTGAAAGGTTGCGTGTGCATACGGTGTTACATCAAACGGTTCTTTCGGATCGATTCCCGCAGTTGCTGAGGCCGTTACATTACGTACTGCATTACCACATGCTTCACGCAACGTAATATCGTCTTTTTCTAACTGTGCCCATAACTCGGGGGTTCTGTCTAAACTTACGTGGTGAATTTGAATATCTTGACGTGTGGTAATATGTAAACGCCCTCTTGAATATTCATCAGAAACATCTGCAATTCTGTGTAATTGTTCGCTTGTAACTTTACCATACGGTAATTTGATACGAATCATTTGTACCCCAAATTGGCGTTGACCGTAAATTCCTCTGGCTAAACGTAAGCTTCTAAAACGTTCTTCATCTATTTTTCCTTCGTTAAACAAACGTATTTTACGTTCTAACTCTAGGATATCCTTTTCTACTAAAGGGTTTTCTATTTCTGATCTAAAACTTTGCATGTGGTTTTTTAATAGTTGTTTGCTTATAAAAGCGTTGTTATTCGTTATGTAAGAACTCTACATGTGCTTCATCTGGTACGCAACAATCTACTGGACATACTGCCGCACATTTTGGCTCATCATGTTTACTTGATAAAACCAACTCCTGACGTGGTATTGGTTTTTGGATTGATGATTATATATAGGCTTGCTAACTTTTAAACTCACTTCGCCTATTTCGTTTAATGCTAACTTAGCAGGCGCTTCTTCTACTCCAGAAAAATCAGTACGAATGGTTGTTTTTAACTCTGTTATTTTCGCTTGTACATCGTTTACTCCATGTTTAATGTAATACTTTTCTGAAGCTTGCAGTGGAGTTTTGTCCATCCAACAAATGGTAGCTTCTAATTGTTTCACTACGGATGGTTCTTCTCCTTCTTTTACCAACATATCTCCTCTGCTCACATTTACATCATCTTCTAAAGTGATGCTTATCGAACTTCCTCGTTTTGCTCTTGCATATTCTTTATCAAAAAACTGAATGCTCTTTATCGTAGATTTTGTTGCTGATGGTAATACGGTTACTGCATCGCCTACTGCTAAATCACCTCCATACAATTTTCCTGCATATCCTCTGAAATCGTGATATTCGTCTGTTTTTGGTCGAATAACCGTTTGCACTGGGAAACGTGCTTTTGATACTTCTTGCGTATCTTCAGACCCCAAGTTTTCAAGGTGATTCAATAATGTTTCTCCTTTATACCAAGGGGTGTTTTCTGAAGACTTCACAACATTGTCTCCTTTTAAAGCTGAAAGTGGTATAAATGTGATATTTTGATTTTTATAGGCACTCTTTTTTGATAAATACTCTATTTCGCCTTTTATTTCATTGAACTTTTCTTCTGAAAAATCTACCAAATCCATTTTGTTTACAGCGACTATTACATCTTTTACTCTTAGTAAATTATTGATAAAGAAATGACGGTAGGTTTGTTCTACTACTCCATTTCTCGCATCTACCAAAATGATAGAGGCTTGAGAATTGGATGCTCCCGTAACCATGTTTCTGGTATATTCTATATGTCCAGGAGTATCGGCTATGATAAAACTCGTTTTTGGTGTTGAAAAATAAATATGAGCTACATCAATAGTAATTCCTTGTTCGCGTTCTGCTACCAAACCATCTGTTGCTAAAGAAAAATCTAAGTAATCAAATCCGCGTTGCTTACTTTTTTCTTCTATCGCTTCTAATTTATCTTGGGTTAATGATTTTGTATCGTATAAAATTCGCCCTATTAGTGTGCTCTTTCCGTCATCTACACTTCCTGCTGTTGCTATTTTTACTACGTTCATGTTCTTTTAGTATTGAGTGATTAGTATTAAGCTTTGAGTATTTTTCTCTCTTTACTCTATACTAAATACTAGGTTATCTTTTTAAAAATATCCTTGTTGTTTGCGTTTTTCCATTGCTGCTTCAGATCGTTTATCATCAATCCTTGCTCCTCTTTCTGATATGGAAGATTCTCTAATTTCATCTACCACGGTATCAATATCTATCGCATCTGACAAGACTGCTGCCGTACAACTCATATCTCCTACCGTTCTAAATCGCACCATACGCTCTTGTACTTCTTCTTCCTCTTCTCTAAACACAACATCATCGTTTGCAGACCAGATTAACCCGTCTCTAATAAATGTGGCTCTTTTATGAGCGAAATAGATGGATGGAATTTCAATTTGTTCTTGTTGTATATACGACCAAACATCTAACTCTGTCCAGTTAGAAATTGGAAAAACACGTACGTTTTGACCTAAATCGATTCTTCCGTTCAACATATCGAACAACTCTGGACGTTGATTTTTTTCATCCCATTGTCCAAAATCATCTCGTACTGAAAAAATACGTTCTTTAGCTCTCGCCTTTTCTTCATCTCTACGCGCTCCACCGATACACGCATCAAAACCAAATTCTTCAATGGCATCTAATAACGTTTCGGTTTGTAGCATGTTTCGGCTCGCGTACTTTCCTGTTTCTTCTTTTACTTTACCAGCATCAATGTTGTCTTGTACTTCTCTTACAATTAATTCTACTCCTAACTCTTCTACCAATCGATCTCTAAATTCAATGGTTTCAGGAAAATTATGCCCTGTATCAACATGTAATAAAGGGAATGGAATTTTTGCTGGATAAAATGCTTTTTGAGCTAGTCGAACTAGCGTAATACTGTCCTTTCCTCCAGAGAATAACAGTACTGGTTTTTCAAATTGCGCGACTACTTCTCTTAATATATATATGGCTTCACTTTCTAAAGCTCCTACTTGTATCGTTTCTGTGTTCATAATCCTATTTTTAAATATGTAAACCACATTCTCTATTACTTTCTACTTTTGTGGGATCGAAGTATTTAAACTCGTTTGGTAATTGGTGTTCTTCTAAATAAGCATCTAACTCTTCATCTGACCAATGGTAAAATGGACTTACTTTTAATACTCCATCTTTACTTTTTGAAACAATATCAATACTATCTCTAAAAGCTGTTTGTCCTTTTCTTAAGTTGGTAAACCACACATCTGGTTTGTGCTCATTCATTGCTCTTTTGAAAGGCTCCAACTTCACTTGCTCAGTAAAAACTGCATGTTTTGGATCGTCAATTGTTGGTAAACCTAATGTGATATTTCTATGTGCTACCGTTTGTTTAGGAACATACAACTGAACGTTTAACTGCAATTTTTCAATTAACTCTTCAGCGTGTTTATAGGTTTGTGGAGTATTATACCCTGTATCGCACCAAATAACATCTATAGTGTTTTTTACTGATGCTACTGCATGTAAAATTGCTCCTTCATAGGGACGAAAGTTTGTGGTTACTACCGCCTTGTTAGCCTGTTGTAACGCCCAAACAATAATCTCCTTTGGAGATTTGTTTTTTAACGCGTCGTTTACTGCTTCTAAATTCATTGTTTCTATGCTCATTTTTTACCCCATTTAATACTGTTCCAAACTCTTTCGTGAAAAAAATACAATAGCATTTTTGTTACTAATTCTATCGCTCCAATTGAAAAGGCTGTTTTTACTTGTCCGGTAATTATCCATGAGATTAATATGGTATCTATGGTACCAACAACTCTCCAACTTATTGACTTTATAATGCTTCTTAGTGGTTTTTCAGAAAGCTTATCTTCTTTATAATTAGCTTTATTTTCTACTACTTGTTCTACAATCATTTTTAAAATACTATTACCCTATCGGAATACTAGGTTTTAAGTCGACAAATATACAGATGCTTTTTAATTCTCCAGGGGGAAATCAAAAAAAAATTTGAATTTTACAATTTGTTAATACTACACTAAATCTGCAAGTGTGTTATTACGAAGTACTTGTAGTGTATTATCTCTTACTTGAATCATTAGTTTATGTACTGAGCATGCTTCTTCATCTGGGCAGTCATCACACTTTTCATAATAATTCAAACTAACACATGGTACCATAGCAATAGGTCCTTCAAGTGTTCTAATAACCTCAGTCATTTTAATTTCGTTGGATGGCTTAAGCAAATAATAGCCTCCACCCTTCCCTTTTTTTGCTCCTAAAATTCCTGATTTTCGTAAGGTAAGTAATATGCTTTCTAAAAACTTGTGCGAAATATTTTCATTTTCTGAAATGGTCGCAATTTGTACCATAGTGCCCTTTTCTTGCCTAGCAATAAAAGTAAGCGCTAAGCGCCTTAATTCCGTATTTTGTTTTCTTAGAAAGCATATTACAAATATATACTTTACTTCCTAATTATTTAATGCTTGATTTAAATCGTTAATTACATCTTCTACATTTTCTAATCCTACCGAACATCGTACTAAACCATCAGTAATTCCTACTTCTAATCGGTCTGCTTCACTTAACTTACTATGCGTTGTTGATGCTGGATGTGTTACAATCGTTCGTGTATCTCCTAAATTTGCTGATAATGAGCATAGTTTTATGCTATTCAAAAAATTACGTCCAGCATCAATACCTCCTTTTACTTCAAAAGCGACAATATTTCCTCCCAGTCGCATTTGTTTTTTTGCGATTTCATACTGTGGATGTGATTTTAGAAATGGATACTTAACCAAATTCACTTTTGGGTGTTCTTCTAAAAACTGTGCTACCTTCAACGCATTCTCGCAGTGCTTTTCTACTCGTATCGATAAGGTTTCTAAACTCTTAGATAATACCCAAGCATTGAATGGTGACATTGCTGGTCCAGTGTTTCTTGAAAACAAATAAATCTCTCTGATTAATTCCTCTTTTCCAACTGTTACTCCTCCTAAAACACGCCCTTGACCGTCTATTAACTTCGTTGCTGAATGAATGACCAAATCTGCTCCAAACTTGATTGGATTCTGTAAATAAGGCGTTGCAAAGCAATTATCAATTACCAACAATAAATTGTGCTTCTTTGCAATACCTCCCAACAACTCTAAATCTAAAATATCTACTGCTGGATTGGTTGGCGTTTCTGCATATAATATTTTGGTATTCGACTGAATTAGGCTTTCAATTTTATCTACTTCATTAATTTTAAAGTAACTCGATTCAATATTCCACTTTGGTAAATATTTGGTAAACAAACTATGGGTTGACCCAAAAACAGAACGACATGAAACTATATGATCCCCTGCATTTAACAAAGCCCCAAACGTTGAAAACACCGCAGCCATACCTGTTGCAAAAGCATATCCTGCCTCTGCTCCTTCCATTGCTACCATTTTATTAACGAATTCTGTGGTATTCGGATTTGAAAATCGACTGTATAAATTCTTCTCCTTTTCTTCGGCAAACGATGCTCGCATATCTTCAGCATCATCAAACACAAAACTTGAGGTTAAGTATAAGGGTGTTGAATGTTCTGAAAAATGGCTTGGGTTTCGAAATGTTGACTCATGTTGTTTTTTTAGATGTTAGACCGCTTCGCTGTTAGAACAAAGAAGTGAGACTCTCTTATTTTTTCTCTCTATTCTCACTTCTTTATTCTCTAGTCTATCTAGTTATTATTCTTTGCTAATCGTAAAATATCTCCAAATACGCCTCTTGCAGTAACTTTTGATCCTGCTCCTGCTCCTTGAATGACAATAGGTTGTGCTCCGTATGACTCTGTATAAATTTCAAAAATTGCATCAGACCCTTTTAAACTTCCTAAAGGCGAACTCTCTGGTACCGATACTAATTTTACATCCAATTCTCCTTTCGATTGTTGTAGATCTCCGTGTAAATCACCAATGTATCTCAGTACATGCTTCTCTTCTTGTGTTTCTTTTTGTTGTTGAAACGTAGTGTCTAGTTTTTCTAAGTTTCCTAAAAACTCATCAGAAGATATTTCTCTATACTCCTCTGGAATCAAATTTTCTATCTGAATATCTTCAAATTCATTTTCTAAATCCAATTCTCGAGCTAAAATCAATAGTTTTCTAGCGACGTCATTTCCACATAAATCTTCACGAGGATCTGGTTCTGTAAATCCTTTATCAATGGCTTCTTGTAACACCCTTGAAAACGGTAGGTCTTCCGCAGAAAACTTATTAAACAAATAACTTAAAGACCCTGAGAATACTCCTCGAATTCTTGTAATGTTCTCTCCTGAATCGTGTAATAGTTTAATTGTATCTATCAATGGTAAACCTGCTCCAACATTGGTTTCATACAGGTAACTCTTCTTATTTTTATCTAAGGTTTTACGCAATTCTTTATAAAAATCGTACGAAACGGTATTGGCTATTTTGTTAGAAGAGACTAAATCGAATCCAGCATTGACTAACGGAATGTAATTCTCAATAAAATCTAAACTCACTGTATTATCTATTGCGATTAAATTTTCTAAATGATGCTCTTTCGCATAGTCAATTACACTATCAACTATGTACTTATCTTCTACTGCTTTATCAAGCTCGTTTGACCAATTTATATCAGCTCCGTTTTTAGTCAACAACACTTTTTTAGAGTTGGCAATGGCAAAAATATTCAGGTGTATTTTACGTCTTTCTAAAATTGATTTTGAGTTCTCTAGAATTTGTTCAATCAAAGTTCCTCCAACTAATCCTTTACCAAAAACAGCAATGTTAATCTTTTTAGCAACCCCAAATACTTGACCGTGAATCACGTTCAACGCCTTGTGTAACTGTTCTTTTTTTACCACCAAGCTTACATTTTTACCTGTAATGGTATTGTTAAACAATAACGGTACTATTTGGTTCTTAATTAAAGCGTTGTATGGGTGGTGGAACTCGCTTAAATCTTGACCAATTATTGAAATTACCGATACTTCTTCCTGTATCGAAATCTGATTTACATCTTTCGTTTGTATGTCATTCTCAAACTCTTGCTCTAAAGCTTTTACAGCAGCAGTTGCATTTGATTTATCTACCACCAAACCAATACCTCTTTCTGATGAACCTTGTGAAATGATACTCACGCTAATTCCGTGATTGCTCAATGCTTTAAAAATACGTGCATCTACTCCTACTTTACCTAACAAACCTCTTCCTTCAAAATTGATTAAAGCAACCTTGTCTAAAACCGATAAGGATTTAATGCCTTTTAAAGTTGATTTTGCTGTAATCAACGTTCCATTATCATTAGGGTTGAAGGTATTTAAAATTCGTAGGTTAATGTTCTTCTCCAATAACGGAATAATGGTTTTAGCATGTAAAATGTTCGCTCCGAAGTTTGCCAATTCATTCGCTTCAGAAAATGACAATACTTCAATCTTCTTAGCATCAGCTACCAAATCAGGATTTGCCGTGAAGATTCCATCTACATGTGTGTAGTTTTGCAACTCTTCAGCATCCAAATAGTTTGCTAACAACGAGGCTGTGTAATTACTTCCGTTTCTACCTAAAGTAGTAGTTTCATTTTTTAAATTCGATGCGATAAATCCAGCAACTACATTCACTGTTGTTCCGTTGTGTTGCTTAAAGTGATTTAACACATTTTCTTTAGAAATTTCAACAATCGATTGCCCTTTTCCAACTATCTCATCTGTTTTTAACAGCTCTCTTGAATCTGTAGCTAGGGCATTGATCCCTTTTTGTTGTAATAAATCTGTTACCGTTTTTATTGATAACAACTCACCTTGTGCTAGTACTTCATCCTTTATTTTTTGGCTATAATCTCCTAACAAACTCACTCCCTCAAACAACTTTTCTAAGCGATTAAATTCCGTAGAAAAATCTACCAACGGCGTTAATTTCGTTTGTTCATATCGAAACGCTTCTAATTGTTCTTTAAAAGCTTCATTGTTAGCAGCTCTTTCTAACAGTTCTTCCAACTCATCCGTAGCATTTCCTCTTGCAGATACTACTACAGCTATTTTTTCTCCTTCATTAATTTTCTGTTCTATGATAGATACTACATTTTGTATTCCTTCATTGGACAAAGATTTTCCGCCAAACTTTAAAATTTTCATTCTCTTATTTGTTGATTTTTGATTGAATATCGGTTCAATAATTTTTTCTAATTGCTTGTATTCTATTAAAAAAGCATCATGCCCATTATCTGAATTAATTTCATTATAGGTTACATTCGCATGAGATGATGCCAGTTGTTTGTGTGTTTCTCTGTTTTCTTCCGCTGTAAAAAACAAATCAGAATCTACGCCAACAATATGGATGTCTGCTTCAATGGTTTCTAATACATCCAATCCTTCTCTTCCTTTGGTTACATCGATGGTTTTTAATAACTGATTCATCAATTTGTAAGAAGCTAATTGGTAGCGTTCTTGTAACTTTTTTCCATGGTGTAACAACCAACTTTCTACATTAAAAAGCGTGGATTCTTCATTTTTTGAACGCTGAAAACGTTTTTTAAACGACTCTGGTGTTCTGTAACACAACATTGCATGCATACGTGCATCATGTACCGGATTGCTAGAATTGGTTAAAAATTGTTCTTGAATTTGACAATTCGCTATCAACCAATCGGTCGATTTCCAATCAGTCGCTACTGGAATAAAATGTTCAGTAATTTTCGGATTCAACACGGCCATTTCCCACGCAATCCCTCCTCCTAAAGAACCTCCTATCAATGCAAATAGCTTTTCAATTTGCAACTGTTGTAGTCCTTGTAAAAAGATATTTGCAATATCACGTGCTTCAAAACTTTTATAATCATCAATTAAAAAATCGTCATACCCATTTCCAGGTATGTTAAAGCACAAAATGGTATACTCATTAGTGTCTATAACCTTGTTTTCTCCTATTAAATCTTGCCACCAACCTTCGGCTCCAGCAACATTGCTATTTCCTGTAAGCGCATGGTTAATAAGCACCAAAGGAGCGGTACCCAATGCTTTTCCGAAAACTTGATAGCTCAACGGAATTGTATCGAATTGTGTACCGCTTGTGGTGGTATAACTAAGAATATGTATGTGTTGTAAATCGCTTTTCATTACCGATATTTTTTGGGCGTTACCCTAAAGGGTCGGGCTTTCCGTTTCAATCTTTTTATGTTGCTTTCTTCGACAAGCTCAGAATGACAACACAAAAAGGATTTCCACTTCAATCCCTAACGCGGGGTGTTTTAAGCCAATACTTCTTTAGAAATTTTAGCAAATGCTTTTTGTAAATCGGTTTTTAAATCTTCAATATTTTCCAAACCAACCGACAAACGGATTAAGTCTTTTGTTACTCCTGCATTTCCTTGTGCTTCATCACTTAATTGTTGGTGTGTAGTACTCGCTGGATGAATAATTAAAGATTTAGTATCTCCAATATTTGCTAGTAATGAGAACAATTTTGTGTTATCGGCAATCGTTTTAGCGGCTTCGTAACCTCCTTTTACACCAAAAGTTACCAATCCACTTTGACCTTTTGGTAAGTATTCATCTACTAAAGCTTTGTATTGGTTTCCTTCCAGTCCTGGATAGTTTACCCAAGCAACTTCTTCTTGCTCTTGTAACCACTTCGCTAATTCCAAAGCACTTTCACTATGCTTTTTAATTCTCACGTCTAAGGTTTCCAATCCTTGGATAATATTAAAAGCATTTGTAGGACTTAACGCTCCTCCAAAATCACGTAAACCTTCTAAAATCAGTTTAAATGTGTACGATGCTGCTCCTAAAGCTTCGTGATATACCAATCCGTGATATCCTGCTGAAGGCTCTGTAAACTCAGGAAACTTTCCATTTGCCCAGTTAAAAGTTCCTGCATCAATAATGGCTCCACCTAACGAATTTCCTTGTCCGCCAATGTATTTTGTTAACGAGTGAATTACAATATTCGCTCCGTGTTCAATCGGGTTTAACAAAGCTGGAGTTGCTACGGTATTATCTACAATAAAAGGAACTTTTGCTTTTTTAGCGTGAGCAGAAATCGCTTTTAAATCCAAAACATCTAACTTCGGATTACCTAAAGATTCAACAAAAAAGGCTCTGGTGTTTTCTTGCACTGCTGCTTCAAAATTATCAGGGTTTGAAGCATCTACAAAGGTTGTGGTAATTCCTAATCTTGGGAGAGTAACATTTAATAAATTGTAGGTTCCACCATACAAACTGCTTGAAGCTACGATATGATCTCCTGCTTTTAACAAGGTTAATAATCCTGTTGAAATTGCTGCGGTACCCGAAGCAAAAACTACAGCGCCAATACCTCCTTCAATAGCAGCTAAACGATCTTGTAAAATTTGATTGGTTGGGTTGTTTAATCGGGTGTAAATAAACCCGAGTTCCTTTAACGAAAATAAATTTGCTGCATGCTCTGCATCGTTAAAAACATACGATGTAGTTTGATAAATTGGAACTGCTCTGGTTCCACTTGTTTGTGTTACATTGTGACCTGCATGCAACGCATTTGTTGCGAATTTTTGTGTACTCATTTTTCTTGTTTTTGAGTTAATAAAAAATTAAACCAAAAGCCAAAACACATCTTTGTTAGATGTTGCTTACTAGAAAAATGTTATTAAGAAATTATAAGGAGTTTCTTGTAGTTATTAAAGAAACTTCTTTGGGTTATCTATCCTTGAGTTTTGCACTCTGGTAGAATTTAGCACCTTCTTTGTTTGCACAAAGGGTTGCTAAGGCTTCATAGGGTCTAATCCCTCCACCTTTCTTGATAACATCGTCAATAAGTGTTTGAACTTTTACGAGCACAAATATTCAATTATAAAAATAGATTTTCCAAATTTATTTTGAATTTTATTGAAAAAATCTTTTTGAATTATTTTCAAAATAAAAAACAAACAATCTGAAAATCAAATATTTAAAACAAACAACTTAAACAATCAATTTAACATCTATTTTATCTTAAGAACTACAAGACAACATAGAGCATCCTACTTTATTTCGAGCCCATTCTGGTCGTTTTGCAAACCATTTTTCGTTTTCTGCTTGCTCATCGTAGGGATTTTTAAGGAGCAAATATAACTCATTTAACAGCAAATAATTTCCTTTATCGGCATGATCAATTGCTAGTTGAGCCATATAATTTCGAAGTACATATTTCGGATTTACAGCATTCATTTTTGTCTTTTTATCTTCATCTGAAACAGATTCATTTTGCAATCTATCCAAATAATTTTGAAACCAAGTTTCCCAAAATAATTTAATTTCATCAACAATTTCTGAAGGAATATAAAATGCTTTTTCTATTTTTTTGATGGCATTTTCAACTGTATCTTCTTTTGAAATAGTTGCTAATAATCGGAAAAAAATAGTCATATCCGTTTCTGTTTTTTGAAGTACTTCTTCAAGGTCTGAAACTAATTTTCCATCTGATTCTTTTGAAGAAAAAAGTCCTAATTTATCTCGCATCATTTGCATATACTTTTCAGGAAATTTCTCTTGATAATATTCCAAAACAGCTTCTAAAGGTTCTGCTTCTTCAATTAAAAGATACAAGGCATTTGCTAGCTGGTATAAATTCCATAAAACGATTTCTGGTTGCGAACCGTATCGATAACGTTTGTGCGTATTATCGGTGGTATTTGGCGTCCATCCATGGTCGTAGCCTTCTAACCATCCGTAAGGACCATAATCAATGGTTAACCCAAGAATAGACATATTATCCGTATTCATTACTCCATGTACAAATCCAACACGCTGCCAGTGAATTACCATATCTAAACTGCGATCCGCAACTTCTTTAAAAAAGGAAATATACGTTTCTTTGGAAGGTTTTCCTAAATGAGGAAAATGATGGGTAATCGTATAATCTACCAGTGTTTTCAAGGTTTTTACATCTCCTCTTGCGGCTAAAATCTGATAATTTCCAAAGCGCAAAAAAGATTCGGCTGTTCTACAAACAATAGCTCCTTTTTCATAGGCTGCATTTCCGTTGTACATTACATCTCTCAACACCTGATCTCCCGACAACGCCAACGACAATGCTCTTGTTGTAGGCACACCTAAATGATGCATGGCTTCGCTACACAAATACTCACGAATAGAAGATCGCAATACCGCCAATCCATCTGCCGTACGTGAGTATGGTGTTTCCCCTGCTCCTTTCAGCTGTAACGCCCAATTTTTATTATTATGAACTGTTTCAAACAAATTAATAGCCCTTCCATCTCCTAACTGACCTGCCCAATGCCCAAACTGGTGTCCTCCATAACACATCGCATATGGTTCTGTATTCGGATACACTTTATTACCTGTAAATACATTTTTAAACTCTTCGGAAGTTATTTCTTCTGCTGAAAGCCCTAATTCTTTTGCCATTTCATCAGAAACATGTATAACTTTAGGGTTGGAAGTTTTTTTAGGTGTTACATACGAAAAACAAGCTTCTGTTACCTGTCTTCGGGTATTTTCTTTAATTGGATCCGCAGGTAATTCGTTTGTAAAGGTATTTTGTATATTGAATTTCAACACGTTTTATTGTTCTTTTAATTTACTTGCATGCAGTTTTCTCAGTTTAGCCAATTTAGGCGAAATCACTGCTGCACAGTACATCTGTTCTTTGTTGTTTTCGTAATAATTTTGGTGATATTCTTCCGCAGCATGAAATGTGGTAGCTGGACTAACTTCTGTAACAATAGTACTTTCAAAATAAGGTTTTAACTCTTCAATTACTTGTTCTGCTATTGCTCGTTGTTCATCAGAATGATAAAAAATAACCGAACGATATTGAATTCCTACATCGGCTCCTTGTCTATTTAAAGTTGTAGGATCGTGACTCGTCATAAAAATCACCAATAACTCTTCAAAACTTATAATATCAGGATTATACGTTACTTGAATTACTTCTGCATGTCCTGTTAATCCAGAACATACTTCTCTATAGGTTGGAGTTCCTGGAACAGTTCCTCCCATATAACCAGAAACTACTTTCTCTACACCTTTTATTTGGTTAAAAATTGCTTCAACACACCAAAAACAACCACCTCCAACAGTTAATACTTCCATATTTATTCGGTATCTAAGATCATTGATGCAGAGTTGATACAATAACGTAAGCCACTTGGTTCTGGTCCATCAGGAAAAACATGCCCTAAATGAGCATCGCAAGTATTGCACATCACTTCTACTCGCACCATACCAAAAGTAGTGTCTTTTTCATATTGAATGGCATTTTCTTTAATGGGTTGTGTAAAACTAGGCCAACCAGTACCTGAACTAAATTTAATCGTTGAATCGAACAAAGGAGTACCACAACATACACATTTATACTTACCTGCATCGTACACACTACATAAAGCTCCGGAATTTGGTCGCTCTGTTCCTTTTTCTCTAGTTATTCTAAACTGTTCTGGAGTTAGTATTGCTGCCCATTCTTCAGGAGTTTTTTCTACTCTGCTATCAGGTGTTGGATTTCCGTTTACAGCAAAGTAAATAATATCTTTCCAAGTTAATATTTTATCGCTCATTCCTAAAAATTCTATTATTATCTTATTAGTAGCTTCTTTTTATTACTACTTACAAATCTATGATACTCACTAAAGCTTTCGAATAAATTTAACAGAAACCTTAATTATTTTTTCAAGGATGATTTATATCATGTTTTAAATGATCTTTTACCTATTAATTTGTAATAAAAACCATTATTCCCCGTGCTTATAACATAATTTTAGTTAAAAAAATTACAAATTACAAACTTATATCAGTATTTATTAAAATAAAAAAAAAAAAAAAAAACAATGAATGTCTTAGAAAATAGAACAGTCGCTGATTATGTAATAGAGAATATAAAAACAGCTCCTATTTTTAAGAAATATGGAATTGATTTTTGCTGCAAAGGAAATATAACAATAAACAAAGTTTGCCAAAAGAATAAAATAAACTTAAGTGCATTAAAAAGCGAATTGGAAAATGTTGAAAGTATTAGTGATGTACTTCAAGATTATAACACTTGGAGTTTAAACTTTTTAATCCTTTATATTGAAAGTGTACATCATTCTTATGTAAAAGAAAGTTTACCTATAATTTCTCAATATATAAATGAAGTTATAAAAACCTATGGTGATACACATCCTGAACTATTAAAAATTAATAAACTATTTAGAAAAGCCTCTTCTGAAGTTATATCTCACCTTCAAAAAGAAGAACAAATACTTTTCCCTTATATAAAACAGCTAATAGCAGCTGACAAAGAACACAAAAAAATAAGCATTCCTTCATTCATCACGATACATACTCCTATAAAAATGTTAGAGCATGAACATGAAGAAATTAATAATCTTTTCAGAGAAATAGCGAAACTAACAGATAACTACTCTATTTCAGAAAGTGTCTCGAATACGTATAAAGATCTTTACATTAAACTTGGAGAATTTGAACAAGATTTATACCATCATATACATTTAGAACACAATATACTGTATAAAAAAGCACTAGAATTAGAAAAAAGAACCAAATTATGAGTCGTCCTAAAATAGGTTGACAGTTTTTATAAAATATTAATTAAAC
>NZ_JAPEHZ010000089.1 GCF_028823685.1 Tenacibaculum sp. L6 | reverse complement strand
GTTTTTCTTTTACTGTAGATGATTTTTTAAAGTCTACCTGCGAAAGTGGATGCTCTAAAAAGCTAGTAAGTATATTGTATTCTATTTCTCGAATGTTAATATGGATAACCGTCTCTGCAGAAACAGGAACTTTTCCTGCATAAATTACGGTTGGATTGTATCTAAAAAACCCAACCGTAACTACAATACAGCATACTATTAAAAAGGTATATGCTATTTTTTTTATCATTCAGTTTATTTAGCTACCGAGTTGATAAATTTTAATAATAATTTTAAGGTGTTTTCTTCTGTACCTTGCGTTGAAAGTTTTAACTCAGAAGAAATGGTGTTTCCTTTCATTCTAGACACTCTAAACACAGCATCATTCATATTTTCAGTAGAAAAATGTAAGGCTTCTCTTTCTGATTTACTCATCCACTCATTTGGCACCTTCTTTAAAATTGCATTTGCATCAACGTACAATACTGTTGAATTGTTTCTAACCAACTTATCGTGTTTTTTAGTATTGAAATTTGTAGTACCGTTAGCAATATTTAATGCCCCAGTTTTAGAAGTTGTTAAATACAACACATCGTTTTTCACTACAGAATATAAACCAAATGGCAAGTCTGCTTTTTTAGTTACAAACTCAACTACATTATCCTGAATTTTTACAGCATTGTGCTTTGCTCCTATCTGATAAAACTTATTCAATAACTCTTCTTTTTCAGAACCAATCATTAATGTAAAATCTGGTACAAAATCTTCTTTTGTTTTTGTTACTTCTTTACGCTTGTAATCTTTATCGTACTCATAAGTAGTGTATTCAACTTCTTTTTTAGCAAAATCATTCAACACTAACAATGCATCTCCTGTAATTAATTCGCCAATCGCTTTTTCATCTATTACTAAAGAAAATAAATCTCCTACAATTTCAATTTCTTCTTGAAACTTAGGCAAAATACCTCCATACATTTTATTGATCAATTCTGGATACTGTTTTAACGTTTCTTCAGTATTTAAAGAAATACTCCAAAAAGCTAAAGCCTTATCATGATCGAAACTGTTAACCAAGTTACGGTTCATTCTCTTATTGTAAATCTTCTTAAAAGACTTGCTCATATCAGAACTAACCGCCATATCTAACAAAATTCTTGCATCATCTTTTTCAAAAAACAAGTTTGCAGTTACTTCTTCAACTCCATAAACATTTTGATTTCCTTCAGCATACAAAGGATAAAAGCTATTTCCAAAAGATTTAAAAATATCTGTCATTAACTCACCATAATTACGTACCCATAATGTTGCTGATGAATTTTTCTTTTTACTTTTTTGGAATTTTCTGTTTGAAGCAATTGATTTAGAATAGTTTTTGTTAAAAACATTCAATCCGTGTTCTTTTGACCATTCTCTGGCTAATCTTCTCTTGAAGTTATAATTGTATTCCCCTTCTTCTTTCAACTGCTCTAAACGCTCTTTGTTATCAGAGAAAAATGATGAAGACATACTTCCGTTTATAAGTAATAACGTGTGGTCATTCCAAATTTTAAAAGAAGAACGTCCTGCGATGTAACTATAATTTCCTTCCGTTTTAAGCTTCTTCTTTTCGCGCTCATACAACAAAGATTCAAACGTTTTTCTATCGTTTAACTCAACATAAAAGTTATGATACGAAATACTATCCGTCTTTGTTAAGAAATAATATGCGTTTGCATTAATATTCACACCTGCCTTAGCTACAGAAGAAACTTTATGCTTAATTACTCCATTCTCTTTACTTCTTTCTTCATTTTCATCAACAACTACCGCTTGAGACTTAACCTCGTAATTCCCATAATCTCTATTTAAATCTTTTAAAATCTCTCTTCCAATAGCATTATCATCAATATCTGACACATTGATTAACTTAAATAAGTTTTCTGTATTTGCAGAGATTAGCACATCAACATTCTCAGGTATTTTAGTCTCTAATTTTTGAGCTTGTATAACTGTAATTGTGTTTAAAAGCAGTAGTGTAGCAATAATTTTTTTCATGTGTTTGTTTTTACTTTTTAAAATCATAAGTAACCTTTGATGATTAAAGTAATCTTTATGCTTTCTATTTAAAAGACTCTTTTAACCATGTAGGTTTCATCCTGATTTTAATTCTCTAATTGTATTTTATTTTTGATTGTTTGTGTGTTCGATATAATATCTTGTGCTTGTAAATGCAGCATAATTGCTTTTTTACTTTTTGATATTCTTGCTTGGTTATTTTCAGTTGATTTTATAGATTCTTCAAATCGATAAACACTCGTGTAAGTTGCTGTTTCAAATACTTTACGATCTTGATTTTTTGTTTTTTGAAACTCTTTTCCTAAATCGAAATGATGACTACGAGTAAACGTTTTCTTTTCTTTATTATAGGTAAAGTGCTGATTCTTCTTAATCGCTTCTATATGCTTTTTTGAACTGAAATTAGAAATCACTTCATTCAAAGCTTCAACATTATCAAAATCACACGAAACAGTTACGATAAACTCGTTAAAATCTAACGTATTTTTTACATTGTGAACTCCTTTAGTCTGCTTTATTTTGTATACTATTTCGTTTACTTTATTTCTAATAGTAGTTTTAGATGGCACTTTGTAACCATTAATACTATCAAGCAACATTATTGAGGCTAATTTTGTTTTACTTTTACTTAAATTGATAGTTAATACAGCACTACCTGAACCATCTTTATTAAAGCTAACTTCTTCTACAAACTCAAAGCAACTTGTAAACAAAAAAGTAGAAATAAGTGAGAATAGCAATAGTAATCTTTTGTTCATATTAAATTTTTGGCAAAGATACCAAATAGGTTTAATTACGAACGAATGATTTCTTCTTGTATTGTGTTAATATTTGAATGCAAATCATAGTAAGTCATGGTAAGTTCATTGTCTTTTTTTACCACAGAAGTAATACTTACTGTTTCAACATAACTACGTTTCATTTTTAATGAAATTTCTGGAGTTCCTCTGGTTTCATCTTGATGAAAGTTAACGATATTTAACTTATTAATCTCTTGAGTAGTATTCAACCATTCTGAAAACCATTCTCTTCTTAATTGTTTCATTTCTTCTCCATATAAAGTTGAAGATGACCATATTTTAGGTTCACTACCTAACTCTTGAAAATATTTTTCAACTCCATCCCAAACCAACTCGTATGCTTTTAGTTCGTTTACCCAATCTACCAACACAATTGTAAATGGCTCTATTCCTTCAAAATTAAAATTCTCAATCATTTCAACAGGATTATCAACCTTTAGTAATTGCTTTACAATAACTCCCCTACTCATGCGGTACGACTCAGCTCTTTTGTGTTTGGTAAAACCTCCGTTCAACAAACAAATCAACCGGTGTTTTTCACTTAAACCAATCCATGTGCCACCTGCCAGTTCATCTTTAGGGTAAGTTAACTTCACTCCTTCTTCACAGTAAGTTTTTGGCGCAATTGTTTTACGCTTCGGATCTTCATCTCTATTAGAAGTTAAAATAAAATTATTATCCTTTAAAGGTAAATAAGTTACCGTACACATGTTGTTCTCCTTTTATTAAATTCAAGCCTTTTGTCCACCTAAATATTCCTAAAATAACCTTAACTTTGTCTTTTTAAGAAAGTTTTCAAAACTTTTCAATAACAAAGAAAGAAATTTAATTCAACAAATAACACACAAAAATGGGAAAAGGATTTTTTCACGTACCGACTGCCATTAATGAGACTGTAAAAGGATACGCTCCTGGATCTCCAGAGCGCGAAGCAGTTTCTAAACAATACAAAGAATATTTTAACGGATCTATGGATGTACCAATGTATATCGGTAGTGAAGAAGTTAGAACAGGAAAGACTGAAAACATGACTCCTCCTCACGATCATCAACATGTAGTAGGGCAATATCATGTTGGAGACAAATCGCACGCTGAAAAAGCTATCGCTGTTGCTTTAGAAGCTCGTAAAGAATGGGCACAAATGCCTTGGGAGCAAAGAGCTGCTATCTTTTTACGTGCTGCTGAATTAATCGCAGGTCCTTACCGTGCAAAGATTAATGCTGCAACAATGATTGCACAGTCTAAAACAGTTCATCAAGCAGAAATCGATTCAGCTTGTGAGTTAATCGACTTCTTACGTTTTAACGTAGAGTATATGACTGATATTTACAGTGAGCAACCTAATTCTGATGACGGAATTTGGAATCGCGTTGAATACAGACCATTAGAAGGATTTGTGTACGCTGTAACCCCTTTTAACTTTACTGCTATTGCTGGAAACTTACCTGCATCTGCAGCAATGATGGGGAATGTTGTAGTTTGGAAACCTTCTAGTAGCCAAGTTTTTTCTGCGAACGTAATTATGCAAATCTTTAAAGAAGCTGGTTTACCTGATGGTGTTATCAATTTAGTATTAGGAAATCCTGCTGATATTACTGAAGTTGTATTAGCTTCTCCTGATTTTGCTGGAATCCACTTTACAGGTTCTACAAACGTATTCCAAGATATTTGGAAGAAGATTGGAGAAAACATCCACATCTATAAAACATATCCAAAAATTGTTGGTGAAACAGGAGGTAAAGATTTTATCATCGCTCACCCATCAGCAAACGCTAAGCAAGTAGCTACTGGTATTTCTCGTGGTGCTTTCGAATTCCAAGGGCAAAAATGTTCTGCAGCTTCAAGAGTATACTTACCAAAATCATTAGCTGAAGAAACTTTAAATTATGTAAAAGAAGATATCGCTTCTTTTAAAATGGGTTCTCCAGAAGATATGAGCAACTTTATCACAGCTGTAATCCACGAAGGATCTTTTGATAAATTAGCTAGCTATATCGACCAAGCTAAAGCTGATGCTGATGCTGAAGTTATTGCAGGTGGTAACTACGATAAATCTAAAGGATACTTTATCGAGCCAACAGTTATCTTAACTACTAATCCTAAATACACGACTATGGAAACTGAATTATTCGGTCCTGTAGTAACTATTTATGTATACGAAGATGCTGATTGGGCTGAAACATTACAATTAGTTGATGGAACTTCTGAATACGCTTTAACAGGGGCTGTATTCTCTACAGATCGTTATGCAATTGCTGAAGCTACTAAGGCATTAGAAAACTGTGCTGGTAACTTCTACGTAAACGATAAGCCAACAGGTGCTGTAGTAGGACAACAACCATTTGGTGGAGCAAGAGCTTCAGGAACAAACGATAAAGCAGGATCTGCCCAAAACTTATTACGTTGGGTATCTCCTCGTTTAATCAAAGAAACATTTGTTTCTCCAACTGATTACCGTTACCCTTTCTTAGGATAGGATATTCCGATTACGGAACTCTATATAACTAAAAGCAACCTCACTTCGGCTACGCTCAGTAACCAAGTAGGTTGCTTTTTTATTTCCTTAATTAACTCAACTCAATTTTCATATTCAAATACAACCATTTTGTTGGTACATCTAATGATTGTCCGTTTACTAGCTTATCATAATCAATACCCCAATCCAATAAATTTACTTGACCTTGTAGTACTAATTCACTAGACATGCTTTCGTATGAATTTCTAATTCCTGTTGCAAAAAACTTCACTTCTTTTTCAACTCCTTTAATAGACATCGCACCATTAATTTGATACCAATCCACTCCCATCACATACACATTGGTCGTTTTAAACCTTATTTTTTCGTTGTTATCGCTAATAAAAACTCCTTTGGTTTTAACTCTTTCAGTTAAATCAGCCACATCACCTCTACATGCTTTAAATGAGTTAGGATCTACTTCAAAAGAAATACGCATATTTTCTAACGGATTTCCAGCATCCATTCGCACAGGAATTTCCACTTTTAAATCGTCTACAATACCTCCAAACGGTGTGCTACAATGTCCGTGTGTTACAAACATATTAATCGTTTGATTTTTTTCTGTTTTTTCAACCTCTGTTTTCTCTTTTATAGTAGGTACTGAAGTTTTAGTAGCATAACCACTAATAAAAACTACTGTTAACAATAACACTCCTAACAGAAGGCCTTTTTTTATACTATTCATAATTTCAAATTTTAAAGTTTCCTCAAAATTATCAGAGCCTATCGTGAAAAATGCAAATCAATTGTCAAAAAAGTGTAAAAAGTACCCTTAACAAGGTTTTTATACTTAGTTAGCTCTCTGAAATACTATAAAATAAATGTTTCATCATTCCTTTTAACCTACCTTTGCAAAAAATATTTTGATGCAGTTTTCAGACCTACAACTTAGCAAGTCTATCTTAAAAGCACTTACTGAAGAAAGACACCACAAACCAACTCCTGTACAAGAAGAAGTAATTCCATTAGTACTCGATAAAAAAGATGTAATTGTAACTGCACAAACGGGTACAGGTAAAACTGCTGCTTTTGCATTGCCTATCATTCATGAGTTGTCAAAAGAAGCAGATGTAGAGAAAAGAGCTAAAAAAATAAAAGCGCTAGTCATAAGTCCTACTCGCGAATTGGCAATTCAAATTCAAGAGAATTTTAAAGCCTACAGCAAATACACTAATTTAAGAACTACTGTTATTTACGGTGGCGTTGCTACACAACCTCAAAAAGATGTTTTAGAAAAAGGAGTGGATATTTTAATCACTACCCCAGGTCGTTTTATCGATTTGCACCAACAAGGTAGTATTGATGTTCGCCAATTAAAAACATTGGTGCTAGATGAAGCCGATTTAATGCTAGACATGGGCTTTATTGAAGATGTACAAAGAATTGAAGAATTATGTCCGCGTAAAAAACAGACCTTACTATTTTCTGCAACTATGCCTGATAAAGTAAGTGATTTGGCTAAGTCGATGTTGTACAAGCCTGAAAAAGTAGATATTTCTCCTGCGGAAACGACGGCAACAAACATTGGTCAATTGCTGTATTACACACCTAAAAAAAACAAGGTTGATTTATGTTTACACTTGCTTCGTAATACTATACATGGACGTATTATTATCTTCCGTCGTACCAAATTTGGGGTTGACAAACTAGAAAAAACGCTTCAAAAAAACGGATATAAAGTAACCAGTGTACACGGTGATAAATCGCAAAACTTACGAAATCAAGCTATCGAAGATTTCAAAAATAACAAAGCCAATATTTTAATTGCTACCGATCTTGCTGCTCGCGGAATAGACGTTAGCAAAGTTGATGCCGTAATTAATGTAGACTTACCAAACATTCCTGAAACCTACGTACATAGAATTGGTAGAACAGGTAGAGCAGGTAAATCTGGAGTCGC
>NZ_JAPEHZ010000088.1 GCF_028823685.1 Tenacibaculum sp. L6 | reverse complement strand
GTTTTTTTGTTTCTATAATTATGTTGTTTAATATATTTTATTTTTTGTTAAACAAAATATGTATTTTTGTTAGGTCTTAATAGTATGATATGAGAAAAGTGTTGATGCTCTTGGTTTTACTTCAGTCGTTTACTGGAATGTCTCAAAATGAAGGAGTAATTTCAGGAAAAGTTGTTGATTCTAAAACAAGAGAAATACTTCCTTTCGTTAATGTTTTAGTGTATGGAACAGAAATAGGAGCGGTTTCAAATGAAAAAGGGGAGTTTGTCTTGAATAACGTTCCTTTAGGGTATAATAAAATACAAGCTTCGTTTGTGGGCTATAAAACGTTAATTTCAGATGAGTATTTAGTAACAAAAGATAACTCACCTTATATAACCTTAGAGTTAATTGAAGATGCAACACAGTTAAAAGAAGTTCAAATACAAGCACCATTATTTAAAGAGTCTGTAGATAGTCCTTTATCGCTTCAAAGTTTGGGTATAGCAGAAATAGAAAAGAACCCAGGAGGAAACAGAGATGTGCTAAAAGTAATTCAATCTTTTCCTGGAGTAGCTTCCAATCCTGGATTTAGAAATGATATTATTATTAGAGGTGGAGCAACCTCTGAAAATAAATTTTATTTAGATGGTATTGAAGTTCCTGTAATTAACCATTTTCAAACACAAGGAGCTACAGGTGGACCTGTAGGAATTATGAATGCAGATTTAATCCGTAAAGTTGATTTTTATTCAAGTGCATTTCCTGCCAATAGAGGTAACTCTTTAAGTTCTGTTATAGAGTTTACTCAAAAAAGAGGGAATCCGACTTCGTTAAATACTAGAGCTACTATTGGAACCTCAGATGCAGGAATTACGTTAGACGGACCATTAGGGAAGAATACAACCTTTATGTTTTCTGCACGTCAA
This sequence comes from Tenacibaculum sp. L6, assembly GCF_028823685.1. Taxonomy (GTDB): domain Bacteria; phylum Bacteroidota; class Bacteroidia; order Flavobacteriales; family Flavobacteriaceae; genus Polaribacter. The sequence continues at coordinate 6,717 of NZ_JAPEHZ010000088.1, read as the reverse complement.
TCGTATCTACAGTTCTTATTTAAGTTGATAAAACTACCTTTTTTACCAACCTATAGCGATTTTCAAGTAAATGTTAAATCGCAATTATCAAAAAATAGTGAATTATCAATAGTTGCTTTGGGAGCTATTGATGACTTTGAAATAAATAAAGAGGTAAACGATGGTGAAATAGATTTAGAAACAATAAAGAGAAATAAAGTTATTTTAAATTCTGTTCCCGTAAACAGTCAATGGAATTATACTGTAGGAGCCAGTTATAAGTATTTTGCACCAAACTCAACACACTTGGTCGTACTAAGTAGGAATGAGTGGAAAAACAAGGCGGTGAAATATTTTTTAAATGAAGAAATACCAGCAAATTTATTGTTAGATTACTCATCTAAAGAAATAGAAAATAAATTACGATATGAAAATAGCTTTGAAACTGTTAACAAAATTGATTTTAACTTAGGTTTTAATTTAGAAACAGCGAGGTATACTAATAGTAATTATCAGAAAAATGCTAATTCAGATGGAGTTGTCATTTACGATTTTAACTCAGCCATAGATTTTATTAAATATGCAGTTTTCGGACAAGTATCAAAAAGATATTTAGATGAAAAACTAGGAGTTTCTTTTGGGTTTAGAATGGACGGAATAGACTACAATTCAGAAATGAAAAACCCATTCAACCAGTTTTCACCAAGGTTGTCGTTAAGTTATAATTTGTCTGAAAAATGGACGGTGAGTTCTTCAGTTGGTCGTTATTATCAATTGCCATCTTATACGGTGTTGGGTTATAAAAATGATGTAGGTGAGTTTGAGAATAAAAATGGGTTGAAATATATACAATCAGATCATTTTGTAAGTGGATTAAGTTACAAGCCTAATACAAGCTCAAAAATAAATTTTGAAGGGTTTTATAAAGGGTATAAAAACTATCCATTTTCGCTAAGAAATCAAATAAGCTTAGCAAACCTAGGTGCTGATTTTGGTATTATAGGTAATGAAGCAGTGAGTTCTACATCTGAAGGTCGAGCGTATGGATTTGAGTTATTGGCACAGAAAAAATCGTATAGCGGACTGTACGGAATAGCATCGTATACTTTTGTAAGAAGTGAATTTAAAAACACATTAGGAGAGTATATTCCTTCTACATGGGATAATAAACACTTACTAACGGTTACCGCAGGAAAAAAGTTTAATAAGAATTGGGAGGTAGGTTCTAAGTTCCGATTGGTAGGAGGTAAGCCTTATACTCCTTATGATTTAGCAGCATCATCTTTAAAAGATAATTATGATGTTCAAAACGGTGGAATTTTAGACTATAGCAAATTAAATACTCAAAGGCTTGATACGTATACACAACTAGATATTCGTGTAGATAAAACGTGGTTTTTAAAGAAAGCGGCCATAAACTTATATTTAGATGTTCAAAATATATATGCTAGTAGCTCTAAACAGCAACCATTTTTATTGCCTATTGAAGACGAAAACGGAAGAGTAACTGATCCAAATGATAATTCTAGATATGTATTAGAAGAAATAGAAAGTACTTCTGGTAGGGCGTTACCACGTATAGGAGTTATAGTAGATTTTTAACAGTATCAAGCTTTAGAAGTTTTATCGAAAACAGTAAATTGCTCGTTTAAAATTATAATACGATTTTTCAAGTATAGAATTTTCTATGATTATTTTAATTGTTGAGTTGTATTTGAACACTAAAACAAATAATATACAAACAAATGAAGAGAGTTTTATTTGGAGCAGCATTTACTTTTTTAAGTATAACATCAGTTTCAGCACAAAAATATCAGTTCACAACAGTAAAAGATATTGAAGATACAGAAGTAAAAAGTCAAGGTAGAACAGGAACTTGCTGGAGCTTTTCTACTACTTCATTTTTAGAGTCAGAAATTATCAGACTAACAGGAAAAAAAATTGATTTATCTGAAATGTACACAGTACGTAATACATATTCTGACAAAGCAAATAATTACTTATATCGCCAAGGAAAAGCACAGTTTAGTGAAGGCGGTTTAGCACATGATGTAATGAATTCTGTAGCAAAATATGGATTAGTGCCTGAACAAGTTTTTACAGGGTTAGATTTGGGACAAGACAAGCACAACCATGCTGAAATGATTGCGGTGTTAAAATCGATGTTAGATGCGTACATTAAAAATCCTGCTGGTGAATTAAGTCCTAAATGGAAGCAATCTGTAGAAAGTGTGTTGGATGTTTATTTAGGAAAAAATAAAGACAAGTTTACTTTTGAAGGAAAAGAGTACACTCCTAAAACTTTTGCAGAACATGTTAAAATAAACCCTTCAAATTATGTGACGATTAGTTCGTTTGAACACGCGAACAAATACGAGCAATTTATTTTAAATATTCCAGATAATTTTTCTAACGGAGCATTTTATAATGTTTCTTTAGATGAGTTGGTTTCTGTTACAGAAGAAGCAATCAAAAAAGGATATACAGTAGAGTTAGATTGTGATGTTTCAGAAAAAACATTTTCATCAAAAAACGGAGTTGCTGTAATACCTGCAAGTAGTGCCGAAAATGAAAAAGCATTAACAGAAATAGTTGAAGAAAGAACTATTACACCAAGTTTACGTCAAGCAGAATTTGAAAACTTTAATACTACTGACGATCATTTAATGCATATTGTAGGTTTAGTAAAAGACCAAAAAGGAAACACCTATTTTAAAGTAAAAAATTCTTGGGGGACAAAACAAGGGAATGATGGATATGTGTATATGTCAGTTCCTTATTTTAAACTAAAAACTATTTCAGTTTTAGTGCACAAAGATGCAGTTTCAACAAACTTGAAAAATAAATTACGTATAAACTAAACAACGGTTTTTAACCAAAATTCATAAACGCTTGTAGGTTCTATGGTTGCAAGCGTTTTTTAGATCTTTTCTAATTCGGAATTTTGTATCTTTCCCGAAGTTAACAAAAATGAAAATTATGGAAGAAAATAAACAAGAGGAAGCTGTAGGGCAATCATCAAAGCAAGCAATACAGCAAGATGCAAAAGGCTTATGGGAAAAGATAAAGAAGTTTATATTAGAACTTCTAGATTTTAGAGATGATACCGATCAAGAAGCTACAATTGAAGCGATAAAAAGCGATATTTCTTTTAAAGGAGCAACTGCATGGATTTTAATTTGCTCAATCTTTGTAGCATCTATAGGGTTAAATGCTAACTCAACAGCTGTGGTAATTGGTGCCATGTTAATTTCTCCACTAATGGGGCCAATCTTAGGAGTGGGAATGTCGATTGCAATCAATGATATTGATACGTTACGAAAGTCGTTAACCAACTTAGCAACGATGATTGTATTGAGTTTGTTAACCGCTTTTTTATTCTTCTTTTTATTTCCACTTCGTGAAGAAACTTCAGAGTTATTAGGTAGGGTTCGTCCAGATATTCGAGATGTATTAATTGCATTTTTTGGTGGTTTAGCTTTGATTATTGCTCGAACTAAAAAAGGAACCATTGCTTCAGTAATTTTTGGAGTGGCAATTGCAACTGCTTTAATGCCTCCATTATGTACAGCTGGATATGGTTTAGCAATAGGGAATTTCGATTATTTCTTAGGGGCTATGTATTTATTTACCATTAATACAATCTTTATTGCGTTGGCAACTTTCTTAGTATTAAAGTTGTTAGGGTTTACAATGATTCGTTATGTAAACTCAGCAAAACGTAAAAGAATAGCTCAAATGGCATCTTTCGTTGCTTTTTTAGTAATGGTTCCAGCGGTGTTTACTTTCGTAGGTGTATATAACGAAAGTGTAATTGATGCGAGTTATAAAAAGTTTCTAAAAGCAAAGGTATACGAGAATCCGAACTTATGGTTGCAGCGTGAAAAGTTAGAGGTTAAAGAGAAAACCATAAAATTATTTTTTAACGGTGATGTAAGTGATGCAACGGAATCTTTTTTACGAAATGAATTAAAAACCTTCCCAAAAATAGATGCTTACTCTTTAATTATTAATGAAAATAAAGCTAAAAGTGTTGATAGGGTAGTAGATGCTTATGATAGAGCAGTAAGAGAATTGGATGAAAAAGACAATATCATCACAGGTTTACACATGGAAATTGATGACTTGAAAAAAACAATTTCTAGTTTAAACCAAAGAATAGAGCAAGATGCTTTGTATAGAGATAAAAACTCAATTCCGTTTAGCAAAATTAGTACAGAGGCAAAAATCAGGTTTAATGATATAAAAGAAATGAGTTTGGCTAAAGTATTATCGTCAAGTGATTTTATAAAGGTAGATACCACTACAGTAGTATCCATAAGTTGGAATAAAAAGCTAGCAGACTCTATCATGGTAAAAAATGAGGGAGAGTTAAGAACTTGGATACAAAAAGAATTGAAAACTGATAAAATTCAAATAAGAAGAAACTAAATTTGAAAATGAAAAAACCTCGCAATAGCGAGGTTTTTGTTTTTTGATTTTTTGTTAAGCAATACACAAAGTGTGATTTTTTAACTCATTAGTAAGACACTATATTTTTTAATTAGTCACATTTGTTTAATAATAAATGGTATTATTTTTGTTAATTTGAACCATATGATATTATATATGAGGAATTTATTTTTATTTGTAGCGGTATTATTTTTTGGAATCACATCTTGGTCTCAGGAAATAGAGAAGGATACTATAGTTGATGAAATCTGGTCAGATTCTTATAAAGAAGCTTTAAAACAAGCAAAAAAAGAAAAGAAACCTTTGTTGGTTTATTTTAAGGGGTCAGATTGGTGTAGTCCTTGTAAAAAATTAGATAGAGAGCTTTTCAGTACAGAAAAGTTTAAGAATATATCAAAAGAAAACTTCGTTTTGTATGAAGCGGATATTCCTTTTAATCAAGATTTAGTTGAAAAGGAAAAATTAAAATTAAATAAGGAATTGGCGGAGAAATATAAAGTATCATCTTATCCAACAATACTTTTTTTGAACCACAAACAAAAAGTCATAGCATATAAAAAAGGATTGATATTAACGGAATATTATTACCCGTTTTTCGATTCTGTTATAAAGAAAAAAGAGGGTAATTAACCCTCTTTTTTATTTATTCTTAGTAGAATTATTTTTGATTGATAACTCTAAATTCAGTTCTTCTGTTTGCTCTGTGTTCAGCTTCAGTACAAGCTACACCATCAGAACATCTATTCTTTAATCTAGACTCTCCGTAACCTTTAGCTACTAACTGACTTGGGTTAACTCCTTTTGAAATTAAGTAGTTAGCAACAGCTTGAGCTCTTCTGTCTGATAAATCTTGATTAGATTCTCTTGAACCTCTTGAATCTGTGTGAGAAGCTAATTCAACTTGTACACCGTCTTTTAAAACAGGTAATAATCTAGAATCGATAAGTTGTTTAGCAGATGAAGTTAATGTAGCACTACCTAAGTTCCAGTTAATTGGTAATGGATTGTAAGTTAATAATTCGCACTCAACTTCTTTCCAAGTAGTTAGCCCTCCTTTGCTTACTAAAACTTCTTTAGTAACTGTTTTGTATTTAGCAGGAACTGTTACTTCTTCTTGCCAAGCATCTTTTGCTAAAACAGTTTTAGTAATTTCTTTATAAACAGCAGGGATTTCGATAGTTCTTGTGGTTGGTGGTGTAACCATTACCTTCTTAGTATATGTTTTGTTAAAACCTGGTACAGAAGTTTTTTGTGTTGAAGCATCGTTATCTAACTTTGTTAAAGGTATAGTAACAAACTGAGCAGGAATTGGTTTGTAACACCAATATCTACAGTCGTTAGGGTCACTTGATTCACAATCTGGAGCTTTTTCGCTCATTTCCCAAACTGCAGAAGCAGCTTTCGTTTCAATAACTTGTTCGTCAGATTTAAATGTAGCTTTAATAACGCTTAGTTTACTTGCGTCTTCTTTTGCTGTATAGGTAACAACTTTGTCTTCCCAAACAGCAGGTACAATTTCTAAACGCTGTCCTGCTTCTTTAACAATAACTCTTTCTGTTACTGTTTTGTATTCAGCTGGATGTGTGACAATTCTTTTATAAGCTGGGGCAACTTCGATGGTAACATCTTCGTTTTTCCATACTTCTGGCGTTTTACAACGAACGTAACATTTTCCTGGTTCTGGATTTTGAGGTAGGTCTTGAGCAAAGCTAGTTAGTCCAGTAGCAACTAGTACCCCTAATAATAGTTTTTTCATAATAGATAAATTTACTTGTGTTTATTTAGCTTTTAACAAATATAGTAAATTTTATTTTATGTTAAAAACTGTTAAAAATAAGTTATAACTTATTGAAGTATAAGCTTTTGATAATACCGTCTGAAAGTCCAATTTTAGGAACATAAATTTTTCTAGCGCCGCTCCACTTCATTGCAGATAAGTATATTTTTGTTGCAGGAACAATTACATCGGCTCTATCAGGGTTTAAACCTAATTCAGAAATACGCTCTTGGTAGCTCATTTTTTTCAAAAATTGGTACTGAGCATTCAAGTAAATGTATGAGATAGGTTTACCAATATCTCTACCAGACATTTTAAAGATTTTGTTGATGTTTCCTCCTGATCCAATTAAAGAAATTCGTCTGTAGTCACGGGTGTTTTCTTCGATCCAACTTTGTACTTTGCTAAAAAGAACCTTGTTTTCAGATTTTTTATTGTTCAGTAAACGTACGGTACCTATTTTAAAAGATTTCGAGCGAATAATTTTTCCTTTAGAAAATAAGGTGAAT
>NZ_JAPEHZ010000087.1 GCF_028823685.1 Tenacibaculum sp. L6 | reverse complement strand
CATTGATGCAAAATGAGTAAGCATCAAAAAAGAACATACTCTTAACATTAAAATATCTTAAATTATGTATAGTTACACACAAGAAGTTGCCGAAAAATTAAATAACCTTTTAGAAAAGAATTATGATGCAGTTAAAGGTTATGAAACAGCTGCAAATAATGTTAAAAGTGAATCTTTAACAAACTTTTTTAATCGAAGAGCTAATGAACGTAAAGATTTTGGAAAAGAACTTAAAGCAGAAATAACATCTTTTAACCAAAAACCTGATAAAGGCGGAAGTATTACTGGTAAAGCCCACAGAATGTGGATGGACACCAAAGCTTTCTTTTCTAATGAAGACGAAGAAGCTATGCTAGAAGAAGCTTTAAGAGGAGAAAAAGCAGCTCTAGAAGAGTATAACGAAGTTATTAACTCGGAGTTACATTTACCAGAATCTACTTTAAACTTAATCAAATCTCAACGAGATATGATTTTAAATGATGCCATATTCGTTAAAAAGTTAGAAGAAGTAGAATAATTAATAGTAGATAGTTTTTAAAAAGCAGGTTAAACACCTGCTTTTCTTATGTCTACCGCTTTTTTAGAGCAACTTTTATAAATGTCTTCATACACAGGTAAAATATTTTCTAATGAAAAGGATTTAATATGTTCTTTCGCATTTTCTTTAAATTGATTTAAAACAGCTTCATCTTTTAAAATGCTAATAGCATTATTTGCCATTTCATCAATATTACCCAAATCACTTAAAAAACCTGTTTCTCCTTGAATATTTACTTCTGGTAACCCGCCTGTATTGGTAGAAATTACTGGCGTGCTTGCCGCCATAGCTTCTAAAGCTGCCAATCCGAAGCTTTCTGTTTCCGAAGGCAATAAAAACACATCGGTATAACATAAAATTTTAGCTACTTCGGTACTATTTCCCATAAATAGTACTTTATCTTCTATTTTTAGTTTTTTCGCTAAGTTTTCAGCTTTTAAACGTTCTGGTCCATCACCAACCATTAATAATTTTGAAGGTATTTCTTTTTGAACTTTATTAAAAATTCGAATTACATCATCGGTACGTTTTACAGGACGAAAATTACTAATATGTGTTAAAATTCGTTCATGTGGTTTCGCCAGAGCTTCTCTTTTACACTCTCCTTCATGCGCTTTATCATACTTTTCACCATCAATAAAATTATAGACAACTTTAATATCTTTTTCAATATTAAATAAACGAAGGGTATCTTCTTTTAAACTGTTAGAAACTGCCGTAACTTCATCAGATTTATTGATGCTAAATTCTACCGCTGTTTTATAGGTTGGATGACTTCCTACCAAAGTAATATCAGTACCATGTAACGTTGTTACCACCTTTACATCAATACCTTTATCTTCTAACATTTTTTTTGCCATATAAGCTGCATAGGCATGTGGAATAGCATAATGTACATGTAAAACTTCAAGCTCATATTTTGCTACTACTTCTACCATTTTACTTGATAAAGCCAATTCGTAAGGTTGGTATTGAAATAGTGGATATTCTTCTAAAACAACTTCATGAAAGTGTAAACGGTGTGAAAAGAAATCTAATCGAACAGGTTGATTGTAAGTTATAAAATGTACTTCGTGACCTTTATCAGCAAGAGCCATTCCTAATTCAGTTGCTACAACTCCACTTCCACCAAAGGTTGGATAACATACAATTCCTATTTTCATGTTTACTGTTTGATTATTTTTAAGTTTAGAATATAGTTAATGACGTAAATTTACGGTATTACTTACGTTTATATGTAAAGAATTTCATAAAATAAAAACGCCATTACATAGTTTGTAATGGCGTTTTTCTACTTTAATCTATAAATTATCTGTAATTTAGTAATCTCCTAATGTTTCAGGGTTTTGAGCTAAAGCAGATGCTAATTGTTCATCATTTGGTGCTTTACCATGCCACGCGTGAGTGTGCATCATAAAATCTACACCATTACCCATTTCAGTATATAATAAAACACAAACTGGTTTTCCTTTTCCTGTGCAAGATTTTGCATCAGCCATTCCGTTTAAAATAGCTTCAACATTATTTCCTTTTTTGATTTCTACAACATCCCATCCAAAAGCTTCAAACTTAGCTTTTAAACTTCCCATAGGTAAAACTTCATCAGTAGAACCATCGATTTGTTTTTCGTTTAAATCAACTGTAGAAATTAAATTATCAACCTTTTTAGCAGAAGCATACATAGCAGCTTCCCAAATTTGACCTTCTTGTAACTCTCCATCACCATGTAATGAATATACAATTTTATCATCTCCGTTTAACTTTTTTGCTTCAGCAGCACCGATAGCAACACTCATTCCTTGCCCTAACGATCCTGAAGCAATACGAATACCCGGTAAGGCTTCATGCGTAGTTGGGTGACCTTGTAAACGAGAGTCTAACTTTCTAAAAGTTGCCAACTCAGCTACAGGGAAAAATCCGCTATGAGCTAGTACACTATAATATACAGGTGAAATATGTCCGTTTGACAAGAAAAATAAATCTTCATTTGTACCGTCCATGGTAAAATCGGTAGAATAATCCATAATTTCTTGATACAAACAAGTGAAAAATTCTGCACATCCTAAAGAACCTCCTGGGTGTCCTGAATTTACAGCATGTACCATTCGTACAATATCTCTACGAACTTGTTGTGTAAAATCTTGTAATTGTTGTGTTGTTGGCATTATTGTTTTGTTTTATGCCCACAAATGTAACTGATTATGCAAAAATGAGCAATTACTTTTATTAGGTTTTTTGCTTTTTCTTCTTAGCTGCAGGAAACAGTACATTGTTTAAAATTAAACGATATCCTGGAGAAGTTGGATGTAAATCTAATTCTGTTTTCGGATCTCCTACCCTATGTTGGTAATCTTCAGGATCGTGACCTCCATAAAAAGTAAACATTCCTTTCCCTTTCGTTCCATGAATATACCTGCCTTCTTTGTTGGTTTTGTTTTCTCCCAAAACAACAATAGTCGATTTTATAGTATTTGGATCAAATGAAGTCGTTTGCCCCATAAAACCTTTTACCAGCATGGTATGGTTTTGAGTAAGCATAGTTGGAACTTGATCCCATTTGGCTGAAAACTCTTTCAACGTAAAATAATCTACTTCTTTATTAATTCTCCTTTTTCGAGTCATATCAATGGTAGAAAATTCATACGTAGTTGGATTACGAATCAGCTCAAAATTTTTAAAAGCAAAAGTTTTATTAAAATCTATTTTAGATTGATAACTAGGCTCTGAGGCATCACCATCAAACATTGCTTCACAAATATCTACTCCATCAGCTGCTAAGGCAATATCAAAACTATCGGTTGCTGAGCACATGGCAAACATGAATCCACCACCAACTACGTAATCACGTATTTTTTTAGCTACGGCACCTTTTTCTTCTGACACTTTAGTATAACCTAACTTGGTAGCTAAGGCTTCTGCATCTTTCTTTTGTTTAATATACCAAGGTGCGGTTCTAAAAGCACCATAAAATCGTCCATATTGCCCTGTAAAGTCTTCGTGATGTAAGTGTAACCACTCATACAATAACAACTTATCATTCAATACTTCTTCATCGTATACTACATCAAAAGGAATTTCAGCATAAGTTAACACCATGGTTACCGCATCGTCCCAAGGCATTTTATCTTTAGGAGAATACACCGCTATTTTCGGAGCTTTTTCTAAAGTAACTGCTTCTTGATTTTTTGAAGGTGAAGAAATTTCTTCTAAAATTAATGCTGATTTAGCATCTGAAATGATTTGGTAGGAAACACCTCGGATTTTAAATTCTTTCTCAACAGATTCGTTGTTTTCAATTAAAAAAGCGCCACCATCATAATTCAACAACCATTTTGCTTTTAATCCATTTTGAAGTGCATAATACACAATTCCATACGCCTTTAAATGATTCTTCTGATTTTCATTACTCATTGGCACATAAATAAAGGAAGCCCAAATCGTGTTTGAGAATAGAAAAAAGATAAGTATGTATGTAAATTGCTTCATATCAAAAACTAAAATACACAATTACTTTTTAGCAATTGTGTATTCAGTTATATTTTAAGTTTTATTTAAAGATTAAAACGGAACATCATCGTCACTCGGACCAAAAGCATCTTCTGGTGAAGCGAAGTTACTTGACGCTACTTCATCGTTAAATCCAGAGTTCATACTCGATTGGAATTCACTACTAAATCCTTCTTCTAAATCTGAGAATTTTGCTAAGTGTCCTGTAAACTTCAAACGGATATTGTCCAATCCACCGTTACGGTGTTTTGCGACAATAAACTCTCCTTGACCTTCACATGGTGAATGGTCGTCGTCATCCCACTCTGTCATTCCGTAGTATTCAGGACGGTAAATAAACGATACAATATCTGCATCTTGCTCAATCGCTCCCGATTCACGAAGATCGGATAGTAACGGACGTTTACTACCTCCACGAGTTTCTACCGCACGAGATAGCTGAGAAAGTGCAATTACTGGCACATTTAATTCTTTACCTAAAGCTTTTAAGTTACGCGAAATCGTCGAAATTTCCTGTTCACGGTTACCTCCTGCTCCACCAGCTGTCATTAACTGTAGGTAGTCAATAATTAATATTTTAACTCCATGTTGTGATACTAAACGACGCGCTTTAGCACGTAAATCGAAAATGGACAAGGCAGGTGTATCATCAATAAAAATAGGCGCTTCTGAAAGATTTTTAACTTTTACATTTAATTGCTCCCATTCATGTGGCTCTAAATTTCCTTTACGCAATTTTTCAGAAGTTAACCCAGTTTCCGAAGAAATCATACGCGTAATTAACTGTACCGACGACATCTCTAACGAAAATAATGCTACAGGATGTCCGAAATCTATTGCCATATTTTTCGCCATCGAAATTACGAATGCCGTTTTACCCATACCAGGACGTGCAGCAATAATAATTAAATCGGTAGGCTGCCAACCAGAAGTAAGTGCGTCTAATTTGGTAAAACCAGTTGCCAAACCACTCATTCCTTCTTTGGTAGAAATCTCCTGGATTTTATTAATGGATTGTTGTACTAACGAATCGGCTCTCTCTGCTCCCTTTTTTAAGTTTCCTTGTGTAACCTCGAATAGTTTTCCTTCGGCATCATCTAACAAATCAAAAACATCCATGGTTTCGTCATAGGCGTTTTCGATAATTTCTGAAGAAATGGTTATTAATCTTCTTTGAATGTATTTTTCAAGAATAATTCTCGAATGAAACTCAATGTGCGCTGAAGAGGCTACTTTTTGCGTTAATCCAATTAAATAAAAATCTCCTCCTGCTATATCTAACTTCCCGTTCTTTTTTAACTGATTAGAAACCGAAAGTAAATCGATTGGTTCTGAATTTTGAAATAATGCATAGATTGCTGCATAAATTTCTTGGTGTCTTTTGTCATAGAAAGCCTCAGGATGCAAAATATCAATTACTTCATCAATACCCTTTTTATCAATCATCATAGCTCCTAAAACAGCTTCTTCTAATTCTAAGGCTTGCGGTGGTAATTTTCCTTTTTCTAGGCTAATAATTCTAGCTTTATCAATTTTTGTTCCTTTTAGAGATTGGGTTCTTTCCATGTCAGCAAATGTATATTATTAAGATGATATTTGTAGGAGCATTACTTAAATTTCTTTTTGCACAAATTTTGTAAACAAAACTGTTATTAACTTGTTGATAACGTATCAACTTTCTTATTTTTGGACGTATGAGCCATCAAAAAAAATATATTTACATTGCGTTAGCACTTCCAATTCAGATAATTTTAGTGCAAATTTTACGCCAAAATCCGCAATGGATTGAACACTATTATAGCACTGGTGTCTACCCTTATTTTTCTAGGTTTTTTCGTGTTTTTTTTGGTTGGATTCCTTTTTCTGTTGGTGATGTGTTAGGTTTTATATTCCTTTTTTTATTCCTAAAAAAAATATACGAAGTCATAAAAAAACGTTTTAAAAACACGCTTCCTAATTTAATAAAATCCACAGCGATTCTATCAATTATTTATTGTTGTTTTTATGCTTTTTGGGGGTTAAATTATTTTAGAGAGCCCTTAGCTAAGAATTTAGGCTTACAGCAATCCAACTACACTACCGAAGAATTAGTTTCTACAACAGAACATATTATTAAAGAATTAAACGCTGTTCACCTACAAATTACCTCTAACGATTCTGTAAAAGTGATAGTTCCTTATTCTCAAAAAGAAATATATAAATTGGCTCCTAATGGTTTTAAATCGTTATCAGCCATTTACCCACAGTTAAACTATCAAACTTCATCAATAAAAAGTTCTTTGGTAAGTTTATTTCAATCGTACAATGGTACTTCAGGATATATTAATCCATTAACCGGTGAGGCTCAAGTAAATGATATGATTCCTAAAACAGGTTATCCAGCTACTACCTGTCATGAAATAGCACATCAAATTGGTTGGGCAGCAGAAAACGATGCTAATTTTGTGGGGTTTTTAGCTTCTGTAGCAAATGATGACCTTTATTTTAAATATTCCGGCTACCGTATGGCTTACAACTATTGTATTCGTCAAGTGTATAAAAGGGATAAAGAATTAGGGAAAGAACTGGCTAAAACGTTAAATGAAGGTGTTTATAAAGATTATAAAGCTAGTTACGTACATTGGCAACAATTTAAAAACCCTATTGAACCTTACCTAAAAAAAGGGTACAATTCTTATTTAAAAGCCAACAATCAATCAAAAGGAATACAATCGTATAGCTATGTTGTCGATTTATTGATTGCTTATTTTAAAAATGAATATTAACATAAATTCATCTTATTTCACTTCACTAAATACATTTGAAATAGCTATTTTTGAGGCTTTAAAAATACTACGATGAACAAACAACATATAATCGACCGATTTATTAAGTATGTAACTATTGATACTGAAAGTGATCCTAACAATCCTGCTTTTCCTAGTACTGAAAAACAATGGGACTTAGCTAAAGTTCTTGAAAAAGAATTGAAGGAAATAGGAATGGAAGATGTTGAATTAGATGAAAATTGTTATTTAATGGCAACGTTACCAAGTAATTTAGATTACGAAGTGCCAACTATTGGTTTTGTTGCTCATATTGATACAAGTCCTGATTTTACAGGAGCTAATGTTAAGCCTCAAATTCATGAGAATTACGATGGTAAAGATATCTTATTAAACAAGGAAGAGAACATCGTTTTATCTCCTGATTATTTCGAGGATTTATTACAATACAAAGGTCAAACAATCATCACTACTGACGGTACTACTTTATTAGGTGCTGATGATAAAGCTGGAGTTACAGAAATTGTTTCAGCTATGGAATACTTAATCCAACACCCAGAAATTAAGCACGGTAAAATCCGTATTTGCTTTACTCCTGATGAAGAAGTTGGTAAAGGAGCTCATATGTTTGATGTTGAAAAATTTGGTGCAGAATGGGCTTACACAATGGACGGAAGTCAGATTGGAGAATTAGAGTACGAAAACTTTAATGCTGCTGGAGCAACAGTTACTATTAATGGTAAAATTGTACATCCAGGATACGCGAAAGGAAAAATGATCAATTCTATGTTAATTGCTAGTGAGTTCATCAATGCTTTACCTGAAGATGAAGTACCAGAAAAAACTACGGGTTACGAAGGTTTCTTCCATTTACACCACATGCAAGGTGAAGTTGAAAAAACAACTTTACACTATATTATTAGAGATCACGACATGGATCAATTCAATAACCGTAAACAAGCTATGTTAGATTTAGCTGAAGTGTTGAATGCTAAACGTGGACAAAAATTAGTTTCTGTTGAGATTAAAGATCAATATTTCAACATGAAAGAAAAAGTAACCCCGGTAATGCATATTGTTGATATTGCTGAAGAGGTAATGAAAGATATGGGAATTACTCCGTTAATCAAACCTATTCGTGGTGGTACTGATGGTTCTCAACTATCATACAAAGGATTGCCTTGTCCGAACATTTTTGCTGGTGGACATAATTTCCACGGACGTTATGAATATGTTCCCGCAGAGAGTATTGTAAAAGCTAGTGAGGTTATTGTTGGTATAGCTCAAAAAGTAGCTGTAAAGTTTAAATAATCAATCGCTTCTTATTTATATAAAATC
>NZ_JAPEHZ010000086.1 GCF_028823685.1 Tenacibaculum sp. L6 | reverse complement strand
CGCTTAAGCGGGATTTTATATTTCTTAATACAGCACTCTAAATTTAATAGTGCCATCTACTTTTTTCAGTTTTGCAATTACTTCTTGGTTATACTCTTTATCAACATCAGTAATTACATACCCTACTTTTTCATCTGTAGACAGGTATTGACCTGTAATGTTCAATTCATATTTCGCTAATACTTTATTGATTTTCGCCATCACCCCAGGCACATTTTCATGAATATGTAAAAAACGGTGTGCATTTTTATGCTTAGGCAAACGAATATTTGGGAAATTAACCGCATCTACCGTGTTTCCTGAATTGATATATGCCATAATTTTATTCGGAACAAAATCAGCAATATCTTTTTGAGCTTCTTCTGTACTACCTCCCACGTGCGGAGTTAAAATCACGTTATCCAACCCTTTTAATTCAGTATAAAACTCACCATTTTTACTTGGCTCTTCAGGATACACATCTACAGCAGCCCCGGCAATTTTACCAGACTTCAATCCTTCTACTAAAGCTTCAATATCCACTACAAATCCACGAGAAAGATTTACCAAATGAGCACCATCTTTCATTTCAGCTAATTCTTCCTTGCCTATGTAGTTTTTATTTGCTGAATTATCATCAACATGTAAGGTAACTACATCTGAAATATTCAATAATTCTTTTAAAGTATTCAACTTTGTAGCGTTTCCTAAAGCTAATTTGTCTTCAACATCGTAATAGTATACATCCATTCCAAGCGCTTCAGCCAATACAGATAGTTGTTTACCAATATTCCCGTACCCTACAATTCCTAGCTTTTTACCACGAACTTCTCTCGACCCTTGAGCTGTTTTGTTCCACTCACCGTTGTGAATTTCAGTACTTCTTTGGAACACACTACGCATTAACATAATGATTTCTCCAATCGCTAATTCTACTACTGAACGTGTATTGCTATATGGTGCGTTAAAAACCACTACTCCGTTTTCTTTACATGCCTCCAAATCGATTTGCTTGGTTCCAATACAAAAAGCAGAAACCACCATTAGTTTTTCAGCAGCTTCAATCACTTTGCGAGTTACTTGTGTTTTAGAACGGATCCCTAACACATGAACGTCTTTTAATTTTTCAATCAATTCATCTTCCGACAAACTTCTTGACACAGTTTCTACAGAAAACCCATCGCCTGATAACTTTGTAAAAGCATCAGGATGTACGTTTTCTAATAATAAAATTTTGATTCTGTTCTTTGGGTATGATAAGTTTCTAGGCAATTTGTTAACGTATAAAAATTCATCTAAATTCGGTGTAATATGGTCGGCGTTGGCAATTGTCTTTTCTCTTGACACATTTTCGGTATATGCAAAAAAGGTATCTGCAACACCAGCTTCTTTGGTCACTGCATCGCTATAGCCATCCCCTATCACTTGTACTTCACCTTCTAAATTTAAGGATTTTAAACAATCTATTTTACCATTATGCTTAGATAATGGGTTTTGAGTATCAAATCCTACTATTACACCTGCTTTATCAAACTCAAATGTGTTTGCAAATACTCTTTCTGAGGGAATATTGTATGTAGCTACAATCGGATCGATAAACTCTTTAAATCCTGCGGAAATCACATAAATATCATTCGAGAAATTTTCAAAAAACTCTTTATTCCTTTCTATAGAAAGAGATACTTTTTGTTTTAACTCCTCAATTAACAAAGGTAAGTCTGCCTTTGTTGCTTTTAATAATTGAATACGCTTTTCTAAAGACTCCGTAAAAGAAATATCGCCATCAATCCCTTGATTGGTTATATGGACTATTTCTTGAACAATCTCTTCTTTTTTCGGATTTCCCGCCAGCGTGATTTCTGCCAAAACATCTAATGCTTCTACACGTGTTAACGTGCTATCGAAATCGAAAACGAAATTTCGTTTTGCTAAATTCATGTTACTTTATTGTGTTTTTGTTGTTGTGTTGTTAAGCCAACGAATGTACAAAGCTTTTCGTAAAAACTTCCATAACAAGCTAGTTAAGTTTCAATTTTTAAACTGATATTGCTTTTACTATTTCTTCAATTACATTTTAGCAACATTCAACACTAAAAAATTTCACTTTTAAAGTAAAAACAGAAAGAATAGCCATAAAATAGGAACTGCTTCTACCCAAAAAGAACTATAATATTTAGATTGATTTGTTTGTGCTCTCATCAATAGAAAAAGAAGCAGAAAAAACACTCCTAAAAAAGCTGTTCTAAAATGAGAATTAGGGCTTATCATAAATTCCAAGACCAAACATAAAAGCAACAAAACATACCCAAATTTTTTAGTATTTTCTACCCCTATCTTTTTAGGAATGGTCTGTAAAGAAATAGCATCATATTGTACATCGCGAATGTCAAAAGGAAGGATTAGTATCATCACCAATAAAAAACGCTGAATTAGCATTAAATACATTTCTGATGTAAAAGAAGACTCATTGGCATAAATTGGTAGTAAAACTGTGGTTCCTGCCCAAACTATGGCTACTACTATAATTTTTAAATATCCAATACTTCGTAAATTTTTCTGAAATCCGCTTAAAAAAGGAACCGCATATAAAAAAGTCAACAATCCGAAAGGCGCAAAAAAAAGTAAAATACTTAAAGGAAGTAACCATGCAAAATAACACATCAACAAGAAGCAAATCAATGAAAACACCTGAGTAACTTGTAAGTTTTTTGTTAAACTTCTGTGATGCAGCTTTGCTATTCCTGCATATTTCACAAAATTATATCCTGTAATAGTAGCAAAAAACACAAACCAGTCTAACAATTCATTATGCGGAATTTCAAAATAAATCTCCGTTATGCGAAGTAACGCATAAACTGCCAGTGCTACATGAATACTAGCATTGATATAAAAATCGATTACTGTTTTAAAAAACTTCACCTAACAAAAATAGCTTTTATGTTTATAACCCTTAGTGTTGGTTAATAAAATATCATTTTTTAACAAAAAAATATGTACGCACAAGTCAACCAATTTCACTATTTTTGAGCCACTTAAAACAACAACACAATAATGAACACAAATTCATTTCAATTAAGACATATTGGTCCTCGTGTTAAAGACCAAGACCAGATGCTTAAAACGATTGGCGTAGAGAGTTTAGACCAATTGATTTACGAGACTATTCCTGACGATATTCGTTTACAAAAAGAGTTAGATTTAGCTCCTGCAATGAGTGAATATGAATACTTAACTCACATTAACGAGTTGGGTGCAAAAAACAAAGTTTTTAAGAGTTATATCGGTTTAGGATATCACGAAGCAATTATACCAAGTGTAATTCAACGTAATATTTTAGAAAACCCAGGATGGTATACTGCCTACACGCCTTATCAAGCAGAAATTGCACAAGGACGTTTAGAGGCCTTGTTAAATTACCAAACAATGATTTGTGATTTAACAGGAATGGAGTTAGCCAACGCTTCATTATTAGATGAAGGAACAGCTGCTGCAGAAGCTATGGCTTTATTATTTGATGTTCGTGATAGAGCACAAAAGAAAGCTGATGTAAATAAATTCTTCGTTTCTGAAGAAATTTTACCACAAACTTTATCAGTATTACAAACACGCGCAATTCCTATCGGAATTGAATTAGTGGTTGGTAATCACCAAGAATTTGATTTCTCTGAAGAGTTTTTCGGAGCAATTGTACAATACCCAGGAAAACACGGTCAAGTTTATGACTATACTGACTTTGTTGCAAACTGTAATGCTAAAAACATTAAAGTAGCAGTTGCTGCTGATATTTTATCATTAGTAAAATTAAAAGCGCCTGCACAATTTGGTGCTGACGTGGTAGTTGGTACTACGCAACGTTTTGGTATTCCTTTAGGATATGGAGGTCCTCACGCAGGATTCTTTGCTACTAAAGAAGAATACAAACGTAGTATGCCTGGTCGTATTATTGGGGTTACTAAAGATGTTGACGGTGGTCGTGCATTGCGTATGGCTTTACAAACACGTGAGCAACACATTAAACGTGAAAAAGCAACTTCTAACATTTGTACTGCACAAGTATTGTTAGCTGTTATGGCTGGTATGTACGCAGTTTTCCACGGAAAAGAGGGATTACAATACATCGCTGATCGCGTACATACAAGTGCTACAACGTTAGCAAAAGCTTTAACCGATTTAGGTTTCAAACAACAAAATACTTCGTATTTCGATACTATTTTAGTAGAAGTTGAAACAGATAAATTACGTCCTGTAGCGGAAGCAAACGGAATCAACTTTAACTACATTGACGAAAACCACATTTCTATCTCTGTAAACGAAACTGTTGGTTTAAAAGAAATCAATGCTATTGTTGATTGTTTCGAGCAAGCATTCAATATCAAAGATATTTTAGTTACTGAATTTACTACAGCAGATGTTATTCCTGCGGATGTAAAAAGAGCAACTTCATTCTTAGATAACGAAGTATTCAACACGTATCAATCAGAAACTGAAATGATGCGTTATATTAAAAAATTAGAGCGTAAAGATTTAGCGTTAAATCACTCAATGATTTCTTTAGGGTCATGTACTATGAAACTAAACGCTGCTTCTGAAATGTTACCGTTAAGCAATCCACAATGGGGAAATATTCACCCATTCGTACCTTTAAATCAAGCTGAAGGATACCAAGTTATGCTAAATAATCTTGAAAACCAATTAAACGTGGTTACTGGATTTGCAGGTACTTCTTTACAACCTAACTCAGGTGCACAAGGAGAATTTGCTGGTTTAATGGTTATTAGAGCTTATCATGAAGCTAATGGAGATACTCACAGAAACATCTGTTTAATTCCTGCATCTGCTCACGGAACTAACCCTGCATCTGCTGTAATGGCAGGTATGAAGGTAGTAGTTACCAAAACGGATGAAAAAGGAAACATCGACGTAGAAGATTTACGTGCGAAAGCTGAAAAACACGCAGCTAATTTAGCGGCTTTAATGGTAACGTATCCATCTACTCACGGAGTTTACGAAAAAGCGATTAAAGAAATTACGCAAATTATCCACGATAACGGCGGACAAGTATATATGGATGGTGCCAACATGAACGCACAGGTAGGATTAACGAATCCTGCAACTATTGGTGCTGATGTTTGTCACTTAAACTTACACAAAACATTTGCGATTCCTCACGGTGGTGGTGGACCAGGTGTTGGGCCAATTTGTGTGGCGCCACAATTAGTTCCGTTTTTACCTACTAACCCTGTAGTTACTACTGGTGGTGATAACGCTATTACTGCTATTTCAGCTGCTCCTTGGGGTTCTGCTTTAGTATGTTTAATTTCTTACGGATACATCACGATGTTAGGTGCTGATGGATTGACTAATTCTACCAAGAACGCCATTTTAAACGCAAACTATATTAAAGAGCGTTTAAACGGACATTTTAGCACTTTATATACTGGTGAAATGAACCGCGCAGCTCACGAAATGATTTTAGATTGTCGTGATTTTAAACAAAACGGAATTGAAGTAACAGATATCGCAAAACGTTTAATGGACTACGGATTCCACGCGCCTACTGTATCGTTCCCTGTAGCTGGAACAATTATGGTGGAACCAACAGAATCTGAAAGTGTAGCAGAATTAGATCGTTTTTGTGATGCGTTAATCTCTATTAGAAAAGAAATTGCTGAAGCGAGTAAGGAAAACCCTAACAACCCGCTTAAAAACGCACCTCATACGCAAGAAATGTTAACTGCTGACGAATGGGATTTACCATATTCTCGTAAACAAGCAGCATTTCCTTTAGAGTATATTGCAGACAATAAGTTTTGGCCTTCTGTACGTCGTGTTGACGATGCATTTGGTGACCGTAACTTAATTTGTTCTTGTAATCCTATTGAAGATTATATGGAAGCAGAAGCTTAGAAATAACACTCATACAAATTCAAAAACCTCATCTTATCCGATGAGGTTTTTAAAAAATCTCAAGGATAAGAGTTACTCGCCTTGAAGAGATTTCTCCCTCTGGTCGAAATGACTACAAGTCTATTTCCTTTAACGCTTTGATGTTGTTACGCTCTAAAAACGCATCAATCGTTTCAAAGTGTTCGATGACACGTTGATCTTTAAATTCAAATACTTTTTGAGATAACCCTTGTAAGAAATCACGGTCGTGTGATACTAAAATCAACGTTCCATCGAAGTGTAATAAGGCTTCTTTGATAACTTCTTTTGATTTTAAATCTAAGTGGTTCGTAGGTTCATCTAAAATCAACACGTTTACAGGCTCTAACAACAATTTTACCATTGCCAAACGGGTTTTCTCTCCTCCAGAAAGTACTTTTACTTTCTTTTCTAAATCATCACCCGAGAACATAAAACGTCCTAATATATTTTTGATTTGCGTTCTAATGTCTCCTTCTGCAACCTCATCTACGGTTTGGAAAATTGTTAGTTCAGGATCTAACAACGATGCTTGATTTTGTGCAAAGTAGCCCACTTTGGCATTGTGCCCTAAACCACATGCTCCTTCAAAATCTATTTCTCCCATAATTGCTTTGATCATGGTTGATTTTCCTTCTCCGTTTCTTCCTACAAACGACACTTTTTCACCACGAGCTATTGAGAAACTTGCATCTTTAAACACGGTTAAATCATCATATTTCTTGGTCAATCCTTCCACTTTTACAGGATAATCTCCTGAACGTGGTGAAGGCGGAAAACGCAGTTTTAAGGCTGAAGTATCTACCTCATCAATTTCTACAGAAACCAATTTTTCCAACATACGCTCACGCGAAGCTACTTGGTTTGTTTTTGAATAAGTTCCTTTAAAACGCTCGATAAACGCTTTGGTATCGGCAATAAACTTTTGTTGTTCTTGGTAGGCTTTTAACTGATGTGCACGACGCTCTTTACGCAACTCTAAATAGTGTGAATAGTTCGCTTTGTAATCGTGAACAGTTCCCATCGTAACTTCAATAGTTCGGTTGGTAATGTTATCGATAAAGGCTTTATCGTGCGAAATTACCACTACCGCTTTGGCTTTGTTTAATAAGAAGTTTTCCAACCAAATTATCGACTCGATATCTACGTGATTGGTAGGCTCATCTAATAAAATTAAATCGGGTTTTTGTAGTAAGATTTTCGCCAACTCAATACGCATACGCCAACCTCCACTAAACTCAGAGGTTGCTCTCTCAAAATCTTCTTGCTTAAATCCTAACCCTTTTAAGGCTTTTTCTACTTCTGCTTCGTAGTTTACTTCCTCTAACGCGTAGTATTTTTCACCTAAATCCGATACACGTTCGATGATTTTCATATAATCATCCGATTCGTAATCGGTACGAGTTTCTAGTTGTTTGTTCAGATCTTCCATTTCGGCTTTCATCGCAAAAACCGATTCAAAAGCTTTAGAAGCCTCTTCTTTTACCGTGCAATTGTCTTCCATTAACAAGTGCTGAGGTAAATAAGCGATTACGGTATCTTTCGGACTGCGAACCCCTCCTTTGGTAGGATTAGAAACTCCCGCAATAATTTTCATCATGGTGGATTTTCCTGCGCCATTTTTACCCATTAAGGCTATTTTATCATTTTCGTTTATTACAAACGATACGTCGCTAAACAAGGTGTTACCACTAAACTCAACCGTTAATTGATCTACCGTAATCATACAAATAATTTTAAGCGGCGAAATTAGCAAAAACTGTGAATAAGTTTGTAAAAACTTTCAC
This sequence comes from Tenacibaculum sp. L6, assembly GCF_028823685.1. Taxonomy (GTDB): domain Bacteria; phylum Bacteroidota; class Bacteroidia; order Flavobacteriales; family Flavobacteriaceae; genus Polaribacter. The sequence continues at coordinate 630 of NZ_JAPEHZ010000086.1, read as the reverse complement.
TTAGATAGTTTATTGATTTTGTTATATTTGAGAGAATAAAAAAATTGCTAAAACTTTAATATCCCACACTATTCTCCGGATAAAACAACTAAAGCATGGCATATAACGAGTTGGCAACAAGCTGAGTACAATAAATGCAAACAGAAAGGTTCAATAAATTAAGAAAAACAACTCTATCAAAAATATTTGAAAAGAAGAAGCTAACAGATGTCTGGAGAAAAATTGTGAAAAATCAGCTTAGAAGTCTTGATTTAAAAGATTTATACGACCATTACGATTTCAACTTCAACATCGAGGAAAGAGCATTAGCGATAAGGAATGAAATCCTAAATGGAACTTATAAAGTTTCTCAGCCTTTAATTTACCGAATAGAAAAGAAATTTGGTGTTTGCAGACATTTAGTAATACCACAACCGAGTGATGCTGTTGTTCTCCAAACGTTAGTGGAAAATATTGCAGATAAAATCCTCGCAAATCAACCATCTGAAAATGCTTTTTATTCGAGAGATAAACACAATATGTCATTTCCTCACGAGGTTAAGGAATATGGTCTTTCTTGGCGTCAACAATGGAAAAAGCTACAAAAGCAAATCTATCATTTTCAGGATGATAAAGAATTAATTGTAGTTA
>NZ_JAPEHZ010000085.1 GCF_028823685.1 Tenacibaculum sp. L6 | reverse complement strand
ACGAAGCTGTTTATGGTTGTAGGTGCAGAGCCTGAAAATCAAAATTGGTTTGAAGTACAATACGAAGAAGTGGTTGATAATAGGCCGAATCTTTGGTATCATGGTGATGGTAATTGGTTTGAATTTTCTGGAACAAAAGTTTACAAAAAGGGAGATAAAGGTAAAGAGGTCCAAGAAATAAATATTCGTTTAGCTGGTTTTGGGGGGTGTTCCTGATGAAAAATTTACAGATAGGACAGTGAGAATGGTTAAACAGTTTCAAAAGGACTATATGGAAATTGAACCAACAGGTATAGTTGAATCTAAAACATTAGAAGCTATAAAAAAAAATCGGAAAAGAGTTTGATATACCATTTAATAAAACTAAATGTCCATGTGGTACGTGTGATGGTTATGGTAAGGGGCTTTACCCTGAACAGAAGCAGTCGTCTAGTATACTTGAGAAAAAAAGAAAATATGAGTATCCAGGAATTCATAGGACTTTATTTTGGACATTAAAGGCGACTCTTTTTTACTTAAAACACGATGATTATTCTAATTATAATTTAAAGTTTGGAAAAGTATCTTCAGGATATAGATGTCATCAAGATAACAAAAATCACAAGAGAAGATCAACAAATCATATGGGTAAGGCGTTAGATATACACTTTTATAAATCGGATAATACCATATCTACAGAGGCTAATTGTGATAAAGTAAGAAAAATAATGAAAGATAAGTCAGGAGCTCAATTACGTTGGAGTGGAAAAAATAAATTTTCACTAGAGCCTAGTACTAAAGATAGAATAGGTAGAGAATTTATTGCAACTACATGGGTGCATTTTGATGTTCGTAATTTTGAGTTAAAATATCTGAAGGATAAGTTTTTTATAAAATCAAAAAAAGATATAACGAATGAAATTATTTAAGGTTTTAATTATTAGTTTACTGTCTGTTGTACTGTTAAATTGTAGGAATTCAGAAACAAAGGAAGGAAGTATTGACAAAGAAGATGTTGAGTTAAATAAACAAAGTGATGTAAAAGTAGAAGATACGTCTATTCAACAAGAAGGTACGTCAGAACAATTGCCATATTTTCAAATTAACAATGATGATGCAATTCCATTAGATGAGGATAAAATAAAAATAGAATTGGAGGATTACCATTCTGATAATGATTTTAAGATCATTGTTAAAAGCAATGAATTTTCTGTACTTGTTTTATTTTCATATTATGATTTTGGAAATTATGATGAATATATAGTAACGTTAGATAATCAAGGTAAGCAACTTTCTAAGTTATTAGTGTATTACAATACTGCTCCTGATGGTAATGTAGAGAAGTATGAGTATTCTGATTATTATTTGTTTAAAAAATCTCTGGATTTAGATGTATTTAAAGTTTCAGTAGTAGAAAATTTAGAAACTCAGCAAGTTTTGAAAAAAGATACTATAAAGACTTCTTACAAAATAAATAAAAAAGGAGTAATAGAAAAAAAATAGAAATTTAATTGTTTATAATCGTTTTAGTTTTGAATTGGTTTTAAAGTACGATTTTATATTTAATGATAAATTATCTGAGATAATAATAGATAAAATAAAAGAAAATTGGCTGTTATTAGATGAAGAAGGAGAAATAATAGGAGAAAGAGATACTCCAAAAGTAAAAAAAGAAACTTATAAAATTAGTAGTTCAGGATTCATTAAGTAAAATAGCAAAAATAAAAGCAGACAATGACTTAACCAGCGATACAATTTATGTAGGAAAAACTCTAAATATTGGCTCACAACCTAAAAAAGAAAAAATAGGAAATAAAGTGACTTTTAAAAAGTTAAAGTCAGCAAATTTAGGCGATGAAGTTTATGTAGTTGTAAAAACATCTAACTTGTCAAATAAAAAAATATGGTTGAATGTTAAACAAGGAAAGGCTGAGGAAATGAAGTTAGAAACTGAAGAAAAAGGTTTAATGTTACAGCATGAAGGTAAAGAATTGACAAGACCCGAAGCAATTGTAGGAGCCTATGCAAAAGATGATAAAATTACCAACAAAACTGATTTTAAAGATTGGGCAATTTTTAAAATTACGTTAGGCGGAAAAGATACGAAGAAGGAAAGAGAAGCATTGGATAAACTGAAAGGGAAAAAGGCATTTATGTATTTATTGATAGATGCTCACAGTCCTAACAATGTAAAAGTAGTATACAATGGCAAAAATCCAGATAAAGAAGGAGAACCAGACAAGCGAAATACACCTAACTATTGGCTAGATATGGATGATAAGTGGTTTGAGTTGGAGAAAGATGAAAGAGCTCCATGGATGGAGATAGCGTACAAGGAATTAGGAGTAGAAGAGATAGCAGGAGAAAAACATAATTCAAGAATTTTGGAGTATCATAAATCTGCTGGAGTTAAAGATTATAAAAACAAAAAAGGTCAAACAGTAAAAATTACAGACGATAAGAATTGGCCATGGTGCTCTTCTTTTGCTTGTTGGGTATTTACTCAAACACCTGAATACTCAGGTAAAATTACAGCAAAAGCTACTAATTGGAAAAATTGGGGAAATGCTGACTCAAAAGATAAACCTATGTATGGGGCGTTAGCTGTTATTGATTGGGGTAAAAATGATAATAAAGCAGGACATGTTGGTTTTATAGTCAAAGTAGATGACAAAAATTTTTATCTTTTAGGAGGGAATCAAACAGGGGGAGATAAAACAACAAATGGAAAAGTATGTATAGGAAAATATAAGAAATCACATATTGACTATGTTAGAATACCAAATAATTATAAACCAACTGAAAAAGATTATAAATATGATGAAATTAAATCGACAAATGAAGGCTTTGAGTCACTTTCTTCTACTCGTTAATGTTTTTGTGTTTCTGCTTTCATGCAATGTAAGTAAGGAGAATAAAAAAAACAAAGAATTAAATGTAATAGATTCACAATATAATTCTCAGGAAGTGAAAGAACAGGAGGTAGTATATGATGAAAATAATGTGGTTAAAAAACTAATAATTGATCAAGAACAGTCAGTTGTTTTTACTATAGATAAAGAAGGAGAATTAGGAGATGGAAATTTTGAGAAATATATAGATGTTTTAATTTTAAAAAAGGAAAAAGTAATTGACAAAATAGAGTTTTCAAACCAAAGTATTTTATGTGATATAGAACTGATAAATCCAAAAATAATTAATAATAGTTTAATATTTAGTATTCTGGATAGTTGTGATGGAGAAGAACCTGATGACCTAAAAATATTTTTTTGGAAGAGTTTAAAAAGTGAGGATACTCAAATTAGCATACCTAAATTTTTTGAAAATGATGCAGAGAAAGAAGAACTAATAAATGATATACTAAATAGTGAAGTAAAAGAAGCTACAAAAGAAAGATATTTTATTGAGACTTTAAGTTTGCTTTTAAAGGACAGGTAGATGTTAATAGTTTAGAATGTCCATTGATTTAGAAAAGTTAAATTCATTATGAAACACCTATTGTTAATTTTGATTTTTACATTTTTTTCTTGTGGAAAGAAAGGAAAAGAGACTATAGAAGTTAAAACTTCAAAACAAGTTGAAATAGAAAGTTCTATCGAAAGAAAAACAAATAAGAATAATTCAGGTTGTTTTCAAAGTAAGGATAGTGTAAAAATATCTTCTCTTTTGCTAAAATTTAGTAAAGAATATTTAAAAAAGGATATGTCTGAATACTTATCTGAAAATTACATAGAAACATTTGAAAAGTTTCCCAATGAACTTTTTGAACAGGCTTTAAAAAATGATGTTAAGCCAACCTTTGAAATAAAAGAAGATGATGTTGACTGTAACCTATTACCCGTTTATTATAATTATATGGTTAAGATTATAGATGATGGAGAAGAATACTCTAGTGAAAGCACATTGATTTTTTATTTTATTAAAACAAAAGCGGGAGAGATTTTATTGGAAGGTATGGGGGCAGCTGGTTAATTAATAGTATGTATCTGTGTATAATAAAACAGAAATGTATGAGTTTTGAAAAAAAGAAAATGAGAAATAAAATACTTACTCTAATTCTATTAGTTTTTATAGTTAGTTGTAAAAAACAAGAAAAAAAAACAATAAAGAAAATTTGTAATGTTAGTGGGAGTAATGTTGAAATATCATTATTAGAAGATGATAATGATAAAATATATTTGAGTGTTAAAACAGATAATTCTAGTTTAGAAAAAAAAAATAGACTTAGATGAATATGGAGAATTAAACACTATAGATGTAGAGTGTGGTAAAGAAAGTTTTAAGGTAATTTTTATAGAAGAGATAGGAAATAGTTATCAAAAAATAATTCATCTTTTTGAAAAAGATTCACTTTCAAAATTTAGTATAGATAAAGTATATATTCAAACTTCTTCAAGGAATGAGCTAGGGCTTTTTTATTATTCATTTCCACACCTAAATTTGTCAAATTATAATGGAATTTTACCACAAAAAGATGAATATAACGAAATTTATAAGTTTTCAGGTTTTCAAGAGTATAAGATTCCAAATATAGAAGAGTACTATGAAAAAATAAAAAAAGCTAGAAATGAAAAAAGCACTCTGAGTAGTATATCAAATGAAATAGTTTTAGCCTTTATTATAAACAATATTGATGTGTCTGAGGGGAATTTATCTAAATATAATGATATAGGTTATTTTCTTGAGCAATCTGGCCTATATGAAGAAGCCGTTTATATTCTTGAAGTAATTATAAAAGAGTTTCCAAATAGGACAGTTGCATATATCAATTTAGGAGATGCATATTGGAGCTTAGGCAAAAAAGAGGAAGCTAAACAAGCATATAAAATTTATATCGAACAAATGAAAGCTAAAAATAAAGAAAGTAAAATACCAAGTCAAGTCTTAGAAAGAATAAGTTAGTTATATCTTTTCAGAATATATAAAAGTTAAATTCTCTTAGCTAAGTTTAAGGCTTTCAAATTAATTGAAATATATCTATTAATGTTATTATTTGGGCAGTGGAAATTTTGATTATAAGATTTATTAGGTTTAATGGTGCTAATTGAGATGATGATATATGGTAATAGAGACTAAAAAAATGATAAAAAACGAAGCCTACAATTTAATAATATTTTTTACATCTACTTTGTTTTTAATAAGTTGTAAAATGTCTAAGGATAACGAAAAAAAGCTTGTTCAAGCTTCTTCAGCAGAAAGTATACAAGTATTTAACTGGGATACTGTTTCTATTAAAAAGTTACCTTATACGTATTCGTATGACTATAATAATGATTTTTTATTTGCTCTTACTGATAGCTTAAAGCAGAAAAATGAAATAAGTGAGAAATCGGAGTTGAATTTTTTATTCTCGGATAAAACTGAGTTTAAATTAAAAGAGGATTTATACGCTAAAGAGGAAGATAGTTATCCTTATAAAGGAAAAGGATATTTTTATAAGAGGTTTCCAGATAAAAATAAGTATAAAGTACTTTTCTTTATTTATTCAAATAAAGAACAAGATTATTATTTACCATATTTTGAGTTACAGACTATAGATAATAATAACAAAACTGTTGATAAACTTATAGTTGTGGGAGGAAGGAATTATGAATGTGGATGGGATAGAAGCTTTGAAATTGATAAAGATTATACAATTACAACCATTGATGAACAATCTTGTTACGATATAGAAGAAGAAAAAGAAATTGAAAAAGTAACATATATAAATAAGTATAAAATAGATACCCAAGGTTATTTTAATAAAATAAAAAAATAAGATTATTTATAGCTAAAACATAAGAAGTTCCGATTTATAATTATGTGTTAAATATAAATTTTCAAGAAATAGAAGATTTTCAAATCAATACATTTTTTATAACTAAAAAAGAATTGAGTAAACTAGAAACTCGTGACTGTGAGGTTTTGAAGGGTAAATAAAACTATTTTCTAATAGCTTTTGTAAAAATGATAAGGCATACTTAGAAGAAAGTAATGATAACTCTGTAAAAGTGTATTATGATGGAACAAAAATTACCTCTGGATATTAAAAAAAACTGAGGTAACAATACTGCAAGATTAGTTTTTGCTGAGGTGAACCATTGTAATTAGTTGCTAAACTTTAATCTCTTTACTTCTTACATAAGTATATTATTAGTAATTACTGTCAGTCAATATAAAAAACTTACTACTTTTGCTTAACTGCTAAAAAAGAAAGGATAAATCTAACATTCTTATATTTTGAAGAAGAAAAAAGAGCTACTACAAAATTACAATATGGTAGTAACCAAATTAAAATTTAATACAACTCTTTCTTCATTATAATTATAAACGTGTTAGTAGCAGTTTTTCAATTAAATTTATATGTATGATTTTTAAACTGATATTTAGAAAAAAATTAAAAGAATTAAAAAAGAAAGAACAAGGAATAGAGCTAGAAAGAAACCGTTTAAAAAAAGTTAAGTATTTATTAGATGAACGAGTTGGTGAGGGAGCAAAATGTGTAATAGAAACAACTAATAAAGGGGTGGCAGTATTAGTAGCAATAAATTCTAAAGAAAATGAAATAGAAGTTTTTGATATTGACACAATGAACACGCCCTCAGTTAAAGAATCTGGATTATGGGTGAAGATGTGGGATAAAATGAGAAGTAAAGAGGTTTTTTTACAAGATAGAAATGGAAAAGAAAAAGGACTTGAAGAAGTTGCAATGATGCATTTATTTAACCTTGTTGATGAAACTACAAAAGAAAAAGTTAGTTGGAAAGTAAAAGATATTAAAGATTATAATGATAAAGACGAACTCATTACTTTGTATGAAAATATGGGGTTTAAAATAAAACACTTTTCAAAAGCCCAATAATTTTAAAGAACGTAAAATCAATTTAATCAGTAGTAGTCTTTGTTTAGCTAAGATTGTTAAGTCTTCTCAAAAAAAATAATTTTAAAAAAGTAACAATTTTTTTACATTAAAATTAGGATGTGAGAAAACTATAATTTACTTTTACACCACATAAGGCAATATTTGTTATCTTCTTTCTTCTTATAGAATGGCGCCAAAAAATAAAAAAAGAGAAGGTTTTATATTGTTTAAAGCTTTCTCTTTTTTTTATGGAGAAAGCTCTAAAAAGTATTTTAATTTAATTATTTAACCCAAAAAAAAGAAACTATGGGATCATTTAGAGCAAGTTTCGAATTCGCAGGAAAAGAATTCGACGTATTACAAGCTGAGTACAGCTTAAACAGAAACACAGATACAAAAGGTAAACCATCTTCAAGTGTAAATGGAGGAAGAGTTACTTTAACTATCGAGTCTACATCAGATACATCAGTAATTGAGGCAATGGTAAATAGCCAATTTAAGTCTGTAGATGGAAAAATTGTTTTCAAGAAAACTGATGAAGATTCAAAAATGAAAGAAGTGGAATTCAAAAACGCTTACATCGTTTATTTTAAAGAAGATTTAGATGTAAACAACGAAATTCCAATGAAATTAACAGTTACTTTCTCTGCTGAAGAATTACTTATTGGTAATGCTAACTTAGATAACCGTTGGCCAGTAGCTTAATGAGAAGGACTAAATAACTTTTAGTTTTATATAATTTATTTATTAAAGACCTTCTCTTTTTAAAGAAAGAAGGTCTTTTTTTGTTCAAAAAAAAGTGTTGATAGTTATTTTTATATGTAACTATCATTAAAAGAAAAAATACCCCCATGCATAAGATAAAAGAAGAAGCTTTAGATAAGCAAATTACCATCGACGGCAATTTTGTGAAGAGCTATAAAACAATTACAATTAACCAATTTTTATACAAGCATCATACTTTTGAAGTTGTAGTAGATATAGAAACGGTAGAAGAAGCAGGAAGCTACACACTAGATAAATCAAAAGAATGGTTAGGTAAACAACTTACCACCAATGTTTCTGGAAAAGCTTTTGTAGGAGTTGTGTTAGATGTATCAATGCGTCATAATGAGATAGGATTACACGGCGAATTAATACTTAAAGGGTTATCTCAAACAGTTTTGTTAGAAAATGGAAAACAACAAAAGTCTTGGTTAGAAAAAGACTTAGGAAGTATCGTCACAGAAATAGTAGATGCTACTGCTATCAAAAATAAGATTAGTCCATCATACACTGCAGTAATCCCTTACCAATGTCAATACGCAGAGAGCGACTATAAATACCTTCAACGATTAGCATATCAATATAATGAATGGTTTTACTTTGATGGGGTAGACGTTATTTTTGGAAAGCCTGAATCTGAAGGTCAAAAACCAATAGAGTTAGAATACAGTAAAGATTTAAAAGAGCTACAAATAAAAACCAAAACGTATAATCCTACTTTAGCGACTTATAGTTACGATTCGTTAAATGATCAGTTTTTTGAAGGTGACTTAAAAGCTAATAATGAAGGGTTAAACGACTTAGCAAATACTGCACTTAAAGCATCAGAGCAAGTTTATAAAGAAGTA
>NZ_JAPEHZ010000084.1 GCF_028823685.1 Tenacibaculum sp. L6 | reverse complement strand
ACAACTGCTAAAATCGTTCCTAAGAAAAATATAGAAAACGCTATTCTTCTCAACTCTTTATAATCTTGTAATCCTTTCTGATTTCCTACTCGAATCATTGAGGCTACACTTAATCCTGTTGCTACCATAAAGGTCATTGAAGATAAGTTCAATGCAATTTGATTCGCTGCTTGCGGATTCTTTCCTAACAACCCACTTAACCAAACAGCAGCAGTAAAAATAGCTACTTCAAAAAACATTTGCATAGCACTAGGTGTACCTAAGTTGATGATTTTTCGAAGCATTAACGTATCCAATACAAAAAACTTAATATTCGTTACCAAACGTTTTGAACGTTCCATTTTACTTAACAACCACCACAAATAGACTACCATTACAAATCTTGATAGCAAGGTTCCGTAAGCTGCACCTACAATTCCTAACTCCGGAAAACCAAACTTTCCGTAGATTAATAAATAGTTCAACAATACATTTAACACGTTGGCTATTAATGTCGCATACATCGGATAACGCGTCATCGACATTCCATCACTGAATTGTTTAAATGCCTGAAAAACAATCATGGGTATTAATGAAAAAGCCACCAAATCTAAATATGGTATCGCCAACTCAACCACCTCTATTGGTTGTTTCATTAAATACATTAAAGGTTTGGAAATGAACACTGCTAAAAACAGAATAATTCCCATCATAGTACACAGAAAAAGTCCATGTTTAAAAGCCGATTTTGCCTGATCAAAATTGTTTGACGAATCAGCTTCAGCAATTAAAGGTGTTATAGCGGTAGAAAACCCAATACCTAACGACATTGCGATGAACATAAAACTATTCCCTAATGAAACCGCTGCTAATTCAGCTGTTCCTAGTTGCCCCACCATAATATTATCTATAAAACTTACAAATGTATGCCCTAGCATTCCTAGCATTACAGGTGCTGCAAGTTTCAAGTTATATTTAAACTCCGAAGTATATTGTTGTAAATTCAATTTCTATCCTTTTTTCAAGCTGCGAAGATAAGTTTTTTAAAAGCGCTCTAACTTTATCTTCTTCATTTTTTAATTTATTTAACTACCTTTGATTTTCATTAAAACTCAAATAAAATGGCTTCAATAACACTAAAAGGAAATTCAATTGAAACAATAGGAAACCTACCTAAAAACGGAACTAAAGCTACTGATTTTTCATTAGTTGCAACTGATTTATCTGTTAAGAACTTAGGTGATTTTAATGGTTCTAAATTAATTTTAAATATTTTCCCTAGCGTAGACACAGGTACTTGTGCAACATCTGTAAGAGAGTTTAATAAAAAGGCTGCTAACTTAGAAAACACCAAAGTTTTATGTATTTCTAGAGATTTACCTTTTGCTCAAGGTCGTTTTTGTGGTGCTGAAGGCATTGAAAACGTAATTATGTTATCTGATTTTGCCGATGGTCAATTTGGTAAAGATTATGGTTTAGAAATTACTACAGGTCCTTTAGCTGGTTTGCATTCTCGTAGCATTGTTATTATTGATGAAAATGGTAATGTAACTTATACAGAACAAGTAAACGAAACTGTTGACGAGCCTAATTACGAAGCCGCTTTAAAAGCATTGTAATTTACTATGAAAAACCCCAATGACGGCTTTTTAAAAGGACGCCTGCGTAGTATTAAATTTGCTGTAAAAGGAATGTGGTTATTAATTACCACAGAAGATAGTATTAAAACACAGCTTATATTTGCTGTGATTGCTACTATCTTGGGTTTTTATTTTCATATTTCTGCAACAGAATGGATGATTCAATGTTTAGTTATTGGACTCGTTTTGGTTGCAGAAGCTTTAAACACTGCTATTGAAGAGGTCGCTGATTTTATACACCCCGATTATCATGAAAAAATAGGCTTTATAAAAGACATAGCTGCTGGTGCTCCTACCTTTGCTGCTATAACTTCATTAATTATCGCGGGGATAATTTACCTTCCTAAAATAATAGCTATATTGTAGCGTTCAATTTATTTCTAACAAAAATACATGGCAAAAAAAAAGACAACTGTTCAAAAAAAACAACCTAGAAAATCTATTTTTAAAAGAATAGGTACCTTTTTTTCAAATAGACAAAACCAAACAATTCTTGGTTTTTTTCTATTACTGTTTTCTATCTTTTTAACTGTTGCTTTTATTTCTTTTTTCTTTTCGTGGCAAGAAGATCAAAGTACTTTAACCCAGTTTGCAGACAGAACTGTTCAAACAAAAAATCTGCTAGGTAAAATTGGTGCTAAATTGAGTAACTTTTTTGTGTATAAAGGTTTTGGTTTAGGAGCTTTTCTAATTCCTATAACCTTATTTTTAACTGGTGCTCGTATTTTACTTCAATCTAACTTAAAGCGTATCATTATCTCTTGGAACTGGGGTGTTTTAATCATGCTTTGGATTTCTACTTCACTAGGATTTGTAGAAAAAGAAAACGCCTTGTTATCTGGAGTTATCGGTTTTGAATTGAACGAATATTTACAAACATTTTTAGGTAAAACTGGTTTAACCATTTTATTATTATTCTTTTTAGTAGCTTATTTAATCATTCGTTTTAGCATTACACCTGAAGCAATTAGCGAAAAAGTAAAAAGCCAAAAAGAGAAAAGTAAAGCTATTTTTAACGAAAGAACTACCGTAGTTCAAGATGATACTACAATTATAGAGGATTCAACAATTATTGAAGAGACTACTTCTGAAGTTGAAAAACCTAAAACAGCCAATAAATCAGACTTTGAATTATCAGTAGAAAATTTACAACCTACAATTTCTAACTATTCTGATGTAAATAATACAAAGGAAACAGAAGATATTCCTTTAAACGTTCACCAAACAAAAGAACCTAGTCTTAATATTGCAGAAGACAGTAAAAACGAAGTTGAAGTTGCTATTGAAAAAATTGCAGAAGAAAAAAGTGTTACCGAAAACTTATCGGATCAATTAATAAAAGATTTTGGTGAATTTGATCCTACGCTAGAACTAGGAAACTTCAAGTTTCCAACCTTCAACTTACTTAAAGAATATAACGAGAGTATCTCTGTTGATCCTACCGAATTAGAAGCCAATAAAAACCAAATTGTAGAGACCCTAAAAAACTACAAAATTGGTATTGCTCAAATTAAAGCTACGGTTGGACCAACAATTACTTTATACGAAATCGTACCAGAAGCAGGTGTACGTATTTCAAAAATTAAGAATTTAGAGGACGATATCGCCCTATCGCTTTCTGCTTTAGGAATTCGTATAGTTGCTCCAATTCCAGGAAAAGGAACTATTGGTATTGAAGTTCCTAATAAAAAGGCAACCATCGTTTCTATGCATTCGGTAATTGCCTCTAAGAAATTCCAAGAATCACCAATGCAACTTCCTATTGCTTTAGGAAAAACAATTTCTAACGAAACCTTTATTGTCGATTTAGCAAAAATGCCTCACTTACTAATGGCAGGTGCTACGGGACAAGGTAAATCGGTTGGATTGAATGCTATTCTTACATCCCTTTTATACAAAAAGCATCCTGCGGAAGTAAAATTTGTATTGGTCGATCCTAAAAAAGTAGAATTAACATTATTCAACAAAATAGAGCGTCATTATTTAGCAAAGTTACCTGATGAATCTGATGCTATTATTACCGATACAACGAAGGTTGTTAACACTTTAAATTCGTTATGTATTGAAATGGATAACCGTTACGACTTGTTAAAAGAAGCAATGGTTCGTAACATCAAAGAATACAATGCAAAATTCAAGGCTCGTAAATTGAATCCTGAAAACGGACATCGATTTTTACCTTATATCGTGTTAGTAATCGATGAATTTGCTGATTTAATTATGACTGCTGGTAAAGAAGTAGAAACTCCTATTGCTCGTTTAGCACAATTAGCCCGTGCGATTGGTATTCATTTAATTGTAGCTACGCAGCGTCCGTCGGTAAACGTAATTACGGGTATTATCAAAGCGAATTTCCCTTCAAGAATTGCCTTTAGAGTAACTTCAAAAATTGATTCCAGAACAATTTTAGATGCTCCTGGTGCTGATCAATTAATTGGTCGAGGAGATTTATTATATTCCGCAGGAAATGACATCACTCGTATTCAATGTGCTTTTGTTGACACTCCTGAAGTAGAAAAAATTACCGATTTTATTGGTTCTCAGCGTGCTTATCCTGAAGCGTATTTATTACCTGAATATGTAGGTGAAGAAGGTGGCACAAATCTTGATATTGATATTTCAGACAGAGACAAATTATTTAACGACGCTGCTGAAATAATTGTGACTGCGCAACAAGGTTCGGCATCCTTATTGCAACGTAAATTAAAGTTAGGATACAACCGCGCTGGTAGATTGATAGATCAGTTAGAAGCCGCAGGTATTGTGGGTCCTTTTGAAGGTAGTAAAGCAAGACAAGTTTTAGTTACCGATCTAATTGCTCTAGAGCAATTATTAGAAAACGAAAAGAATTAATAATTATAAACTATTCCGAAAGTGGAAATTAGAAAGACGATGAAAAAAATAGGATTATTATTTATTGGATTATGTATTAGCGTTAGTGCTATGGGACAATCGAAATCTTCAGAAGCAAAAAAACTGCTTGATGAAGTATCTTCTAAAATGGGAGCTTATAAAAACATGGTGATAGGTTTTAACTCATCATTAGTAAACAAAGCTGCAGGTATTACCAACGACCCGCCAATTAGAGGAGAAATAACCCTATCTGGCGAAAAATACAACTTAGATTACTTAGGAAACACGTTTATTTTTGACGGAAAAAAGTTAGTGGTTATCAATCAAGATGAAAAAGAAGTTACAATTACTAATGGTAATATTGAAGAAGAAGACGGATTCATCTATCCTTCTAAATTATTGACTTTTTACAAAGAAGGATATAACTACACTATGGGCGCTTTAAAAAATAGTAATGGAAGAAATGTTCAATACATCAACTTAACTCCTATTGACAGCAATTCTGATATCGTAAAAGTAGAGTTAGGAATTGACGCAAAAACAAAGCACATTTACAAACTTACTCAAATAGGTGCTAACGGTGCTGAAACTACGTTTACAATTACCAAATTTAAGAGCAACCAACCAATTTCAGAAAAACTTTTCTCTTTCGATAGAACTAAGTACGCTAAACAAGGCTACTATATCGACTAAAAAATACACAAAAGTTTTGTTACCGATTTACTCATAAAATCATTAACAAAACTTTTGTGTTTATATGCCACTAACCTACTACCTTTGCATCTGTGAAAACATTAGACAGATATATCTTAAAAAGATTTTTAATACCTTTTTTAGCAACCTTCTTTATCATCTTATTTGTACTGGTAATGCAAGCGTTGTGGTTAGTTTTTGACAACTTTGCAGGAAAAGGTCTTAGCGTTGATATCATTTTAAAATTTCTTTGGTATACCACGCTAATTGTTACCCCACAAGCCCTACCTATTGGAGTGTTACTTTCTTCTATTATGACACTAGGTAGTTTATCAGAAAACTATGAATTTGCTGCGGCAAAATCTGCTGGTGTTTCTTTACAACGAATGGTGCGTCCAGTTGTTTTTCTTGCCATTTTTTTAAGCGGAATTAACTTCTTATTTCTTAATTACGTATACCCTTATGCCATGCTAAAACAGCTAAACATGAAGGTAAATATTAAGAAAAAACAACCTGCCATTGCACTAGTTGCTGGAGGTTTTAATACAGAGCTTCCTAACTTTCAAATAAAGTTTAAAGAAAAATACGGAGAAGAAGACAACCTGTTAAAAGAGGTAATGATTTATGATTTATCTTCTAAAAGAGGAAACAATAAAATTATTACAGCAAAAAAAGGTGAAATTCTTTCGGAAGAAGGAAGTCGTTACATGACCTTAGTTTTGTATGATGGTCATTTTTTTGAACACCATATAAAAAACGGTGCTTCTTTTAAAGAACGAGAAAAAATGCCTGCATCTTATGCCGATTTTGATGAATATACCATCAATATCGATATTTCTTCTTTTAGTGATGACGATCTTGAAGAAGAAAAGTATAAAACGCAGTACAACATGTTAAGTTTGGCTCAGTTAAAAGACACGTTGCCAACGATGAAACAAAATTACCATGACTATGTTGCCAGTAGAGCTAAAAACCTATTTTTAGGCGTTGATGTAGAAGACTTACATCAATACCCTGATTCGTTAATGAACAAAAAACTATCGTCAGATATTCTTGATAATTTTGATTTAAGAGAAAAACAAAATGTGCTTATCACAGCAACTTCAAAATTAGAACGTACAATAAACAACAATAAAGATTATAAAGAAACCTTAAAAAACAGACGTAAATATTTAAACTTATACGACATTGAATTTTACAACAGGGTTGCTTTTTCTCTTTCGTGTTTACTACTTTTCTTTATCGGAGCTCCATTAGGATCTATCATTAGAAAAGGTGGTATGGGCTTACCCATGATTTTAGCCATTGCCATTTATGTTCTGTACTTTTTCTCGAATACCTTTGGTAGAAATTTAGCAGAAGAAAGCTCGCTAACAGCAATTGTCGGTTCTTGGCTAAGTGTATTTTTAATGCTACCTTTGGCGGTAACTTTAACACTTAGAGCAACTAAAGATAAAGGATTGTTCGATATTAACAGCTTTTTGGCTCCAATACGAAACTCTTTTAAAAACATATTCTCTAAAAAAGAGAAAACAACAAAATAATGACAACACAAGCATCAACGAATATTCAATTAAATACAATTGAAGAAGCTATAGAAGACATCAAAAACGGTAAAGTTATTATCGTTGTTGATGATGAAGATCGTGAAAATGAAGGTGACTTTTTGGCCGCTGCTGAAAAAATTACTCCAGAAATGATCAACTTTATGGCAACCCATGGTCGTGGACTTATTTGTACGCCACTTACCGAAACTCGCTGTAAAGAATTAGAATTAGGTATGATGGTTAGCAACAATACCGACCCTATGGAAACTGCTTTTACCGTTTCTGTAGATTTACGCGGAAATGGAGTTACTACTGGTATCTCTGCTTCTGATAGAGCTAAAACTATCGAAGCCTTAATAAATCCAGATACAAAACCTTTCGATTTAGCTAGACCTGGACATATTTTCCCACTAAAAGCTAAAAACGGTGGTGTTTTACGTAGAACAGGACACACAGAAGCTGCTATCGATTTTGCTCGTTTGGCTGGTTTACAACCTGCTGGAGTTATCGTTGAAATCATGAATGAAGACGGTACCATGGCGCGCTTACCTCAACTATTAGAAGTTGCTAAAAAATTCGATTTGAAAATTGTTTCTATTGAAGATTTAGTAGCATATAGAATGGAGCATGATTCTTTAATTGAAAAGAAAGAAGACTTTAATATTCAAACTCGTTTTGGTGACTTCCGTTTACGCGCTTACCAACAAACGACTAACAACCAAGTTCATATTGCTTTAACCAGAGGTACTTGGAGTAAGAACGAACCTATTTTAACTCGTGTAAACTCTACTTTAGTTAACAACGATATTTTAGGTACACTTACCAACAATGCTGATAAAAAGTTAGACCAAATGTTTAAGGTTATTAATGATGAAGGTAGAGGTGCTATCTTATTCATTAACCAACAAATGCAAGCGTTAAACTTATTAAACAGACTTCGTGTGTTGAAAGAAAACCAAGCGAAAGGAGAAATGAAAGCTCCGAATGTGGTAATGGATAACAAAGATTTTGGTATTGGTGCTCAAATTTTACACGATTTACACATACATAAACTACGTTTAGTTTCTAACACCAAACAAACCAAACGTGTAGGTATGATTGGTTACGGATTAGAAATTGTTGATTACGTAAGCTACTAATCGCAAACAACATAAAATCAAAAAATCCCGAGTTAATTAACTCGGGATTTTTTGTATATATTTGAGAAAACAATAAAATTGCTAAACTTCATTATATCCCATCCTATTGTCGGGATAAGAGAACTAAAGTTTGACATATAACAAGTTGTACAGCATTAAACCAATATAATCTATGAAAATTAATAAGGTCGAAATTTCAAAGTTTCGTTCTATTGAAAAAGGAGAATTTAATTTAACCAATCTCAATGCGATTGTCGGTCAAAATAATTCTGGAAAATCTGGAATAATGAGAGCGTTAAATTCTTTTTTCAACCCTAACTTAGAGCTCAGGTTTTACAATGATGGTACAAATTTATTTAGCACTTCTTATTCTGTTCCAAGAATTATCATTTCATTTTCTAACATTTCACAAAACTCAATATTTACAAATTATTTGATAAATGATGTAGTAAAAATTAAACAAGAGTATAATAAAAAAAGGAAAAAACTTGATTATTTCGTTCTTGATGTAAATAAAAAATTTAAAGTTTTAACAGAAGAAGAACTTAAATCATTACATAGCGAAATTCAATTCGTACTAATCCCATCTGAAAGAGGATTCATTAACAATCTAGAAAATGAGACTGGAGTTTTAAGAAATCTTTTTGACAAATTTTTCCTT
>NZ_JAPEHZ010000083.1:0-7500 GCF_028823685.1 Tenacibaculum sp. L6 | reverse complement strand
AATAGGTATACAGGTAGATTTTACAATGGCTATGAAAGCAAATTATAGAAACTAACTCTAAAGCTTCTATTTATTTCAATGTCATTTCACGATGTTCAATACCCCAAGTAACCATAACATCCAAAGCAGTTTGTAAACGCATTCCAGATTCTGTTAATTCATATTCTACAGTAACAGGAGTTGTATCGTAAATGGTGCGTTTGATAATTCCGTTAGCTTCTAGATCTTTTAACTCTTTAGACAACATTCTTGGAGAAATCTTTCCTATATTTCGTTGTAGTTCTTTGAAACGCATTTTTCTATATAAAAGGCTTCCAATAATAGATAGCTTCCATTTTCCACTTATTACGTTTAGAGTATCTCTTAAAGCTAATACATATTGAACAGAGCATCTTTTAAGCTCTTCTATTTGAGTACTTGTTTCCATGTTGTATTTAATAGGTATACTTTTGTATACTGGTATACTAAGGTATAGTAGTTACTTTTGTATACCAAATATACATATTTTTGTAGTGTTAAAACAAGTAAATATAAAATAATGAAACACTTAGTAATTGTAACACATCCAAATATTGACGAATCAAAAGTTAACAAGTCTTGGATAAACGAGCTAGAACAGTACAATGATAAAGTAACTATTCATCAACTATATAATGAGTATCCAGATTTAAATATAGACGTAGAAAAAGAACAAGAATTACTATTAAATCATGATAGTATTATTATTCAATTTCCGTTACACTGGTTCAATACACCTTTTTTATTAAAAAAATGGATGGATGAAGTTTTAACCTATGGTTGGGCTTTTGGTCCTGGAGGAGATAAGTTAAAAGGGAAAAAATTTCGTCTATCAGTATCAACAGGAGGTACTGAAGAAACCTATAATAGTTTCGTATCTTTAGAAGACCTATTAAAATCAGTAACAGTTTCGTTTCAATTTTGCGGACTAGAAATGTTACAACCACATGTGTTTTATGGGGCAAATGACAATCCAGAATTAGAAGAGATACAGATAAACTCAAAACAATATGCAGATTTAATTTTACAATAATAAAAACCAGAAACAATGAAAAATTTAAAAAATCCATTAGTGTTTATGTTAATCGCATTAACAACATTATCATTCACCACCATTATTAAAGATGTAAAAGAAGTAAATACCAAAGAAAGTAAAGTCGTTTGGAAAGGGTATAAGGTAACAGGTTCTCATGAAGGAACAGTTAATTTACAATCGGGCACATTAAACTTTGAAGACGATAAATTAGTAGGAGGAGAGTTTACTATAGATATGACTTCTATTGCGGTAACAGATTTATCAGGAGATTACCAAAAGAAGTTAGAAGGGCATTTAAAATCGGATGATTTTTTTGGTGTAAAGAATCACCCAACTTCAACTTTGGTATTTACTAAGGTAAAATCAAAAGGGAAAAACTCTTATGAAGTAACTGCTGATTTAACTATTAAAAACAAAACCAATCATGTAACTTTTGAAATTTCAGTATATGGTAAAAAAGCAACAGCTTCACTAAAGGTAGATAGAGCTGAATATGATGTAAAATACGGTTCTACAAGCTTTTTTGATGGTTTAAAGGATAAAGCAATTTACGACGAATTTGATCTAGTAGTTGATTTAGTTTTTTAAATTCAATATAGACTGCATACATATCCCGAATTAAAGTTTGGGATATGTTTAAATAATATAAATAAACAAGTATACCCTTATGAAACGATCTGCGTTTTTATAATTACTAGGGTTAGCATCAGTAAATTTGAGTATGGGATCATTAAGCGGATTAAAAAAGTTATCAGATAGTTTACCAGTTTCTCAGACAATGCCAGTGTTGTTTTTAGGACATGGTAGTCCTATGAATGCTATTGAAGAAAACGAATTTACTTTAGGGTTTAAAAATATTTCAAAAACACTACCTAAACCTAAAGCTATTATATGTATTTCGGCACATTGGTTTACTAAAGGAACCAAAGTAACTGCGATGGAAATGCCTAAAACTATTCACGATTTTGGTGGTTTTCCTCAAGAGTTATTTGAACAGCAATATCCTGCTAGCGGAAGCCCAGAATTAGCTAAGGAAACAAAACAGTTATTACATCCTAATTTTGTTGAGTTAGATGAACATTGGGGACTAGATCATGGTGCTTGGACCGTATTGAAATATTTATTTCCAAAGGCAGATGTGCCCGTAATTCAATTAAGTATTGATTACACCAAAGGTGCTAATTACCATTTTGAATTGGCAAAACAACTTACTTCTTTAAGGCAAAAAGGAGTGTTGATTATTGGTAGCGGAAACATTGTTCATAATTTACGATTGGTTGACTGGAAGAATTTTGATAAAGATAATTACGGATATGATTGGGCTATTGAAGCAAGAGCAACGGTTAATAAATATTTATTAGAAGGAAATTATCAACCTTTAATAGATTATACGAAACAATCAAAAGCTTTTCAGCTTGCAATTCCAACTCCAGATCATTATTTACCTTTAATATATAGTTTAGGGTTACAACAAAAAAAAGAAGAAGTTCAGCTTTTTAATGATAAGTTATTAGCGGGGTCTTTAAGTATGACTTCTTTAAAAATAGGTTAGAAGTAAACGTTGTAATAATAAAAAAAGCTCTAGCAAATTTGCTAGAGAAGCTTTTTTATAATGAGAATATTGTTATTGCTTTCTATGCCAGTAAGCTGTTCTACCAAAGGCAGAAAAACCAACATAACCTCTAATTTTAAGTTTGTTTTTTCCGTCTAGTTTTATGTAGCATTTATATTCCTTACCATTTTTAGGATCCAAGATTTTTCCACCACTCCATTCATCACCATCTTTAGATAATCCTGTTAAAATATTCATTCCTAAAATAGGATTGTTTTTTCTGTAGCCGCTACATTTATCACAAACAGCTTTTTGACGGTTTTTATCTGTTATTTCAACAATTTTAGCGTAAGCTTTTCCGTCTTTTTCATATACTTCAATAACAGAGTCTACTTTGTTAGTTTCTTCGTCACGGTTTTCCCATTTTCCGAAAATAGTTTGTGCGCTCATCGATAAGCTAACGGTTGTAAATAATAAAGCAAAAAGTATTTTTTTCATAATCTAAAAGTTTTAATAGTATATCGTTTTCAAAAAGTATTCCAATTAATCGTATTGAGCGTCAAATTTGCTGTCCCATTTTCCTTGTACGCGTAGAACTTGCTCAATAATGTCGCGAGCACAACCATTACCTCCTGTTTTATCAGAAATGTATTTAGAAATTTGTTGAATTTCACGTGCTGCATCATTTGGGCAAGCCGGCATTCCTACGAGTTTCATTACAGGGTAATCAGGTATATCATCACCCATGTACATCACATTTTCTGGATTTAATTTGTACTTTTCAACCAATTCGTTGAATTGTTTTATTTTATTATGAGCACCTAAGTAAATATCGGTTATACCTAAATCTTCTAAGCGAGTACGTACACCTTCGTTTTTTCCTCCAGAAATAATACAAACTCTAAAACCAGCTTTTACAGCAGCTTTTAAAGCGTATCCGTCTTTGATGTTCATTTGACGAACTAACTGTCCATCAGGAAAAACAGTAACAATTCCGTTTGTTAAAACACCATCTACATCAAAAATAAATGTATCTATTTGAGGCAGGTATTCTTTATAGCTTTTTTCCATTCTGTTGGATTGATTTTGTAATAAGTTTATAAATTTCTTGTTGCTCGGTATTCAATAACGCTAAATGGTTTTGAATAGTTTTTTGGTCATTTCTCTTTGCAGGACCAGTTTGTGCTGCTTCAGGATTTAGTTTTGTAATCTTTTCGGCAGTTTCTTGTATTAAAGGATATAAGATTTCAAACGGAACTTGATATTCATCACAAATATCTGCTCCAATTTTATACATATGGTTGGTAAAGTTGTTTACAAAAACAGCAGCAACATGCAATCGTTTTCGTTGCTCTGAATTGATGTGGTATATTTTTTTTCCAATAGTTTTAGCTAAAGTTTCTAAAAGTATCGAGTCTTGCTCATTTTCAGCTTCTAAGCAAAATGGAATTTCATCAAAATTCACTTCTTTATCTTTAGAAAAACTCTGTAATAAGTAAAAAATACCTTTACGACCAGCATTTTGTAGCGACTGCATTGCAACACTACCAGAAGTATGTACAACTAAGCTGTTTTTATTTTCAATTGTACTTGAAACATGACTGATAGCATCATCAGAAACCGCTATGATATACACATCAGCTTCTTTTAATAACTCTATGCTATTTGTGATGGAAGTAACGTCTTTTAAATGCTCTATCTGTTTAATATTTCGAGCATAAACTTGTACCAATGATACATCATTAGCTTTGCTAAAAGCATTGGCTAAATGTGTAGCTACATTACCACCTCCTATAATGACAACCTTAATCATAGTACGAAGATATTGAATTTAATTAAAAATATTTTCGCATATTTGTTTCATTATGATTGTATAAGTCGCATAAATAGCACGGTTGCTTGAGCAACAAATAGTTACCTCTTAAGAATTTCTTAAGAGATATTTCTTATTTTAAAAATTTAACAATGACTGAAAACAATCAAACTTCAAAACAAACTATATTTTCTCTTTTTAAAGATGCCATTTTAGGTAGACAACAAGATTTTACGCAAGGAAGCATTCGTAAAGCAGTTTTTTTATTAGCAATTCCCATGATATTAGAAATGCTAATGGAGTCTATTTTTGCTTTGGTAGATATTATTTACGTTTCTAGAGTTAGCGTAAATGCAGTAGCTACTGTAGGATTAACAGAATCGGTACTAACCTTGGTGTATGCAGTAGCTATTGGTTTAAGTATGGCAGCAACAGCTTTAGTTGCTCGAAGAACAGGAGAAAAAGATAATGAAGGAGCAAATCAAACAGCTGTACAAGTAATATTTTTAGGAATCTTTATTTCAATTCTGATTAGTATTGTGGGGATTTTGTATCCTAAAGAAATCCTCGAATTAATGGGTGGCGAACCTGATTTAATAGAAGAAGGGTATAGATATACTCAAGTACTTTTAGGAGGAAACATAACGGTGATGTTACTCTTTTTAATCAATGCAATTTTCAGAGGAGCAGGAAATGCATCCATAGCCATGTGGACATTGATTTTATCTAATGGATTAAATATTATTTTAGATCCTATTTTTATTTTCGGATTAGGACCAATACCAGCTTATGGTGTAGAAGGGGCAGCCATAGCAACAACTATTGGTAGAGGTACCGCAGTAATAACACAGTTATTAGTGCTATTTTTTGGAGCAGGTAAAATAAAATTAGTAGCAAAAGACTTAGTAATACGAATTGCTGTAATGGTAAACTTAATAAAAGTATCATTAGGAGGAATAGGGCAGTTCATTATAGGAACTTCTAGTTGGGTATTTTTAATGCGAATTATGTCAGAGTTTGGTAGTGAAGTACTAGCAGGTTACACAATTGCTATTAGAGTAATGATGTTTACACTTATGCCTGCTTGGGGAATGAGTAATGCAGCTGCAACTTTAGTTGGTCAAAATTTAGGAGCAAAGCAACCCGAAAGAGCAGAAAAATCAGTTTGGATAACCAGTAAATACTGTGCATATTTTATGGGGTCTGTATCATTGGTTTATATATTCTTTGCACCAACTTTTTTAGGATGGTTCTCAGAGAATACCTTGGTGGTAGAAAATGGAGCTTTATGTTTACAAATTATCGCAGCAGGATATATTGCGTATGCATATGGTATGGTAGTTATTCAATCATTTAATGGTTCGGGAGATACGAAAACACCTACCTATGTTAACTTTGTATGTTTTTGGTTATTTCAATTACCGTTTGCGTATATAATGGCAATTACTTTAAATTTCGGCCCTGTAGGAGTGTTTACAGCTATAACATTAGCAGAAGTTTTAATTGCTATTGTGGGCGTTTGGCTCTTTAAAAAAGGAAAATGGAAAACAATTCAAGTGTAAATTTCATTTAGTAAATTAGCTAGAAAAATATGATGAAGAATATTTTAAAAACTTTAATACTTCTTTTGGTTTTTTATTCTTGTAAAAAGAAAAAACTTTCCAATCTTCCATTTGTGATTGATAAAAATATAACATGTGATGTTTTGTATGATAATGGATACAAATGGTCTCCTGGGGAAGATGTAATATTATTAGGGAAGAAAAATCAAGATACTGTTATTTATTATGAAGTTCATCAAGAATTTAATGAAGAAGAATATTTTAAAGAAGAAGAAGTAGAAATTGATACTGTAAAAAGAAATGAAAAACATGAACAATATTTAAGTCAAGATCCTTTAGTTTTGTCTGATTCAATATATAATTTGGTTTGGGGAAGTATAAAGGAACAACAAAGTACTATTTGTAAAAATAGCAAAGTAACTTGGAGGAATTATATTCTTAAAATTAATAAAGATCTTGTTAAGAGTTTTAAAAACAAGATTGATACTAGTAACTTTAGAATTCTATACTTAAAAGAATTTAATTATAATGTTGAAAATTCTTATGATGTGATTGAGGAATTCAAGGTTTTAAATAAAGTGAAAAAAGATACTTTTGATTGTTCAATTTATAAATTAGATAATGGGTATTATTTTTCGTCAAAAATCTCATTAAATAGATAAAAAATGAAACTAGATATATTAGCTTTTGGCGCGCATCCTGATGATGTAGAATTAGGATGTGCAGCTACTATAGCCAAAGAAATTTCGTTAGGAAAAAAAGTAGGAATAGTCGATTTAACTCGAGGAGAATTAGGAACAAGAGGTTCCGCTGAATTACGTGATAAAGAAGCTGCAAATGCTGCTGAAATCCTTGGAGTTTCAGTACGTGAAAACCTAGGTTTTGCTGATGGTTTTTTCAGAAATGATAAAGAGCATCAATTAGAAATCATTAAAATGATACGAAAGTATCAACCGGAAATAGTATTATGTAATGCTATTGATGACCGTCATATTGATCATCCAAAAGGAAGTCAGTTAGTATCGGATGCTTGTTTTTTAAGCGGATTATTAAAGATAGAAACAGTATTGGACGGAGAGCAGCAAGAAAAATGGCGTCCAAAACAAGTGTACCATTATATTCAATGGAAAAATATAGAACCAGACTTTGTAGTTAACGTAACTGGTTTTATGGATAAGAAAATAGCTTCTGTTATGGCATATTCATCTCAGTTTTATGATCCGAAAAGCGACGAGCCAGAAACACCAATAACTAGTAAAAACTTTACTGATAGTATAGAATATAGAGCAAGAGACCTTGGTAGGTTAATAGGGGTTGATTATGCAGAAGGCTTTACATCAGAACGTTATGTGGCAATTGAAAATTTTAGTAAATTAATTTAAAAAAAAGTTTTGTCACAATGTAAAAAGCTTGTATATTTGCACCCGCAAGTTACATGGTGATTGTAGCTCAGCTGGTTAGAGCGCCGGATTGTGGTTCCGGAGGTCGCCGGTTCGAACCCGGTCTTTCACCCAAAACC
>NZ_JAPEHZ010000082.1 GCF_028823685.1 Tenacibaculum sp. L6 | reverse complement strand
AAACGATTTAGCCAATACAGCACTAAAAGCATCAGAGCAAGTTTATAAAGAAGTAAAAGACTTTGGAGTAAGTGATGTGTTTTTACAAGATAAATCATCATTAGATGAATATTTACAAAAACGTTTACAAGGGTTAAGTGCAGGAGGTAATGTACTTAAAGCTAGTGGGGTAAGAAAAGGGCTTTGTTTAGGAACTATAATAAAAGTTAGTGCAGCAAAATATGACGAAGGAGAATATACTGTAAAACAGTATGGAGAATATATTATAACTCAAATAAGCCACTTTGCAGATGTAGGAGGAGCATATCATAATACCTTTGAAGCTATCCCAGCAAGCACAAAAAGTTTACCATTAAATGAAAGCATAACACCAGCTGTAGCTAGTAATCAAGTAGCGAAGGTAGTAAGTAATAAAGACCCAGAAAGTAAAGGGCGTGTACAAGTTCAGTTTTACTGGCAAGAAGCTATTGGAGCAAAAACAGATTTTATTCGTGTAATGACCCCAGATGCAGGGAGCAGTGATCTTACTAAAACTAATAGAGGTTTTGTTTTCATACCAGAAGTAGGAGACCAAGTAATGGTAGGTTTTGAGCATAACGATCCTAACCGTCCCTTTGTAATGGGAAGTATGTTTACAGGTAAAAATGGAGCAGGTGGAGATGAAGAAAATGTAAGAAAGAGTATTATTACACGTGGTGGACACACTATTGAGTTAGACGACACAAAAGATAAAGAGAAAATAACTATAAAAGATAAAGATGGAAGTATCATAACCTTTGATACTAAAGAAAAATCATTGTTTGTTCAGTCTGCTGAAACTATGGAGTTTTCTGCAAAAAATGTAAAAATAATTGCTGAAGAAAATATCGAACTACAAGCAAAAGGAGAAATAAAAACAGCATCAGAAAAAGACACTTCAATCTTATCTCAAGGAGCAATTAAAGCTCAGGCAGATAAAGACGCTAGTATTACAAGTAGTGCAAATGTAGCCATTGAAGCAAGTAGTAAAGCTACCATTAAAGGGCAAAACACAACTATTGAAGGTCAAGCGGCAGCCGAGTTAAAAGGACAACAAACAAAAGTACAAGGGCAAATGACTGTTGTACAAGGAGCAAGCGGTAAGTTTGATATAATGTAATCTTTTTAAAAACTAAAACATATGCCAGGACCAGTAGCAACAGTAGGTAGTATGCATGTATGTCCTATGTGTAGTGGAACCACTCCTCATGTTGGAGGACCAATAGCACAAGGAGAAACAAATGTATTAGCCAATGGTAAACCCGTAGCCACCATAGGTAGTATGTGTACCTGTGTAGGACCACCAGATACCATAGCACAAGGGTTTCCTAATATTTTAATTAATGGAAAACCTGTAGCATGTTTGGGAGACCTAACAGCCCACGGAGGAACAATAACAGCAGGAGAAGCTAATATTATAGTGGGTAGTGCTGCGCCAGTTCCTTCAGTTAATATGCCTGTAAACAAGATACCATTTCCAAAAATTAGTATTGTGGATAGGTTAGCTCACAATAGTAAAATAAAAGAAGCGGAAGAAAATCAAGAAAAGCTAAAAGAAGAAGAGCAAGGAGAACCGCGAATTTATAATTTACAATGGCTAAAAGAAAAAAATATAATTCGGAAGTCAAAAGTGTTAAAAGAAGTAACACTACGAGCCTATGTGTATAATATACCTGATGGTGAGAGTATTACATTTAAGGTAAAAAAACCTGTTGAAACTACCGATAAAAATGGAAGTACAGCCACAAATGAAGAAGAAGTGGTAGAATTAACAGGAACAGTACAAGATAAAAAAGTAGAAGTTACTTGGGAGGTTGAAGATGCTTCGGAAGAAAAGGAAAGTACCAATAATGAAGGTAGTAATTCAAATTCTAATACAAAAGAAGCGTGTAATTCAACACCATCACCTAGTAATCTAATAGTACCAGCTTCTGAAGAAGAAAAAAAAGACCGTTTTGTTGAAGTAGAAAAAGGAGAGGTTAAAAAAGGTAGTTGGATTATAGAAGAAGGAAACACAATTATTGTTAATAGGAATGGAAATAGAGCATATGATTGGGAGTATGCAGATGCTCCCAGTGAAGCTAAAATGAAGAAAAATGGGATGTCAGATCATGATATTTTTAATGTGAAGTTAACAAAATCTTACCCAGAAGCATATTTAAAAGCAGAAATGAAAGTTACTCTTTGGTTGTTTTCTGATCTGGAAGATGGCTTTGGAGAAAATGGAGTACGATTAGCAAACCACTTTTTTTCAGGAGGAGGAAAAGACTTTGAATTTAACCAAAGTTCAAACCCTTCTATAGAAATGCGTGACTCAGAAAGGTTTAAGTCGTTCGTGTCTTCTTTAAAAGAAGAACTCAAAAAAAAGTATGAAAAAGACGGAACAATAAATGGATCAACCGGAGTTAACTTATATAGTATAAGAACCTCACTTCCTTATTATGGTGTATCATCTTCATTAAACCCCAATGTAAATGAGTCAGCAACATTTATAGGAGGTATTCAAGGTTGTGTAGCAAAGTACAAAGTCTTAAAAAATGAAAAAACACAAGAAGTCAAAGTTGAAATAGAACGAGTACTATTCTTAGATACTTTTGGAGCAGGATGGGAAGATGGTGGAGCCAATGGAAAGGCAAAACAATGGGTGCCAGGTTTGGTAGCAATGTTTTGTTTACAACATTTTAAGAATTTAAAAAGTCCTAATAAATTTAGGCCTTTTACAGTGTTTGTAGATATTAAACCTTCATAATTATGAATCTAATTTTTATTCTTTTGGTTGTAATAACTATTATGTTCATTCTTTTTTTTAAAACAAAAAAGAAATTCATAAAAATTATTACAATTATTGTAGCACTCCTAGCTGTTTTTTGGGTATTTCTTTTAGCAGAAAAAGAAGTAGAAAATAAAAACGAAGCTTTTGAAATAAAACAGCTTACCATAAACGATTATGAAGCAGACTATGTGTTTAACTTTAAAGGTAACTCTGATCAAATAGAAAGCATATTTAATTATGTTTATGATGACATAAAAAATAGAAAACTAAAACAAAAAAAGAAAGTCCAAGAGAAGATTATATCGGGAAGTGCAATGGCGGATAAGTCAGCTAAAAATGTAGTTAATAAAGCTTCAGTAACTAAAGAAGAAATAGAATCAAGCTTTTTTGATTATGAGTTTTTAAGACCTGTTGAAAATGCAAACCCCAATGATAGAGAGAACTTAATATTTAAATTTATAATAGACGAAGAAAAAGGAGATATAGAAAGTATTATATCAAGATTTACGAATACGGAGATAGAAAAAGAGGAGTATAAAATTGAATCAGTAAATGATACTATATCTAACATATATTTAGATACAGTATTAAATTATAATTCATTTTCTAAGAGCTTAGAGTTGGCAAAAAAGAGTAAATCTCATTTTACTTCGGATATTTACAATTACGATGTTTTATACAAAAACAAATTTATTTTCAGAATAAAATATTTTGAAAGAGGAAAGTATTTTAAAGTATTTTTTAAAAACTAAAAATTTAAAAAACAAAAAATGGCTAATGATATTTTAGAAAAAAACCAACTAACAGAATATAATGAGGTAGTTGCTAGGTATTTTTTTGAATGTACAGGAGGTGGTGTTACGGAACCTGTAAAGAGTCCAGAAAAAGAAGCTTTAAAACCGGGTATTCGTTTACATTTTTTACGTTATGGTTTATTTGATAGGAATTCAGAAAACCAAACAGAAGAAGATGTAAATGCACCTAAATATAACGATCCGAGAATAACCAAAGGTGTTTTAATACAAGATGATAAAGCAGTATGTAAAAATGTAGCTACTTGTAATTCTAATACCCAGAATACAAATGCAGCAGAAAACAGTACGCTTGAGTTAGAAGAAGTAGAGGTGTTGTCACTAAAAGAATTGCCTCAAATTAATAATTTTTATGTAGCCCGAACTGCTCTAAATAAAGGATATATTTATCTAATTAACGATGAAGATCAAGACGATTACCACGAACTATATGTTGATGAAAGTGGACAGCTACAGCATATTATATGGGCATACAACAAAGATGAAAAAGGAAACTATAAAGATATTCGAAAACCATCTGGAGACAAGAGTGAATATAAGTTAATAATAGAACCAGGAAAAAAATATTGGGTAGCATACTCTCCTGTACAATGGAGTAGAGATTATCATAATGAGCTGAATACGGATGCTAATAAGCGTAAAGAACGTATGAAGTTGATAGACTGTAGTGGTATAAAAAAAGGAGAAGAAGAAAAACATGAAAATGTTATACCATTTACAAACGTAAGAGCAACGTTTCCTGGTAATCATCCAAGGGCAGGTGCACTTGAAAAAATGCTAGATTCAATATTATCAGATGAAAAGAAGCAAGATGAAAAAGGAGATAATGAGGTTTTTGAAGATATGTTTGTTACGTTGCACGACCCTGTAGGTTGTGCAAATGATGTAGGAGTAGAGTTAGCTGATAAAATAGCAGATTTAGAAGCTTTAGTAGAGTCGTTAGGTACTGGTAAAGACCCTGTTGAAATAAAAAAAGATATTCTTGAAGGAAAACCAAAACAAGAAATAAAGAAAGGTTCAAGAGAGGAACAAATATCTACATTATTAGCAACAGCATTAACAACCTATCAATTAGTGTATAATGATAAAGAAATGATTACCGATTATGATGGAGGAGAAAGTGGTAGTGGACCAAAATTTACAGGCATAAACATTGGGGCAACTCCAATGATATATTGGGATGGCAATGGTATCTTGCAACAAAAATTAATAGACATACTAGCTGTAAAAGAACGTAAAAAAATACGTGAATCAATTGTGAGTTATCGACACGATTTTACAATTATTTTAGGTAGTGATTATTATACGCAATATTTTGAAGATTTTAATGAAAATGGTTTTATAGGACTGTTAGAAGGAAAGCATATTACTACATCTCATATGCGTTTATTAAGTATTGCTCCAGGGGGTATAGATCATTATCTAGACTTAAAAAAACATCGTGATAACTACAAAGGAGAACTGAAAAATAAAAACAAAGAAGCTAAAGAATTCTACATAAAATACGTAAAAGGGAGTAATAAAAAAGTACACGAAGTTTTAGAAAAAGAGTTAAATCTCGATTTTTTTGATGAAAATGAAAATGTTTTAAATAACAGTTTGTTAACTGATTTAGCTAACAAAGTAGCAGGACATGTTAGTAATGGTTTAGAAGCTTATGTAGGGCTTAGTAATGCAAAAAAAATAAACTTAAACCTTACTTTTGATAGACTCAAGGTGCTTACGCATAAAGGCAAACCAGTTTTTCAAACACGAACAAGAACTCTTGAGGCTTTATTAAAACAAAATGGAGCTACTTTAGATGAAAGTGTAAAGTTGGTAGACTTTAAAAAAGGACATCGAATAGCTAAAATATTAGATGTTGAAGAAATATACTTGGTAAATGAGTATAACCCCAAAGGAAAAAACACCTTAAATGTACCAGCAGAAATACCAGCAAAAAAAACAAAAGCTCAAGTACAAGGAGCCCAACGGGTATTAAACAATATTCATTTTGCGAAAGGCTTATATTACTTACAAATTTTAAATATATCTTCTGCAACTTATCAGGTGTATGATAGTCCTTCTGCAAAAAGTCTTGTAAATTTAGTAGGTATTGGAACGGAGTTGACAGGAGCCTTTTTTAATGTAAAAAGAGTAAACGCAATAGCATTAAATAGAGAAAGCAAGGTGGTTAGTAGCCTTAGTAATAGAGCAAGACTTTTTAATAAGGTAGGAGCAGGGTTTACAGCAGCTGTATGTTTTTGGGAGGCTATTGATGCTTTTAGTGACAACGATAACGATGCGGCTTTTATGTGGGTAGGCGCAGGGGCGTTGTTTACAACGGGTATCTTTGTGTCAGGACCCGTAGGTTGGGTCATTGGTGGGGTAGCCATAGGTTTGGTGTACTTAGCAAATTACTTTAAAGATACACCACTTGAGCGATATTTTAAGCATTATTGGTTAAGTGATAGGGTTGCTTTATCAAGAAATAATAATGAAACTCCTTGGCAATATATCAACAGGGTGTATGAAAATCGCAGCGCATTAATAAAAGATAGAGAAGAATATAAAGATTGGAAAGATTTACGTGTTTGTCATCAACAATTATTAGATTTAATGGTGTGCAGTGCAATGTTTGTAAAAGAAATTAAATTAAGTTCAGAAAGGGTAATTAGTATAGGTGGAGAAGATGGTAGAGCTGGTGCTTCTTTTGCTACAAGCGATGTAAGTAAGCTAACCATACAAACAAGTTTTCGCCAATTTTTGTGGTTTAAAGACCAATTGCAGTACAAAGTTTTTTTGGTTAATACTAGAACAGGAAGTTATGAAGAAATAGCTGAAGAAGAATTAAGAGGAGAAGTTAATTTAGAAGAAGATAACAAAGGTAAAATAATAGCCACAAACACCACTATTAATATCCCTAACAGAGTTCACAGAAAAAGACATAACAATCAAACTACTATTTTTCAGTTGTTGTTTATTTGTAAGTTAACAATAGATGAAGAAACAAATAAGTATTACCCTCATACGTATGTGGGGGAGGAACGTTTTATGGGAATAAAAATAAAACTGTTTGAAAGTAAGGTTACAGGCACTAAAAATATGGATGGTTTGTTATTTAAACCGCAACCAACAGAATATAAAGGGTTTTATTATAAAAATGTAAAGGTGGATACGCTTAACAATTTATTAGTGTGGGCAAAAGATCTGATATTGAATATATAATTTATGGCAAAAATTAAAAAAAGGTACGGTAAATGGGGTGGATATTTAGAGAAGCTTATTTATGAAAAACCGAAACGAAAGGTAGAAAAAGAGAAAGTAAACGATCCTGATTATTATGTAAGAGTAGATAATCAGTTTTTTATAATGAATAATGGTCTTATTGGTGATATATATATATATATAGGGATAGCTCTTATGATTTTAATATCATTATTTATTTTACTTCGTGAGTTTAAAGGAGTAGCTCATAATATTCTTTTCTATATTTTTTTTTATTGCTTAGGAGCTTTTTTTATAGCCTATCATTATACCCGTCCCAAAAAAGAGCTAGTATTAAATCGTTTAGAAGGGCTTATAACTATACCGAATACATTATATTTTAAACCATATACAATGCCTTTTCAAGACGCTTTAGCAGCATGGTCAGTAAAAAATTCTGGTATCAACCCTACAGGTCCAAGTTTATCTCTTTTTCACCCAAATGGGTTTACAAGTACAGATGTTATGGGGCATGAAATAATAGAAGATTGGAGTTTTATAGTTTGGTTTATGGATAAAAATAGACCGTTACCACCAGGAAGTGCTTTTGACGAGTACAGACAAGCGGATTTTGAACGAAGAAAAGCAGCAGGTTTTCCTATGCCTTTATACCCAAGTAGTATACCAACACCCGAAGCTACGCCAGAACAACAATCAGAACGTAAACGTATTGGAGGATGGTAAAATATTATAGAGTCCTATCATGAAAGAGAAATTTCAATACAAATAAAGCTCTGGTATTGAATATATAATTTATGGCAAAAATTAAAAAAAGATACGGTAAATGGGGTGGATATTTAGAGAAGCTTATTTATGAAAAACCGAAAAGAAAGGTAGAAAAAGAAAAGGTAAACGATCCTGATTATTACGTAAGAGTAGATAATCAGTTTTTTATAATGAATAATGGTCTTATTGGTAATGTATATATATATACAGGATTGGCAGGGTATTTCTTTGTGTTATTTACTGTTGTAGTAAGGCTATTTTTCAATAAGAGTCTTAGTTTTATTTTCTTGTTTTTATTATTTTTGTTAGGTACTTTTTTTATAGTATATCATTATACTCGCCCCAAAAAAGAGCTAGTATTATATCGTTTAGAAGGGCTTATAACTATACCAAACACATTATATTTTAAACCATATACAATGCCTTTTCAAGACGCTTTAGCAGCATGGTCAGTAAAAAATTCTGGTATCAACCCTACAGGTCCAAGTTTGTCTCTTCTTCACCCAAATGGGTTTACAAGTACAGATGTTATGGGACATGAAGTAATAGAAGATTGGAGTTTTATAGTTTGGTACATGGATAAAAATAGACCGTTACCACCAGGAAGTGCTTTTGATGAGTACAGACAAGCGGATTTTGAACGAAGAAAAGCAGCAGGTTTTCCTATGCCTTTATACCCAAGTAGTATACCAACACCCGAAGCTACGCCAGAACAACAAGCAGAACGTAAACGTATTGGAGGATGGTAGATTTTACCCGAAAAATAACCCATGAAGATTATAAAAACCCAGAAAAACTAAAAAAATATTATCATAGGGTAGTAAAGAAAATTTATACACGACCACGTGATTTGGGGCAAAAAGATATTAATATGAAGTATTCAGATTATATTTTTTTTGATGATAATTTTTTAGTGACTAAAACGAGTTATTTTATAATACCAATAATTTTTGGAGGAGCATCATTGATTCTATCTTTATTACTTATATTTCCTTTAAATGAACCGAGAGACGTTGCAGATTGGTCTGTTTTAGTTATTTCAGTTTTTTGTACTATGTTTTTTGTCATTTTTGGGCTTACGATGCCTAAAAAAGAACATATTTTAAACCGAAAAGACGGTTTAATTACTTTTACGGGCTTTTTTTGGCAAAAAGACATTACTATGGAATTTAATAAAGTAGAGTTTGCATACAGTACAGGAGGAGAAGATCTTGTAGGTGGTTTTCAGTTACAAATCATACGCCCCAATAAATGGCAAACATTTGCTATAGCAGGTTATATAGGTAGTGAATGCTATTCTAATATGTCTTTTATTACTTGGTATATGGATAAAAATCGTCCACTACCTCCTGGAGAAGCTTTTGATCCATATCGTCAGCAAGACTTTGAAC
>NZ_JAPEHZ010000081.1 GCF_028823685.1 Tenacibaculum sp. L6 | reverse complement strand
GAGCTAATTAGCTCGCTTTTTTATTTTTCTACTACATTGATTTGTTAATCTTCTTTCTTAATTCCTTTTTTTACGTACTTTTACCTCCCCTGAACTGGCATTGCCAGCAATATTAAAATCATTATTACACAAACAGTTATGCACGTAGCAATTGCCGGAAACATAGGCGCAGGAAAAACCACATTAACCAAATTATTAGCAAAACACTACAATTGGGAACCTCATTTCGAATCAGTTGATGAAAATCCTTACTTAGATGATTTCTATGGTGAAATGGAGCGTTGGTCTTTTAACTTGCAAGTATATTTTTTAAATAGCCGTTTTCGTCAAGTCTTAGAGCTACGTAAGTCAGGGAAGAAAATAATTCAAGATAGAACTATTTACGAAGATGCTCATATTTTTGCTCCAAACCTACATGCAATGGGGCTTATGACCAATAGAGATTTCAGCAACTATTCTTCCTTATTTGAATTGATGGAAAACTTGGTAACACCTCCTGATTTATTAATTTATTTACGTGCAGATATTTCTACTTTAGTGGGTCAAATACACAAACGAGGTAGAGAATATGAGAATTCTATCAGTATCGATTATTTAAGTCGATTAAACGAACGCTACGAAGCTTGGATTAGCCAATACAACAAAGGAAAGCTATTAATTATTGATGTTGATAATTTAGATTTTGTTGACAACCCTGAAGATTTAGGATATGTTATCGACAGAATCGATGCGCAAATAAACGGATTATTTTAATCCTCTTTTAAATTCACTTAGTAAAATTGCTGTAGCAGTAGCTACATTTAAACTTTCGGTTTGTTGCAAATCACCAAATCTTGGAATGGTTAACGCGTGCTTTACTATTTGAGCAATTTCAGGTGAAATTCCATTAGCTTCATTCCCCATAACCAATACTGCTTTTTCTGGTAATGACGATGTGTATACATTCTCACCATCCATATCTGCAGTAAAAACTGGGAGCTTGCTATTTGACAAAAAATCTTGTAATTCTACATACGAAATATTCACTCTCGTTAAGGACCCCATGGTAGATTGCACTACTTTTTGATTGTAACAATCAACTGTGTTTTTTGAACAAACTAATTCAGAAATTCCAAACCAATCACATAAACGAATAATAGTTCCTAAATTCCCAGGATCGTTAACTCCATCTAGAGCAACCATAAATTTATCTTGATCGATTTCTTTTTCCTTCGGAATTTTAAAAAGCCCCAAAACTTTATTCGGACTTTTTAACGTGCTTACTTTTTTTAATTCGCTTTCAGAAATTATGGTTATCTCACAATTTTTTGAAGCTTCAAAAGACGCATCTACAGAAAATATATGTTCAACTTCTAATGAAGATGCTAACAACTCATTTACCACTTTCACTCCTTCTGCCACAAATAATTGGTGCTTCTGTCTATACTTTTTTTGTTGTAAACTAGTTATTAACTTTATGTTGTTTTTAGATAAGCTCATTAAATTATTTTTAACACTCTAAAACCACTAAAAAATAGTATTTTTGATTCTTAATACGAGGCGTAAAGTTAATGAAAAAACTTTCTTTCTTCTTTTTATTAGTAGTCTTATTCAGTTCGTGTAGCACGATTAAATATGTTAAAGAAAATGAATTATTACTGGCAAAAAACACCGTGTATATTGACAGTGTAAAAAGTTCAAGCGAAAACATTTCTGAATTACTAATGCAACGTCCTAATGCTAAGGCTTTAGGAATGCCTTTATCGTTACATTTTTACAACCTTGGAAATCCTGAAGCTCCAAAAACACCTAGTGAATGGGGGAAAAAACATCAAAAAACTTATAATTTTATTAGTGATGTTTTTTCTGAAAAACAAAGTATTTCGGTTGCAAAAACTTTTATCGGTTTCAATAATTGGTTTTTAACTAGTGGACAAGCTCCTGTTATTATAGACGATAAAAAAACTGCAAGAACAGTAGACAACTTAAAAACGTACTATCAAACTGAAGGATATTTTAGAGCAAAAGTTACCTCTAAAAAAGATAGCATTGATAAGAAGAAAGGAGAAATCAGTTACCACATAATCAAAGGAAACCCTTCGCTTATAGATACTATTAAAACTATCATCACTTCTCCTGTTTTAGATTCTCTATATCAATCTACTAAAAATAAAAGCCACTTAAAATCTGGAGATCAATATAAAGATAACAACTTTATAAAAGAAGCGAATCGATTGGTAAAACTTTTTAGGAACAAAGGTGTTTATCATTTTAATGAAAATTACATTTCCTTTGAAATTGACACGTTAAAAAACTATGAAAAGTCAAATGTAGATGTAGAAATTTCAGAAAGATCAATTCCTTTTCAAATACAAAAAATTAAAAAAGTTAATGTTTATACCGATTTTGCCTATAACAGACGAAATTCTAAACATAGAGATACTACAAACTATGAAGGGATTGATTTTTATGCGCTCCGCAAATTAAAGTACAATCCTAAGTATTTATCGCAATCTATCTTTATAAAACCAAACACAGTTTATAGCGACTCTCTTAGAAACTTAACCCGATTGCATTTAAGAGGTCTTAAAAACTTCAAAGCTACCTCTATTAGATATGATGAGTTGAGTGAAAACGAGCTAGAAGCTAATATTTTTTTAACTCCAATTGAAAAATACACCTTAGGTTTTGAATCAGAGCTTTCACGTTCTAATATTCGTAATTTTGATGTCTCTTTAAAATTCTCTTTAACCAATAGAAACACTTTTAAAGGTGCTGAAATCTTTAAATTTTCAACCTTTGGTTCTTATTTTAATTCAAACAATGGCCCTGGTTGGGAAATAGGTTCTGACATTTCTCTAGAGGTTCCTCGTTTTATGGCTCCTTTTGGTTTGCATAAACTAGTTCCTAAAAGAATGTTTCCTAGAACTAAATTCTATTCAGGTATCGGATTTCAAAAAAATATTGGTCTAGACAAACAGAACATTTCTGTAGGAATTGATTATAAGTGGAATTTTAACGAGAAAAAATCAATCCAACTAGAATTACTAAACACACAATACATCAGGAACCTAAATGTTAACAATTATTTTTCTATCTACAATTCACAATATCGAAGATTAGATCAGGTTGCTGAGATTTACGATCCTTCTTATACCTTACCTGATAATAATGCAAGTAATTTTAACGGCATTGTAGCTTTTATGAGAGACGTACTTTTAGATACTTCTTTTGCAAGTTCTAATCCAGATGAATATAAAAGTGTGCTTAATATTGCAAATAGATTTAACATTATTACATCCGACTTTTTAATTCCTGAAATTGCTTACGGATATATTTATAACAACCAACAAAGCATTAAAGATCAAAGTTTTTCTTTTTTTAGATTTAGAGTCGCTAACTCAGGAAACTTCATGGGGCTTTTATCTAACAAAACTAATGGTTTAGGACAAAAAACCGTTTTTCAAATTCCTATTGCTCAATATTTTAAAGCTGACATCGAATACAAAAAATATTGGGATTTAGGCGATAACAATGTATTAGCTCACAGAACTTTTCTAGGAGCAATTTTTACGTACAATAATTCTGACGTCCCTTTTTCTCGTAGTTATTTTGCAGGAGGTTCTAATGATATTCGTGCTTGGAGAACTTACGATTTAGGTCCTGGTACAAGAAGCCCAATATTAGAGTACAATATTGGTAGTTTAAAGTTTTTAACTAGTTTCGAGTACCGCTTTAATGTTTTTGGTTCTCTTAAATCAGCTTTATTTGTTGATGCTGGAAATATTTGGGACATTACCAATTCAGAACTTGCCGACCCCGCTGCTAAATTTAACGGTTTTAGCTCTATAAAAGACATGGCTGTAGGTGCTGGTTTCGGACTTCGATATGATTTCAAATTTTTAATTGCCCGCTTAGATTTAGGCTTTAAAGCACACGAACCTTACCTTACTGGTAATAGATGGTTTAGAAACTTTAATTTCAGTAACTCAGTGTTAAATATCGGTATCAACTACCCTTTTTAATAAACTACTTTCTATCAAAAATTTATCGCAACTTATAAAAAAAGTGTAGATTTGTTCCCTAATTTTGTAACACACAACTAATAAAAAACAAAGATGATTAAACCTGGAGTTGCCACCGGAAAAGAAGTTCAAGCAATTTTTGAATTAGCTAAGCAAAAAAACTTTGCTTTACCAGCTGTTAATGTTGTAGGATCTAATACTATTAATACTGTTTTAGAAACAGCTAAAGAACTTAACTCACCTGTAATTATCCAGTTCTCTAACGGAGGTGCTCAATTCAACGCAGGTAAAGGCTTATCAAACGAAAATGAAAAAGCTGCTATTGCAGGCGCAGTAGCAGGTGCTAAACATATACACTTATTAGCAGAAGCTTACGGCATTCCTGTAATTTTACATACCGATCATGCTGCTAAAAAATTATTACCTTGGATTGATGGTTTATTAGATGCTAGTGAGCAATTTTATAAAGAAACAGGAAAACCTTTATACAGTTCTCACATGATTGATTTAAGTGAAGAACCTTTAGAAGAAAACATTGAAATTTGTAAAGAATACCTTGCTCGTATGAGTAAAATGGGAATGACTTTAGAAATTGAATTAGGAATTACTGGTGGTGAAGAAGACGGTGTTGACAATTCTGATGTAGATGTATCTAAATTATACACACAACCTGAAGAAGTAGCTTACGCTTATGAAGAATTAATGAAAGTAAGCCCTCAGTTTACTATCGCTGCTGCTTTTGGTAACGTACACGGAGTTTACAAACCAGGAAACGTAAAATTAACTCCGAAAATTTTAAAGAATTCTCAAGAGTATATTTCAGAAAAGTATAATGTACCTCACAATACAATCGACTTTGTATTCCACGGAGGGTCAGGTTCTACTTTAGAAGAAATTCGTGAAGCTATCGGCTATGGAGTTATTAAAATGAATATCGATACTGATTTACAATATGCGTTCACCGAAGGTGTTCGTGATTATATGAAAGAAAAATCTGCATATTTGCAGTCTCAAATCGGTAACCCTGAAGGAGATGATGTTCCTAACAAGAAACATTACGATCCTCGTAAATGGTTACGTGAAGGAGAACAAACTTTTAAAGCTAGATTAAAGCAAGCTTTTGAAGATTTAAATAATGTAAACACATTATAAAATTCTTTGAAAAAAGAAAAACCAAACAACTAAAGATTAAAAGACTAAATTATGGCTTGGTTTAAACGTACAGACAAAGGGATTCAAACCCCAACAGAAGAAAAGAAAGACACACCTAAAGGCTTGTGGTATAAAACCCCAAGTGGAAAGATAATTGACACCGATGAACTTAAAAAGAACCTATATGTAAGTCC
This sequence comes from Tenacibaculum sp. L6, assembly GCF_028823685.1. GTDB lineage: Bacteria > Bacteroidota > Bacteroidia > Flavobacteriales > Flavobacteriaceae > Polaribacter. The sequence goes on along the minus strand of NZ_JAPEHZ010000081.1, from coordinate 3,621 downwards.
AGAAGACGGATACCATGTACGTGTAGGAAGTAAAGAATATTTTGAAATATTTTTTGATGACAATAAGTTCACAGAAATAGCACCAAAATTATCAGCTAAAGATCCTTTAAAATTCGAGGACACTAAAAAGTATCCTGAAAAATTAAAAGCGGCCCAAAAGAAAACAGGTTTAAAAGATGCTGCACGTGCTGCCGTTGGTAAATCAAACGGGAAAGATTTAGTAATTGCTGCTATGGACTTCTCTTTTATCGGTGGTTCGATGGGTAGTGTTGTTGGTGAAAAAATAGCACGTGCTATTGATCATTCACTTGAACATAAAATTCCTTTCTTAATGATTTCTAAATCAGGAGGAGCACGTATGCAAGAAGCATTAATTTCTTTAATGCAATTAGCAAAAACTTCAGTAAAGCTAGCTCAGTTAGCAGAAGCTAAAATCCCGTACATTTCATTATGTACCGATCCTACCACAGGAGGAACAACAGCTTCTTTTGCAATGTTAGGAGATATTAATATTGCTGAACCAAATGCTTTAATTGGATTTGCAGGACCTCGTGTAGTAAAAGATACTACGGGTAAAGATTTACCAGAAGGCTTCCAACGTTCAGAATTTTTATTAGAACACGGTTTCTTAGACGCTATCTACGAAAGAAAAGACTTAAAAAAACAGGTGAATTTATATTTAGATTTAATACAAAACCAACCTGTAAGAGCATAACAAAAAAGCTAGTGATTGCTAGCTTTTTTGCTTTCTATCATTTTCAACATATATGAATAGTTTTCATTTAAAAAATAATCGTACATTTGCAACTTCAATGTAATAGCATTGAGTACATAATAATCATTTAAACAATATTGGCATGTATTTAACAAAAGAAGTTAAAGAACAAATCTTCGCAAAACACGGTAAAGGAGCAAATGATACTGGTACTGCTGAAGGACAAATCGCGTTATTTACGCACAGAATTAATCACTTAACTGAGCACTTAAAAAGAAATCGTAAAGATTTTAACACTGAGCGTTCATTAGTTAAAATGGTAGGTAAGCGTAGAAGCTTGTTAGATTATCTAAAGAAAAAAGATATCAACAGATACCGTGCGATTATTAAAGAATTAGGAATTAGAAAATAATTCTACAAAAAAGAGGCTCTATAAACGTGCCTCTTTTTTATTTTACAATAAAAAGTATTTCTGACTAACAACCAGAAATTTATATATAAAAAGTTCAAAATTATTAACAACAATTTTGATTTTTCCATTGGAACAACAACAACACAACAACAAACAAAAACGAATTAAAAATTTAGACGAATTAATTTATGATTCCAAAAGTATTTAACCAAGTTATAGAACTTGGAGATGGAAGAACCATCACATTAGAAACAGGAAAATTAGCAAAACAAGCAGATGGTTCTGTTGTTGTAAGAATGGGAGATACAATGTTATTAGCAACAGTTGTATCAGCAAGAACTGCAAATCCAGGTATTGACTTTTTACCATTAACGGTAGATTACCGTGAAAAATTTGCCGCCGCAGGTCGTTACCCTGGTGGATTTATGAAGCGTGAAGCGCGTCCTTCAAACGAAGAAATTTTAACCATGCGTTTGGTTGACCGTGTATTACGTCCATTATTCCCAAAAGATTATCACGCAGAAACTCAGGTAATGATTCAATTAATGTCTCATGACGAAAATGTAATGCCTGATGCTTTAGCTGGTTTAGCAGCATCTGCAGCAATTCAGTTATCAGACATTCCTTTCGAAGCACCAATTTCTGAAGTACGTGTTGCACGTATTAACGGTGAGTTTATCATTAACCCAAGTGCTACTCAATTAGCAGAAGCTGATATCGACTTAATGGTTGGAGCTTCTAATGACTTCGTTGCCATGGTTGAAGGTGAAATGGACGAGGTTTCTGAAGAAGAAATGGCAGAAGCAATCCGCGTAGCACACGAAGCTATTAAAGTACAATGTGATGCTCAAATAGCATTAGCAGAAGCATTTGGTAAAAAAGAAACTCGTGAGTATGAAGGTGAGGCTGAAAATGAAGAGTTAGCTGCTAAAATTCATGAAGCTACTTACCAAAAATGTTACGACATCGCTAAAAAAGGAACTTCTAAACAAGAAAGAGGTTTAGCTTTTTCTGAAGTAAAAGATGAAGTTATCGCACTATTTACCGAAGAAGAGTTAGAAGAATATGGAGATTTAGTAGGAAAATATTTCAGTAAAGCACATAAAGCTGCGGTTAGAGATTTAACTTTAAACGAAGGTTTACGTTTAGACGGACGTACAACTACTGATATTAGACCAATTTGGTGTGAGGTTGATTATTTACCAAGAACTCATGGTTCATCAATCTTTACGCGTGGTGAAACTCAAGCCTTAGCTACTGTTACTTTGGGTACTTCTAGAGATGCTAACATGGTAGATTCTCCTACACTACAAGGTGAAGAAAAATTCTATTTACACTATAACTTCCCTCCATTTTCAACAGGAGAAGCGCGTCCTTTAAGAGGAACTTCTCGTCGTGAAATTGGACACGGAAACTTAGCTCAAAGAGCATTAAAAGGAATGATTCCTGCAGATTGTCCTTACACAGTACGTGTAGTTTCTGAAGTATTAGAATCTAACGGTTCTTCTTCTATGGCAACTGTTTGTTCAGGTACTATGGCATTAATGGATGCTGGAGTTCAAATGAAAAAACCAGTTTCAGGTATCGCAATGGGATTAATCTCTGACGGTGATCGTTATGCTGTTTTATCTGATATTTTAGGTGATGAAGATCACTTAGGAGATATGGACTTTAAAGTAACTGGTACTGCTGATGGTATTACTGCTTGTCAAATGGATATTAAGATTAAAGGATTATCTTACGAAATCTTAGTTAAAGCCTTAAAACAAGCTCGTGATGGTCGTTTACATATTTTAGAGAAATTAACTGACACAATTGCTACTCCAAATGCAGATGTGAAGCCTCATGCTCCTAAGATGGTAAACAGAGTTATTCCTAACGACTTAATCGGTGCGTTTATCGGACCACAAGGAAAACACATTCAAGAGTTACAAAAAGAAACAGAAACTACTATTGTAATTAATGAAGATCCTGTTACTGAAGAAGGAATCGTTGAAATTTTAGGTACTAACCAAGAAGGAATTGATAAAGTACTTGCTCGTATCGATTCTATGATGTTTAAACCTGAAAAAGGTTCTATTTACGAAGTAAAAGTGATTAAAATATTAGATTTCGGTGCTGTTGTTGAATATACAGAGGCTCCAGGAAACGAAGTATTATTACACGTTAGCGAGTTAGCTTGGGAACGTACAAATAATGTAACTGATGTAGTAAACATTGGCGATATTATTGATGTAAAATACTTTGGAATTGATCCTAAAACTCGTAAGGAAAAAGTATCTCGTAAAGCGATATTACCAAAACCTGAAGGTTATGTAGCTAGACCACCTAGAGACAACAACAAAGATAACAGAGGAGGTCGCGACAATCGCAACCGCGATAATCGTCGTGATGACAGAAAACCAAGAGAAGAGAAAAAAGAATCATAATATTCTTTTCTATATATGAGTCGTCCTAAAATAGGTTGACAGTTTTTATAAAATATTAATTAAAC
>NZ_JAPEHZ010000080.1 GCF_028823685.1 Tenacibaculum sp. L6 | reverse complement strand
ATTGTTTAGTGTCAATCCTTTAGCGATCGATTTTCCTAAGTTACCTGTTCCTTTAGAAATGATTAAAACTTCAAGATTAGGAAAGTTTGGTAAATCAGTTAAGTTGTATATGTTGTGTGTTTGGTTGTATGCATAAATATTTATTTCTGTTATATAACTGGCTTCAGTAATGCTAATCTCACCATCATTGTTTAAATCAATGATTTCAGGTTTGTGAGAGCCAATGGTTAAATCAGAGCTCTTAGTTAAAAGGAATTGTTTTAAAAAAGAGTTACTGAGATTAATATTTTGCCCATAAGAATTTGTACATAGGTATAGTAATACACCTAAAATGTAAAAGGAGTTTTTTTTCATAATACATAAATTTTGCACGTCCAATACTTTTTAAGAGCGTGCTTTTCGGGGTTAAACTTGATGATACAATTTTTTAACCACATGTAATGTAGTGGTATGTAAAGTATAGCATATTTTCAATAACAAAGAAAGGTTTTTTTATATAAAATGGAAGACCTTTTTTTAAAAAAAGTAGAAAAAAGAAGGAGGTTAAAACTTTAGTTGTGGGTTACACATAGATTTTATATATTTCGGCGTTAAATTTTGTTAATTTTAATACCGTTTTTGTTAAGAAAAACTATAAATTTGACACCCCTTAAAGGATCCCTTAGATGAAAAATTACACTAAAAGCATTTTATTACTTTTAGCGACACTTCTGTTTTGTGCAACAAGTGCTGTATCTCAGACGCTGCTTAAGCCTGAGATTCAGTTTTCTAATGCTTGTAATGGTGCAGCTACAGATTTTAATGTGGTTTTTAAATACTCGGGTTCAGATTTTAACTCCAATAATGTATTTACGATAGAATTATCTGATGCAGATGGAAATTGGGGAAGTCCGATCAATGTAGGTACAGTAACCACTGAAAATTCTTCATATACTTTTTCTAGAACTTTTCAATTGCCTGATAATACTTACGGAACTAATTACAAGATACGTTTGGTTGCTAGTTCACCAGTAATGACCAGTCCAGATTCAGATTCGTTTGCAGCATATAAATTTTCAACAGATACTTTAGTTTTAAATAATTATGATGATGTTGTACTTTGTGATAGTGGATCAGCAGAACTTATATTAAATACTAATCAGAATGGTAATTACGAATGGTACAAAGATGATGTATTATTTACCACTACAACGGAACCTAAACTAGAGGTCACTTTATCTGGAAAGTATGAAGTGAAAATTGATTATGGAGCTTGTGGGTTTAGAGAGTCTACAATATCTAATGTAATTATCTTAGATAATACAGCCAAACAAATTAAAGGGCCTTCAACCGTAGAAATATGTGGAGATGAGTCACATACTTTTGAAGCTAACACAAATCGTTCAGGTTTAACCTATAATTGGTACTTAGACAATAAATTAGTACAATCATCTAATTCTTCAACCTATACAACACCAACAACAGGGCAGTTTGGAACGTATCATTTGGTAATTGATACAGGAACCTGTACTACCAAGTCAAACGATGTAGTGTTACAACAACAAACTACAGCAGGTTTTACAGTAACGAATGTTGGAGCCTTAGAAAGAATTATTTTATTTGGTGAAAAAAAAGAATTGTGTATTACACATGATGCTGACCCCTCAGAAGTTACTATAGAATGGTATAGAGATGATGTAACTATGGGAACTGCTGTTAGGAATCAGTTATGCATAGATGCAGCTACAGCAGGGGTATATTATGCAAGAGTAACAAAGAGTACAGGTTCAGCTTGTGATGATATAGTTGATTCTGAAAAGTTTACATTGTTAAACGTAACATCATTTGAACCAACTATTAGAGTGGAAACCAACTATGAGGAATGTAATACTAGAAGTACAGAGTTAAGTATAGTAGGGGTTAAGGCAGAGGTAGAAAATGGAGATATGTATGATCTAACATCAGATCAAATAGCTTTACTAAGTTTTGAATGGTATAAAAATAATGTGTCAACAGGAGGAACAGTAAGCGAATACAAAGTTAATTCGCATTTAGATAATGGTACATATACATTAAAAGCAAGTTTTAATGGTGTAGAAGGGGTGTCTAATGAATTAGATGTTAAGTTGGCTGAAGTACCCGAAATAAGAAGCACATCAACTTCAAACTCACTTTGTGCTGGTTCTTCTATAACTTATACAATAAATAATGTAGCAGCAGGTTATACGTATCAATGGATTAAAGATGGTACGGATGATGTTACCCCAGCAGACCCACAAACATTAACAGTAACAGAGGTAGGCGAGTATGTATTGCGATACTCAGGTTTTGGTTGTGATAATGAACTAGAGCCTATAAACGTAGTGATGTTTGATGATTCTGCGGTAACCATTACTCCTTCTGAGATTGTGGTAATGGAGGAAGGAAGTTCAGCAACTATAACAGCAGCAGGGGGAGAGTCATATGAGTGGTATCAAGGAGAGAGTATATCAGGAACCACATTATCAACAACAGAACAGTTAGAAGTAACAGAGCTAGGTTTTTACACAGTATTAGTAAAAGTAGGGGCCTGTTCGGTAACAAGAACGGTAGAAGTTGTAGAGCCAGATGATCAAATTATAGTACCCAACACCTTAACTCCTAATGGAGACGGTAAAAATGACACATGGAAGATATCAAACAAATATGCGTTTCAACCACTAGTAACTGTAATGTTGTATAATGCTAATGGTAAAGAGATTTTAAAAACAACTGAGTACAAAAATGATTGGCCAACAGAAGATTTAGGAAATCAAAAAGTTTTTTATTATAAAATAATAAGAGAAGACAAATTGATTAAAGCTGGAACGATATCTGTTTTACACTAAAAAGTTAGCATGATTAGAAAAATTACCTTACTTATTATATTGATATTAAATGTGTTTGTTATACAAGCGCAAACTTCTGGTAATGAACAGCAATATAATAGTTTCAGTTCTCGTAACTTTATGAAGTTTAATCGCTTTTTAACCGTGCCAACATTTTCTGCATTACGAGAAAACAAAACATCTCTTTCAGCTATAGTAAGAAACAGTAACATAGATTTTGAGGATAATCCCCGTTTATATGTGCTTACGTATTCAGGGAAAATGAGAGAAAATGTTGGAGCAGGAGTGGCTGTATATCAACAAGATGTAGGGTCGGTAAAAGATTTTGGAGCTATAGCAAATTATGCACATCGTTTACAGTTAAATGAAACGATGGATTTAACTTTTGGATTTAACTTTTTATATAGTAGAAGAAGTTTAAACTGGGGGAAGGTTCTAGTAACTGATGATGACGATACTTTTTTAAGTAATTATCAAGATGATCCTGTGGTTAATTTTCAACCAGCAGTAACGTTGTCTATTGGAAAGTTTGATGTTGGTGTCTTTTTCGAGAATTTAGTAGACTTTAATCTTAAAAAAAGTGAGATGGCAACTTCTTTTGGAGAAAAAACATTTTCGGGACATCTAATGTACTCTCATGAATTTACTTACGCATCAGGGCTTTTTGAAGGAGCTGATGTAAGATTCCTAGCAACCGCTAGAAAACCAGGGAATGATGACTTTGGTTTTGGAGGGAGCGCTATAGTAGATTTACCTAAAGCAGGTTGGGTTAAAGCTGGTTATGACAAAACATATGGAATTTCAGCTGGTGTTGGAATAAACCTTTCAGAAAATTTAGCCATAGGAATCAGTTATGAAAAAAGTAGTTTTGCCGCAACAAATGAGGTAGGACTAATTTATAATTTTGGAAAAAAAACATATACAAGAGAACGTCCGACAAGAAGAACGGGTAATGTAAAAGTTAATTTACCAGAAAGAACTCCGAAAAAAGAAGTTGAATATAAAAATCCTGAGCATAACGACTTATCAGACGAAATTCAACAAGCACAAGATTCTATCGATATCTTAAATAAAAAGATAGATGAAGTGTTGAGAATATTAAAAAATCAACCAGCACCAAAAACAATTACGAATACTGTAATTATTAAAGATAGTGCTGAGACAAAAGATACTTCATTACGAAGAAGATCAAACAAACCTTGGCGTAATAGTACCATAACACGTTCTGGAGGAGGAGGTACAATGTATTATGTTATTTCTGACCAGTTTAGAAGCAAGGAAAATGCAGAAGCATTGATAGATAAATGGAAACGTTTAGATATAGAAGCAAAATATGTGTTTGAACCAGAGAAAAAATTATACTACGTGTATTTAGATCGTTTTGCTAAAGAAGAAGATGCACAAGAAAAAGTAGATGATTTTAATGATAAAACTCGTTTGTTTGAAAAGAACGATGACAAAAAAGATGACTCTACAATAAAAGTTAACAAAACAACCAAAGATCCTGTTTATGTAGTTAAAATCACTTTAGGTGGAGAGGTTAGAAATTATGAAGAGCCTAAAACACAGCCACCTGCAAGGGTTTACCCAATGGAAGCAGCAGGCGTAGCACCAGGATATTATTTACGAGTATACGTAAATTCTCAGAAAGCATTAGCTGATAGAAATGTAGATGAATTAAGAAACGATGACATAGATGCAGATTATTTTGTAGATCCAAAAACAGGCTACATGCATATATATATATTTAAAACAACAGATAGATCGGAAGCGATTAAAATGTACAATACAAATTTAAATGGTGCTTTTTATGATCGTAAAGCAATCATTCAAATTAAATAATATAATAAAAGAACTTGATTAATTAATTTCCCCAATTGATATTATGAAGAGAATAATTACCCTACTAATAATTGTATTACAAACCTTTTTTTGCTTTTCTCAGGAGAAACAAAAACCAACATCAAAACCATCACAAGTAGTTTTAGATGAAACGGTAGGTTATGAAAAACTAATAGAAAGACTTTCTAAAGAGAAGGCATTAAGACCACCATCAACGCCTTATTTTGACCAAAGAGTTGTTAAGCCAGATGGAACAAATGGCGGTATAAATATAAAAGGAGATATAACATTTATATCAAATAATATATTAAGTGTAGAAGGTTGGGTATACGACAGTGGATGGAATTATTATAATTCTGATGACCCTTATGATGGGTCTAATTCAAACGGAAATGTTAATATGCAATACGTTGACATTGATGGGGATTCATCTACAGATTCATCAAGTTCAGATGAGTTGAACTTACCAAGTTGCTCTAGAGTAGTATATGCAGGATTGTATTGGGCTGGTATTTATCCATACGAAACTTGGGGAGGGCGAGAAAGTAGGAGATATAATCCATATCAAATAAAATTTAAATTACCAGGAGAAAATTATCAAGATATACAAGCAGATGCGAGTGATGTTACAAAGAGGGAGTTAATTTATGATAATGGTGTTGCTTATATATGTTATAAAGATATTACTTCAGATATTCAAGGGTTAGCAACTGTAAATCCTGATGGACATAATGGTACTTATGTCGCAGCTAATATAAGAGCAACCAGAGGAAATGACCCTAATGGACTAGGAGGGTCTGGAGGTTGGACAATGGTTATTATATATGAAAACCAAACAGAGTCAAGTAAGAACATAGCAATTTTTGATGGTTTTGCAGATGTTCGTAATGGGAATAATGTAGATTTATCATATTCTGGATTTACAACAGTACCTGTAGGCCCAAACCCAGCGAATCCAGCACCAGTTAGAGCAACATTATTAGCTGCAGCCTTAGAAGGAGACAGAAGTATTAATTGGGATAGTTTTCAAATAAATAACAGAGAAGATGGAACAGGTGCATATATAGATCAATATACACCAAATGTAAACCCTAGAGCATGGGATAATACGTATAGGAGATGGAGGTATAACTTTTTTAATGGATCTATTAGTAGAAATGACCAGTATGTAACAACAAGAACACCTAATAGTGAAAATACTCTAGGTTTTGATGTTGATTTATATCAGTTACGTAATACGAATAATAGTGTAATAACAAATAACCAAACATCCGCACATGTTAGGTTTACATCAAATCAAGATACTTATTGGCCTTTTTTAAACGCTTTAGCAGTTGAAATTATAGAGCCTAAAGTACAACTGATAAAAACAATTGAAGATGCTAGTGGTAATGATATACAAGGTACACCTGTAGGTTTAGGGAGTGAATTGTTTTACAATATAAGTTTTCAGAATGTAGGAACAGATGATGCTAGAAATACAATAATTACAGATTTATTACCAAAAAATGTAGATTTATTAACAACTACAGCACCAAATGGCTCTGTTGCACCAGATGGAACACGTTTTGATATAGATTTACCTCCAGGAGTATCTATAACAGCATACGATCCACCAAGCGCAGCTAATGATAATAGAGCTGAATTAGAGATTTCAGTACCAGATAATATGGTTTTAGAGGGAGGTGCCCTTTATAACATTCGTATGCACGTTCAAGTAGTAACAGACTGTAGTCAATTAAGAGATGTGTGTTCTAATGAAGTTAGAAATCAAGCTTTTGCCAGATACGAAGGAATTAGAGGAGGAGTTGTAGTTAATAATGAGCCAAGTTATGCAGGTATAGATGATTGTGATTTTGGTATTGTTGGAACTTCAAACTTTTTAGTTGATACAAGTGGATGTTCTTTTGAAACGACACAAGTAATGTGTGGTTCTGGTATAACATTAACTGCTGGAGCAGGGTTTGAATCATACGAATGGAGAGATGCCTCAGGTACTTTATTAGGAACTACTACAGTACCATCTTTTGATGTAACTAATGAAGGAACTTACACAGTTAATAAGATAGCCTCAGCAGCATCAGGATGTATAAATGCTGAAGAAACCATACATGTTGTAGGATATAATTCAGAACCAAATCCATTACAACCATTTGCAGACCAAGTATTAACTTGTGCAAGTAATGGAGAAGAGTTAGCTGAAGTTTACTTATGTGGTGATAGTGGTTCTAGAACTATTAATTTACCATTTGATACCTCTTCAGCTACAAGAGTACAATGGTTTAAATTGGATGAATCTTCTTGTACCGATGTAATAGAATCAGGATGTCCTAATATAAATACAGGCTGTACATGGAATGAGGTAGGAATCGGAGAATTTTCTAGAAACTTTGAAGATGCTGGAGAATATCGTTTAGATGTTTTATATGATGGAAGATGCCCTAAAAGTTACTACTTCAATGTGTACAAAGCAACTTTAAATCCTACCTTTATTAGACAGGATATTTTATGTGGAAACGACGGGTCTATAACTGTTAATAATGTACCAGCAGGTTACCAATATAGTTTAACAGGTCCTGGAGGTTACAATGCTCCTTTTCAAGATAGTAATGTTTTTTCAGGTTTAACAGCCGCAGGAAACTATAACCTTTCAATCCGTGTAAGTAGTGCGTCTGCTGCTTCATGTACATATACTTTTCCTCCTATTAATATTCAGGAAAATGACATAGATATGGACGTCATTACAACACCTATGCAGTGTTTTAATGATTCAGCACAAATAAGAGTTCAAGTAAATAATGTTCCTGGAGATTATACATATGAATTATTACAAGGTGGAAGTGTAGTAGGAATAGAAGGTCCAACTGCTAATAACGATTTTACTTTTAATGTTACAGATGGTGGGGCTTACACAGTGAGAGTTACAACACCTCAGTGTACCGCTACAGAAACGATTGTTATTAATGAACCAGATGAGTTATTACTTACAGCATTAAAAACTAAAGATATAACTTGCGAATCAGGAAGTTCAGACGGAATTATTCAGTTAACTGCAAGTGGAGGAACATTAGACACATCGTCAGGTAATAATTATAATTTTGCTGTATGGACGAGTCAGGGAACAGATTTATATACAAACCCATCAGACATTCCTAATACTGCGTTTTTAACACCAGCAACAAACCCATACACCTACAATGTGCCTGTTGGTAGTGAAGGAATATATCGATTTATTGTTATTGATGATAATAACTGTTATACAATTTCAGACCCGGTAGAAATTACTGTAGAGCCAGAATTAGCTTTTACTCATTCAGAAACAGATGTAACTTGTAATGGTTTAACAGATGGAACCATTAATGTTAGTGTTAATGGAGATAATTTAGGATATGCAGTAGAATATAGCATTGATAATGCTACATGGAACACTACAGGTGCTTTTGATAGTTTAGGTGATGGAACTTATACCATTTATATAAGGGCATCAAAAAATTCTTATCAGTGTTTATATGAAATTCCTAATGTAGTAATAAATGAGCCAGCACCACTTAATGGAGGAAGTGCAACAAAAACTGATTTAGAATGTAACACCTCTGGAGGAACTACCTTTGGTACTATAACCTATACAGCACCAACAGGAGGTACTCCTAATTATACATATTATTATAAGTTAAATAGTGAATCAACTTATACATTAGCAGCAAATAATCCAGTAACAGGGCTCCCTGCAGGAACATACAACACAAGAGCAATAGACGCAAGTGGATGTATTATAGATTTAAATAATGTAACTATAAATGGTTTACCATCAGCACCAAATGTAACAAGTACTGTGGTATATAATTGTGATGGTACAGGTAATATTACAGTAACCCCTACACCATCAGGAACATATACCTATACATTGTTAGATTCAACAGGAGGAACAGTTGCTACTAATAGCACAGGAATATTCAATGGACAATCAGTTGGAAGTTATACAGTTGAAGTAAACTACGGAAGTGGGTGTATTACAGGTTTTGGAGTAGTGGTATTAGATGATCAAGAATTCACAGCAACGGCAGTTGGTTCAGCAGTTGCATGTAATGGAGATACCAATGGAGAGATTACAATAACAGCAGCTAATTATGGAACGTCATTTGATTACAACATAAATGGAGCAGGTTGGGTAACAGGAAACACATCAAACACAATTACAGTAAACTCAGGATTAGGAGCAGGAAACTATACAGTTGAAGTTCGTTCCTCTACAGTTTCATCCTCAGGTACAGAATGTGTTGTTACGGTAAATAATGTAAATATCACAGAGCCAAGTGCATTAACAGGCTTAACGGCTAATATATTAAAGGAGGTTACCTGTGATCCAGCAACAGGGGCTACTATTGAAGGAGATGTAACCGGAGGTACTCCACCATACACATACGATTATCAATTAAACGGATCAGGAGGAATGTTAGTTAAAAAAGCCATGAAAGGTCATGTAGATTTATTAAACCCTGCA
>NZ_JAPEHZ010000007.1 GCF_028823685.1 Tenacibaculum sp. L6 | reverse complement strand
TATAGTTCTGTTTTCAAGTGATTATATCTACTTGGAGCGACACTAACTCCATTACTTTTGGACATTCTTCTATTAACTCCATAATCATCTAATATTTCCTTCTCATATTCGGAATGACTATTTCCCCAATCGTCTGGATTTCTTGAAATCTTGGTTTTATGTTTTTTTTCATCTTTCTCTTTCTTATTAAAATCTTCTATTTCTTTATCCTTCTTAGTATAAAAATTATCTAAAGCTTTTCCCAAATCGGTTTTAACATAAGCAGGTCTATTTATATGATGGTCTAATGCAGTAGCTTTACCTAACTTAGATTTAAAATAAGAACTAATTTTATAGCTATAACCTTTAGGTTTAAATTTTATAACAGTATCTAATCTTTTTTTTGTATCAATAATTTGTAGGCTTTGGAAATCAGAATCTTTGAATGCTTTCACAATTGGCTCAAGCAACTCACATTCAAGCTTTTGTTTATACGTCGAACTTTCAAAGCCTTTACGAATTTCTTTTTTGAGCTCTTTACCTTCTAACTTTTTATTGGTATTTGGAGATTTATAGAACATTTTTTTTCGTTTTCTATATCCCATTTTATTGCTGTTTTACAACTTATAAAAAGTAATAGAATAATTAATTTAGTGTATTTCATATTGAAATCTATTTTAGTTTTTTACTAATCTAAAATATTCAAGACTCTAATTCCTCTCCTAGTTGGAAACTTCTACTTTTGCTTTATTTTCATGAAACATTCCATCATCTTTTAACATTATTTCTCTTCTTATAAATATAGATTCATCCTCCATTGAATTATAACTATAAACAATAATATTATTAGAATCTATTGTAAAACACTCATGATAAGAAACATCTTCTAACCCAATCCCAGATGTAACCAACCTTACTCTATCTATTAATTTATTCTGAATGTTATTATAAGTGAGTAATTCTAAATTGTAACCTATAGGACTAATGTCTCCTTCTATAGTTTCATCAAATATTTTATTTAACAGTATAAAAAAGTCAATCTCTTTATAATTAGATTTTACTCTTTCATATAGATAATTCTCTGAAAAAAAAGTCCTTTTAATGTCTTCATCTTTATTTTCTAACAAAAAATAATAATAAGAAGGCTGATACTTTTTAGTTGAACTATTAATTTTTTCTATTGTTGTTTTATATAATAATCTATCTTCATCAGGACTTAAAACATTTAAACTATCAGTATTTAATTGAATATAGTATTCAATATTTTTAATAGTATTTTGCTCTTCTACAATATCTTTATCACAGTTATTTTCAAAAATTTTATTTTCTATAAACTTTACTTTATAAGCAAAACTTTTATTACCACTTTTCTTCACTTCCTCTTTATTAGTGTTCCCTTTATCTTCTTTTTTATTTACATTGGTAGTACATTGTGTTAAAAAAAGAAGCGAAAGAATAAATATACTTTTCATCATTTTTTATATTTTCTCTAGTTGAGAAACTTTTATTATTTTGTTTACATGAGATAAAAACTATCAAGAGTAGCATTATTAAACTACTTTTTCTCTTTAATAAATTTTTTACCATAAACATTTGATAGTTTAATCTACTCTTTATAATAAAAACTATTTACTCTTCTTTATAAAAGAACCTGTATCATTTACTGTAAACTCTTCTGAACTTAACAATTTATATTCAGAGCTTAAGTCATGTCCTTTAACTAGAAAATCATATACATATATGTGTAAGTTTTCATCAACAAAAAATACTTTTTCATTCTGTATATACATAGCCCCTAAATATTCACCCTTATAGCTTTGTGTAAAATACTCAGTAGTATTTAAAACTTCTATTTCTGCTATTATATTATTTTGAGAATCTATTGTTACTAAATATCCTCTATTGGCTTCTTCACTTTCAGCATTGAATACTTTTTCAGACATGTCCTTTCCTATCGTGGTTACATAACAAAGTGAATAGTTTCCTGTTCTATATAACACCCCATATGGATAATTCACAGTATTCCTTTCAATATACTCTATTTTAATATTATTTGGTAAATAAAATGTTTTTTTTATATCTGGGATTTCTAATCCTTCTCCCTCTATTTTAGGGTTTAGCTCTTTTAATTTTCTATACCCTAAAATTGCTTTTCCGAAATGCAATTCATCAAACCAACCTAGGTCATTGTATTCATATTTAATTAAATCTTCATTTCCAAAAGGTAAATTATTAACCTTGGGGGGTTTTGATTGCTCATTTTTAGCAATCAGTTTTTGGTTTCTTTTGTTGTTATTTTGTTGTTTACAAGAAACAGTCAAAACAAGCAGAAAAATTATTATCCTTCTCATTATTTCTTATAATTTGGAGTAAAGCTACCTGAATGTAGATGATCGTTATGATATTTATCTTTGGTTCCATGTGTATAACTCATACTACTACCTACATAGTGTAACTTAAACCCAAAGTCCCATAAAGCATTAATAAATTTTTGTTCATCCGTTTTTTTGCTTAAATAACATGTGTCAATACTTTGTCCATTAACATGAGTTGTACTAGGATAACAGCTAGAATCTTCATAAGATGACCCAGTGGATTTAACATCATTAAATCCACATTTCGCAAGAGCTCCAAGAAATCCTGCAAATAGTTCTGGATTAGAATAAACTCTTAATGTTTCATGAAAAGTAAATTTTATTTTTGTATTTCCTTTTGAATAGTTCACCTCTTTCATTTTGACTAATTTTACTTTCCCTGTGCCTTTCTCATATATTCTATACTTAATTCTAAAGCTCCCTTTTGTTATTATATCTCCATCTGAATAAATCCTTGTTTCTTCTGCATCAACCCCTTCTTTATCATATGTTATAGTCTTTACAGCTGTCTGTTTATCTTCCTCCTTTTCCTCATCTTCTCTAAATCTATTAGATGATAATGTTTTCCCCTTTTTAAGTTTATCTACTTCAATAACATCAAAGTTTCCTAAACTATGTTTGCCTCCTTCTTTATCATGATAGATATAACTCACTTCTTTCAATCCTTTAAAATCTAGTTTACTTATTTCTCCCGTATGATAAATATTTATGATATTTTGATTTATTAACTCAAACCAATTTCCTTCTCCATAATACCAGTAGTTCGGACGGTTATCAAAAATTTCCTCATATTTTACTTCAAACCAATTTTGATTTGCAGACTCTGCATCTACAACCATAAACAGCTTCGTTTTTTTATCGGTTGTTTTATTTAGAGCTTCTCTGTATTTTTTCTGATCTTTCTCTTCTTTAGGTGATAGTGTAACTGCGTCTATTGCAAAGTTTCTAAAATCTTCAGCATTTGATATGTTCTTTTTATTTTGCTCTGTAAATCTACTTACATACGTTTCAATAACACTAGTCTTTTTACCATCTTGCTGTAAAACTATAGGACTATCTTTTTCTACTAAACATTTTTTTTCGGCTTGTTTTAAACTTAACTTTATGCGTTTATTAGCCATATTTTCGGTTTCAACTACCATATACACCTCATCTCCTAAATTAGCATTAGCTAGTTTTGTAAACTCTATTTTTGGCAGAATTAAAGGAATATCAATACAATCTCCTTTTGTATATGAGTCTTTTTTAAGTACCTCTACTATGTGAGCAACTGTTGTCTGCTGTTGCTTTTTTTGTAAACCTCCCTTAATGTTTTTATAAATAATTGTTGCTATCTTTTCCTTACGAGCTTTTGTACTTGTATTATTGCTCCCTTTGAAAGTATAACTTTCTGTTTCTCCTGTTTTCTCAGTACCTTTAATCTCTTTTTTTGCCAAATAAGCTTTTTTTACTCGTTGGGTTTTAATTTTCAGAGTATTACTTGGTTTTACGGTTAATGTTGCCATAGCTAATTAATTTTGTATTGTTTCTCTTTCTCCTTCTTGTTGAACAACTACACGTAACTTCAATTTATGTTCGCTACTAGTTACCTTAAAATCTTTTATAATATCGTTTTCTATAACCTTATCGTTGTATACAAAATCTTTGGTGTGGTTACTTAAATCAATATCTATTGTTTGTCCTATAGCATTTTCTGTTTTCAATACTAAGTACACTTCTTCTCCTGTATGTGGTTCTGCTTGTTTATTACCTTCAAGGTCGGTATAGTAACAAGTAAAACGCGGTGTTGTATCTTCTTTAGCTTTGTATGGTGTAGCTTCTTTTATTGGTATAAAACTTTCTTGCCAGTGTTTTATATAACGTGTAGTACTTTTTTTACTCCAGCTAGAGTTATTAAAAAATCGATAGTCTTGCATAGCTGGAGATATGGTTAGAGTTACCTGCATACCTGACTGATTACAAAACCTTTCATGGTAATTGATGAGTGTACCATCTTGAAAGTTGTATTCAAAAATTTCTAATCCGTCATAATCATCTTGATAAAAAACAATTTTACCGTCTCTTAACTGATATAAGTCAAAAGGATATGGTATTTTTTTGTTTTCGGTTCTGTCTGCGATTATCCACTCTAAAAAACTATCATCATACATTTGCGATTCAAATGTAACTGAGATGATTCCTCCCATTAAGGCAGAGGTAGGTTTTCCGTTCCAATCAATAAGCCGATTGTAATTTAAATTTGTATTGAAAAGTTCTCGTTCTTCTCCACATACAAATAGCTTTGCTTTAACATTCATTTTTAGGCAATTTTCGGGGTTCTTCCTAACTATTAACTAGGGCAACAGTTCTAAAGGTATAAAGTACACTTCACTTCTATAACCTTCTTCTACTTTTTGCAACTTATTTTTTAAAAATAATTCTTCTAATTTATCTATTTTTTCATATTGTTGAAAATAAAACTTTTCAAAACCATTTTTTCCTACTCTTTTTCTTGGCAATTTATATATTCCTAAACAGTAATATCCTTCATGATTTAAAGGAATTCCTGATTTAAAGTAAAATAAATCTGCTATTGTTGCTTTTCTACTTAAAACATATCTATAGGCAGCTTTGTTTAATATTTTTATTTGTTTTTGGTACAATCGTTTTATTACTCTTCGCTTTTTTCTTGTAATGGGTTTTGCCATTTGAGGAAATGTGCTGCGATAATTTTCTATTAATTCTATAATTTCATCTTTATCTAAGACATAGCCTTTTTTTATTATACTATCGTTAAGTAATGATACTTTTTGGTACAATACTTCATGTAAATTGTTTCTGCTTAATTGAAAAAGACGTAAGCTGTCTGTATTTAACTCTTTATATCTTGTTTTTATCGTTGTGCTTGGTTCACTTCTTAAAACTCCTAGTTTTTTATTAAAGTAATTTAACGAGGATATAAGCTTATTATTTGTTAATGTAGATCTTTTTAAAACAGTATCTATCGCTTTTTCTAAAGATAGAGGAGTTAATGAACTTTCTATTCTTGGAAAAATAACGCCTCCATTAAAAAGGCTATTATCTGGAGCATCGTACACATAAATATTATCTTCATCAGCAGGTATCTTTTTTAGGATATTGTTTTCTACTATAATTTCATTATCCACAATAAAATTCTTGATAAATTCATTATAATATTTTCCTGTTTTATACAAAAACTCTTTGCTTCCTAATATATAATTCTGAGATCTTACACTTTGATTATTGTCTAATTGTGCAAAAATAATTTTAGGTGATTTTTTAGCTATTTTTTCAAAAAAAGTATCTTTTTGCCTTTTAATATCATTCGTGTTTTCTTTGCTTGAAGCAATGATGAAGAAATTGTTTTCAAAACGCTTATTTTCATCTGAAAAATTATCTATTACATAATTTACTGCTTTGGGAATAGACATTGTTTTTTCAACGTATTCTACAGCTAAATTGTTTTGATTACTTTCTATAAAAGATTCAACAAAGCTAATCCACTCTGAAAAAGAGCTTGTTTTTTCTAATATTGCTGTTCCTTTTCTATCGACTAAAATTGCAGAAAAACTGTATTGAGCTTCAGTAGGTTCTTGAAATAAGGTTATGTATAAACTTTGTAATGAGTTCAATATTTTTTTTAGATGTTCGCTTTCCTCATTTTTAGAAATAAAATGGAAGTTTACTACCTTCGACTCCTCTTTCATAAATTTTATTTCTTTTGTATAAAAGCTATTTCCTTTTACATTAATAAGTTTATTTTTATCATGATTCCAAACATGTACTGGAGCTATCAAGTCTTTAGTAACATCTGTTTTTAAGTTTTTATATCCTGTATATAAGTATTTAGACAATACATCTTCACCTGTAAGTTGAATTGTATCTTTATTACTAACTGCCAATAAACTATCAGTGTCATTTATAACATATACTTGACTTTGTCCAATACGTGTAATTAAGTTTGATGGTATCCAACCTACTGTTTGAGAAATAGAGTCTTTTAAAACGGGTTTATCTGACACAAATACTGCTTTCCCTTTTTCATCATACTTATAAGGGTATACAATTTGATTAGACACTAACTTTTTGTTTGACTTTGTTCTAAAAAAGGGATCTTTAAACACATTTACAGAGTCTACTTCCATATATGGTTTCAAATCAAAAAGTCGTAACGTTTTATCTGTTCCTACCTTATATTTTATAGGTTTATTATTACATGTTTCTAAAAACGAATGATTATACTCTATTACATTACTTGTAGGAATCCATCCTAAATATTCTACTTGCTCTGAATCTTTAAAGTTAAACTTATCTCCATAGAACATAGAAAACAATCCTTTGGGTTTTCCTATTTGATCTGGGTTGGCTACTACTACTTCATACGAGTTTTCTTTTTCATCAATTACATACAACGGAGTAAGTAATCCTTTTTTCTTAAACTTTTCTTGCACATATGGTCCTTTATAAAAAGAGTTTTCCTCTCTATCTGAAAAGACCATTTTTAACGAAGCATCGTGCTTCGTTTTTGCTTTTTTTAGATAGTTAAACCTATCAGTTTTTACTTCTTTTACTTTCTCATATTTCCCTATAGTTTGTGATACAATAGGGAAGGAATATAGCAACAGCAAAAAAATAAAAAGTGTTATTTTTTTTTGCATTATTATCTTAGTAAACTTTGTGTTACATTTAATCTTTTGAAACATTTAATTGTATCTATTTCAACTTTATTTATAATTATTTTGCTTCTTTTCTTATTTTCTAAATAGTGTAAACCTTGGCAGTAACTAAAAAAGTCATTATACCTTCCTCCATTAACAATTACAAGTATGTCTTCTGCTTGATTACATGTATAGTTATTTTTTATATAATTTAAGTTTTTATAAAAAGTTTCTCTATCTGTAACCTTGCTATCTGCTATTGCTTGAAGTCTTTTTCTAATATCATTTTGCACAACCCCTAAAGAGTCTACTTTTTCTAATTCCTCAACTTTTTCAAATCTTGGTAAAATCTTTATATTATGAAATATTGGGTATTTTAATGTATTTGTTTGAAGTTTTACCCTGTAGTCTCCTGGTTTACTATATCTGTAAATTACTTGTTCTTCATAAGCATCAACTGTACCTGTTTCTCCAAACTCCCAATACCAGGTATTTATTCCTTTTCCCTCGGTAAAAAACACTAATTCTTCTCCTACATAACCTTCATCTACGCCATGCAATGTAACCAAAGAGTCTCTAGGTGATAGTTTTGGTAAAGAAACTATACCTATTTGTTTTGAAACAGTAAACTTATCGTTTATTTTTATTGATACTAAATACTTACCTTCTTTACGGTATTTATAATCGATATTTCCTGGTTTTACTATAGAATCTCCATTTCCCATATGCCACACCACTTTTCTTCCTTCAACTAAACTCGTATCATTTAAAAGGAAAAACAGTTTTTCACCAACCTCAAACTGGTAGTTACTATTAGATTCAGACACGTAAAAATCTAAATTACTGAGTCTTGATTTATAAGGTGCAAATATGGCCAGTATTAATACTAATAAAGCTATAAAAATTAAAGCTGATAATTTAAATTTATTAGACATATTCTTTTATTTAAATATTAGCTTTACATTCTTCTAGATTTTCTTTCAGAACTTTATTATTCCTTTTTAAAGCATTGTATTCTTCACTCAAATCGAAAAACATTTTAAGCGTTTTTGATGATTGAACTCCGAATATATATCTATTATTCATATCGTTATCTCTATAAATTTTTTTGTATTGTTGAATTTCCTTATCTAACTCGTCTAATACCTGAATTTGAATAACATCAAAAGGTATTTCTTGAATTTTTTTATGTGTATTTTTTATTTTTTTTGTGTATTCTTCCTGAATATCAAAAATTTCTTCTGAAGCGTCAATACTATTTAGCAGCTCTTTGCTTTCTACTACAGGCACTTTAAATATAAATTTAGTTAGTATTATAAACACTACTGTAGAAATTATTATAAACAAAAGAGAAAACCTTATTTTTTCCCAAAAAATCTCATGTTTATCCATAGCTTACTCTTTATTTAAATTTTTATTTAAATCTTTATATTTCTCTCTGCACTTTTCTAATTGTTCTTTATTGGCTTCTCTTGTATTAACTTCTTTGTTATAATTTTCAAGAAGTGATTGTATATTCCTTATTTCAGACAAAAACTCACCGTAAATTTTGTAATAGTTGTTTTCTTTTTTTGTACTATCTATACTTTGTCTTATTTCTACTCTGGTGTTAGTTATAATCTTCTGCATTTGCCTATATTCTCCAATATTCCTTCTTTTATTTTTTAAACTATATAGGTTTTTAAAAAGCTCTTCCATTTTAAAATTTAACATAGCTTGTTTTTTAAAAACTTCATTGTAATGAGATTGTTTACTCTCAATTAAAACAACCCCTTTTTCTGCTATAATTAAAGTGACATATAAACAAAAGAATACGACTACTGCTGTTAAAGAGAATGATGCAAAAAACTTAAGTATTTGTTTTCTCCTTTCTTTGTGATTTAAAGCTTTCATAAGAAATTTATATTAATCAATTATACTCCAAGTACTATTTTTACCTCTATTTCTATTGAATTGCGCTCCAGACTCTTCATTAATTACGATATTATCTTTTCTTTGTCCTATATACTCTAGTTCACTCATCTTTTTAAATACGCGCTCCAACATAACTACAAACCTATTTAGCACATCAAACGTTTCTGCTATCTCAATATGGTTGTACTTAACGTTTACAGCATCAACTATTGCATCAAGGAAAACAGAAGGCTTAATGTCTGTCCATTGATAATAATATTGTAGTAATTGCTCTTTCTCTTTATCATCCATAATACTCAAGCAAATAGAAAGCTTATTTGCTAACACCACTAACCTATCAACCAAATACATAGGTGATCTACTAGTAGAAATATTTTCTAAATTAAAAATATTATCACTGTAGTACTCTTGCAGTTTACTGCAAATTGAAAAGGTATTGGCTACTAATTTATTACTGCTTTTTTGCCCATTATTTTTTTTGAAAATTTTAATCGAATAGTTTTTAGACTTAATAAGCATTTGTAATAACCCTTTTCCAAATCCTTCTAACCTTTCATTAGATGTTAAATTAACAACAGGAGGCACATAACTTTCATCAATAGAAAACAATCCATTTGTCCATAACACCTTTCCTATGACCAAAAAGTGTTCTTTTAAAAAGCTAGTATTAATTTTTGAAACTGGAAGTGTATGTAGTTCTAATTTAGGTAATACATTAGGATGATGTAAAGGTATAACTTCAGGGTCTGGAATACCTACTGGTAAATACTCAAATGGAGATAGCGAAAGCATTATATAAAATTCTTCGCTTTCTGTTTTATCAAAATCAGATGTTTTTAATGTTACTGATGGTGAATTTGCCCCATACAAATCTCGGTGATACATAATCCTGTATCCTTTTTCTGTGATGGCGTTACAAGATTTCAGTTTTATTACTAAAGAGTTATCTCCATCGTTTAAAACATCTAATTGTAGGTTTTCAAAATTAGTTCCTCCATCAACTAATCCATATTCATAATTTTTAAGAGAAACCGAATTGTAGTCTTTTATGGTTTCAATTGTGTTGTTATAATTTTTAAAAAAATGTTCTGCAGATATTTTTACTCCGTCAGTCCAATTTATTGGTAAGTAATTCATTTTATTATTTTTCTTATTCATCTTCAATGGTGTTTAATGCAGTTCTTCTTATATATATAGTTTGTTTATTCCTTATTTTATTAAACTTCCCGTCTTTTTCAGCGTCTAAGACTTTTGTAAAAAGAGGAAAATTAAACCATTTGTTTGTGTAAAAAATCCAACCAATTGGCTCTCCCTCCAAATAAGTATCAATCATTCTATCAGGAAATCTAAAGTTTTGATCTTCTATAAATCGATTAAACCACATACCTACTGATACCTCCATGGGTAACTTTACTGAAAAAGAACTGTAGTTTTTATCTTCTGGATTTCTTTTAATTTTTACTGTTACTTGTATTAATTTAAAAACGTCTACATTATCCCAATACATATCACTAACTCCATTATCTGAAACATTCCAGGCTTTATAAAATGGTTTTGATATGTTTAAAAAGTATTCTAAAGACATTGTGTATAGTAATGGTAACACAAACCAAATTATTGATAACATTGCCCAAAGTGCGTAAGGTAAATTACTTATTTTTTCAAAAATTAGATAATACAGCCACCCTGAAAGAAGCATTACTATAAAAGCAAAAAATAGTGTATGGAATTTATTATCTAGGCCTATAGATTTGTAAAACTTTGTATTTTGAAAAAGCATGAAAAACACACCTATAAAAAGATAACACAAAACTGTGAGTATCAACCCTACCCAAACAAATTCATATTTTAATAAACTAATTAAAACTGGGGCTACTAGAACTATAGTTAGCAATAAAACCAAGACTATTGCCTTTTTTATATTAAACGATTTTTTTGCTTTTACTATGTTATTTAATACCATTAAAGAAACAATAGCTATTAATGGTGCTAAAAGAAATTTTAAAAAATATACTATTATTATGTTCATAACTTTTTCTTTTCTTATTTAGTTAAATATGAATCATACCCTAAAAATCTTTCTGATAAAACAAAAGATTGATCAGAGTTTGTTTTATAAGTGATATGAATTTTTCTTGAGGAAATTAAAAAGAAGTTTAACACTTCCTTTATTTGTAAAACACTTTTTTCTAAAACTTTAAAGTTTTCTACTTCTTTTTCTAATACCACAACTACTTTAACATCATCTATCTCACTATAAACCTCACCACTTAAACCTAGATCTACTCCTAAAACAGCATCTCCTAAACTTAAAAAAGGAGATTCTTTTATAGCACAAGGTATATAACTAAGCTCTACTTTTAAGCCTAAAACAATTTGTATTAGTTTTTCTAACTCGACTAAATTCTCTTTAAAAAACTCAGACTTACATAAATTAAGAAATAGTTTATACAATGACTCATCTGATATTTCTATATCAAAACCTATAATTTGTTTAAAAATATTTAATAGGTTTTGTTTTGATTTTTTGTCTGAAAAAAAGTTTAAGCTTCTATTATTAATCCTAACTCTTTCTTTAAATATTTCTGTATCAAATAGTGTAAAAAAATTAATATCTCCTTTTTCTTTTTCCCTATTTCTACGAATTGTATCAACTACTTCCTTCTTATTATCTGAATTAACCCCTAAGGAAAGAGGGTAAAATAATATTTCTGGTAACTGATGATATATACTATTTCTACTTAAATTTACTACTAAGTTCTCTTCAAACCCTGTGTCTTTAGCAATAAAATTTGAATTAATAGACAAAACATCTTTAGATTGAGCTCTAGTATTCATACCGTGATTTTTCACAATTAATACTTCTGAGACATCTTTTTTTAATAAAAACTCTAATTCTTCAATAAAAACCTCACCTATAAAGTTAGATGTCATATTACGAACAAGCTCGTCTATAACGGTATCATTTTCATTTACACTAGCTCCCATACAAGATTATTGTTTTTATAATCTAATAATACATGATCTCCTTTATTTACCTGTTCAGAAACTATCATTTTAGATATTATCTTTTTCACGTATGTTCTTACAACTCCTGCAATGGGTCTGGCTCCATACTTTTGAGAAAATCCTTTTTTTGACAAGAACTCTAAAGCTTCATCAGAAATATCTAACACTATTTGTTTTTGTTGTTCTAATTGCTTTCTTAGTTTATTAAAGTGTATTACTAAAATATCTTGTGCTACTTTTTGATTTATTGGCGCAAATGGAACTACTTCTGTTAACCTCCCTAAAAATTCTGGTCTAAAGTGTTGTGCCATTACCTCTATTAACTCATTTGAGGTCGGAATTTTTCCTCCTGTTATTTGCTCAGCAATCCATTGACTACCTATGTTAGATGTAAAAATGACAATCGCATTAGAGAAATCTCCTTCTCTTCCTAATTTATCATGAATTACTCCTTCATCCATTAATTGTAGAAAAACATCATACACAGAACTGTGAGCTTTTTCAATTTCATCAAATAAAACTACTGAATATGGACGCTGTCTAATTTTTGTTACTAACATCCCTCCTTCTTCATATCCTACATAACCTGGAGGTGCCCCATAAAGTAGCGCTGCTGAATGTTCCTCTTTAAATTCAGACATATCAAAACGAATCATTGCTGTTTCATCATCAAATAGTAACTCTGCTAATGATTTAGTTAATTCAGTTTTTCCTGTTCCAGTAGGTCCTAAAAAGAAGAAAGAACCAATTGGTTGTTTAGGGTTACTAAGTCCACTTCGCGATTCAATAATAGCATCAGAGAGTGTTTGAATAGCGTTTGACTGCCCTTTAACTCTTTCTTGTAACTTTTTATCAATATTTAAAAGACGTTCTTTTTCTTCTGTTTGAATTTTTCCTAAAGGAATGCCTGTAATTTCTGATACAACAGCTTCAATATTCATTTCACTTACAATATCAATAGGCGTCTTAGCTAGCTCTTTTAACATTGATAAGAATTCATCAACCTTCGATATTTCTTGTTGTAAATCTGGATTATCAGATACTAAATTAAATGACTTGGTAACTTTTGAGGTTTGAATAACACTAACTTTTCTATAAATAGTATTGTATATTAATTGTAAATCTGAAAATTCAAACTTTTCCGAGTCTTTAACTTCATTAAACTCTTTTTCTATTTTTCTAACCTCTGTTAATACCGTAGCGTTGCTCATCTTTACAGCTGCTACAGTTTTATCTATTAAATCTATTGCACCATAAGGTAACTTCTTTTCCTTAAAATACCTTTTTGAAAGATGTATAGATTCCTCAATTGCTCTATCTGAAATTTTAATATCAAAATGTAGTTCCAACCTTTTTTTATGTCTATGTAAACACTTTAACATCTCTAGGCTACCTAATTCCTCTAGCTTCAATATTTCTAATTTACCATCTATAGGGTGTCTTTCAAGATTTTTCCTGTATGAATCTGAATTAATTGTAAAAATCATATTAATACGCCCTTCACTTAATTGAGCGTTTAAAATATTAACAATAGCATTGGTTTTTCCTGATGCGTTTTCAAGCAATACATGAAGATCATCAATAACTAATATGGAAGGAGCATCAATAGACTCTAATTTCTCAAATAGTTCTGATATTTTCTTATTTACATCATTTTCAGAGCTTGCTCCTGCTAATAATTTTGGGACATTGAGTTTAAACACTAAGTGACTTTTCAAATACTCATCTGTACTATTACTCAATTCTCTTACGAAGTAGTTTACTGTTGCTGTTTTTCCTATACCTGAATCTCCTACTAAAATAACTCCCTTGCTTTCTGATCTTTCAAAATTTTCTAAAATCAATCGAACTTCTTTTTCTCTACCTAAGATTAAGTTTCCTTTTTGTATTACCTCTTCTGTTTGAAGGTCTTCGATATAGGAACTTATTGCAGAAATATTTTCCTTAACGTTTGATTCTAAAAAAGTGGGAGTATTAGCATTGTAATGATTTAAAATATCTTGTTCTGTTATACCTAATGTTTCTATTTGTTGTCCAGAATACACAACTCCCTCTCTTACAACTGCTGTAAAAATACATAAGGCATCAATATTTTCCGTTCCTAATTTAATTTTTGAACGTTCAGATTCTTCGAAAACCTTAGCAACTTCATGGTCTGGATTTACATCTCCAGAAGCTTTTAGTGGAGTTGACTTATACATTTCTTTCATTACCTCAAACCACTCAAGAATATAGTTAGCATCTTTACCCATGCTATCAATAATCTCTTCTAAACCAGTTGGTTCATTAATTAGCGATGTTATTAAATGACTAACACCATAGGTACTTTGATTTTCTCTGTAAGCAATACTTTTAGCTCTTTTTATGCTTGATAAAGCACTTGAACTGTAATCTTTTTCTATCATTTTTTTATAAAAAATACTTTATATGTTATATTTGATATTGATCTTTTTTCTAATTCTTTTTCAAGATAATAACTGAAAAGGTTTTGTTTTTCTTCAGAAATTAACTCTCTCTTAGTTTTTATGTATATATCTGTAGTTCTAATTAATCCTTTTTTCTTTTCTTTTGATATTGCAACACCATCTTTTATAGAAAGGCTCTCAACAAAATGCCCTATTTTATTGTTTATAAAACTTTTAACATCTTCTCTAGTTACAATTCTTTCTCTAGTAAGTAACCCATAGCGCAGTCCATTTATTTTGTCGTGCTCCTCTTTTCTTATATGCCCACCTATTGTATCTGTTTTGAGTTTTATTTTACTATCAATAAACTTACCTGTTCTATACTGATTAAAAGTATAACTAGTATTGATATCATTTGCGTGGTTTGCATTAGTTAGCCAATACTGAAATTCATAATTAAAGGCATCTTTATGTGGATAGGTTAACAAAAATGTTTTGTTATTATTTGCATTAACCTCACCAAACTCTAAATGAATTTTCTTATCAATCTCATCTAGTTTTTCATGCAAATCATCTAAATATGCTTGAATAATATCATACCCTATTGCAGAAAAAGCACTACCCTCTTCTCTTACAGTTTGAGAAGTTTTACTTAACATCATCTTAGCACTTCTTGTATCAAACCTTCCTATGTCTCCAAAGTAGAGAGAATAACCTCCTTCAAGACTTTCTGTAGAGTTTTCTATAACGTTACTATAACTATTTCCTTTATCATCACTTAAACTTTCTATATTTAAAAAGTAGTTTTCACCTTCACTCAGTACCGATAAGATCCTTCCATTTTTTCTAAAGTTATGTTGTTTATACTCTAACTTTCTATTAACTACTGGAAAAGTATTTAAACTTACCTCTATTCCTTGTAGTTTCTCTCTAGAAAAAACTTCTGGTAACTTTACTTTAAACCATAAAAGCTTTTTATCTAAATCTTCAGGCTCAATAAAAAAATCAGTTTGCTCTCCAAATAATTCATTTATTGTTTTTTGTTGTCTACAAGACTCATTTAAATTTAAAGTATAAAAACAGTCTTCATAAAAAGAAATTACATCTTCAAAGTAGTGAACTTCTTTGTTGTTATTTATTAAAACTTCCTTATCTAGAAACATTTCATTCTCATCAACATCATACACCTTCATTGTTTTTAAAAAAGGTAAAAGCGAAGTATCTTTTAGTATAAAACAAAGAGATAGATTATTAGTTTCTTCCAATAAATCATCTAAAATTTCAACACCAAACCAAAGTTCGTAATCTTTAATTTTCTTTTCTTCAGATAAATAAAGAGCATCCTCCATGTTACCAAATCGGTTTTCACAAACCAACAACTTATCATCGTACCCTAAATATTTAATAGATGCATTTATTAGCTTTTTTGTAATAATTGGAGTAAAAAAAACATCTAACTTATCTTCTCCAAATCTTCTCTTTGAGCAATAAAAATGATCTGAAACATTTAATTGTGTCGTATCGTCTTCCGGCTGAGCTTTTAATAAAGCATGTGAAGGTGATGGTAAGGACCACTTGTTACTTACCAAAATTCTGGATAACCTATCTAATAATTCTTTATCTGAAACATCTATTTGTTGGTGTAATTTTGATATTTCATAAGCAAAAGTATGTAAAAGCAAGTCTAAAATAGGATCTACACTCCTTTTATCTTTAATGCCCCATAATTCCATCGAACGCAATAGCATTCGATTTTTAATTTTCATAAAATATTCGTCTCTCATTGCTATTTTTATTTTTTTTATTGTGATAAAGGACTAATGTAAAAAAGTGTAGCAAAATTAAATGGCGCATCGGTTTCTATAATTGTACCAAATACTTTAATTTCTGCTTTTCTTCTTACATGAACATCCGTAGTCTCAGCATCATCATCTATTTCAGATAACCTTACACTAACTCTAATATCCTTGAGTCTTGGCTCATACTCAACAAAGGCATAATATAAAGAATCTTTAACTTTTTCTTCCCATTTATTAATTTTAACCAATTGGTTAAATTCTAAATCCCAAATATCGGAACCATAATTCGGTCTTCCAAAAACCTCACCTTGTTTTGAAGTAGCAATTATCATGAGGTGTTGAGCTATGGATTCTTCAAGTGTACACCCCAATCTATTATTTTCTTTATTTCTTTTTGTTATACTGGAAAAGTCTAGGGGGATCTTCAAATAATTCATTTTTCCTTAATTTTTTTCTGTAAAAATAATTTTTTTTATCAAATATTTAATAGATTCGTAGCAGAATAAAAAAAATTATTATGGCAATGTACAATTACGGAATTGGAGGCAATGAAGTTAAAGTTGATGCTAATGAATCAATCGCAAACATTTCTTCCAACAAAACTTTATTAATCCAAAAACTTACCGACGAAGCTCCTGCAACCCCCGAAGCTATCTATGGTTTAGACACAATCGAAGCTGTATTCGAGAAGTTTTCACCTTCAGTGAATCTTGAACACACCGATGAAAATGGCGCCGACGTTAAAGAATCTTTAAATTTCAACAATTTAGGTGATTTTAATGTTGAGAACATTAAGGCTAATAGCTCTTTTTTAAATAAGCTAGATATAGAAAAAGACCAGTATCTAAGAATTTCAAGACAACTATCTTCTAACAGAGCGCTAATGAAAGCACTTAGTAACCCTGAAACAAAAGATACCTTTATCAAAATTTTAGAAGAGTCAATTAAAGAAATCGAGCAAGCCGAACAATAAAACCAAAAAAAACATAATTAGCTATGTCTACAAAAGTAAAAACGCAGCAATCGGAAGTAGTTAAACAACAATCCCCTAGTCAAGAAGTAGCTAACGCTATTGATGGCATAAAAGAGTACGGTGGTTTCTCTTTTATCGAAAACATCGTTGATGGTTACTCTAACTTGAACCCAAAAAGAAAAGCTAGAAAAAGTCTATTTTTAAACGACGAGCAGTGGAAAGGAGAAAGAAAAAACTTAAAAAACAGACTTTCTGTTTGGTTAGAAATTCTTAAAAGTAGTGACAGTATCGAATCAATGTGTGATACTGCAAAAGAAAAATCTACCAGCATAGAAAGTGTTTTAAATTACAATCTTAAGAAAACCTTAGAAAAAACAAAAGAACTAGAAACCTCTTATAGATCAGTAGCTTTATTCTACAAAAACACCGAAAAAGACAAAGTAAAAAACATCACCATCTTAAATGCCGATTTAAGTCAATTAAAAGATTTAGAAAATCCTCTTTTTATAGACTATGTATCAAATGAGTTTAAACAAAACTTTGATAGATTAGATTTAAAAGACAACTACTCTATATTAGTAGTTCCTGGTTATTTAGGATCTAACGTAGTCTTAGACAAATGGTCTAAAATAGCACATGACAACAAAGCTGTTTTATTAACAGACTTCCAAGATCTTGAAACACCTGACGACATTGTTGACATGTTCTCAAATGCAAATCACTCTGGTGGCGAAATTCACAAATCAAACACTTTAATGACTTGTAACTGGCTACTAGGAAGAAAAAAAGAAGATGCCGTGGGTGAAGAAGACAACCTATACGTTCCGCCATCTTCTGCTTTGGCTGGTAAAATATATCACACATTAATGTCTCAAGTAGTAGCAGGTAAAAAATTTGGAGGTATTAATGAGGTAGAAAGTGTACGATTCGATCTTAAAAAGAGTGAAATTTCAGAAATTGAAAAAATGGGACTTGTTCCTATGGTTAACGAATATAGTAAAGTAATGGCTTTTTCAGCCAAGACTTTATTTAACGGAGACAACTTAGGTTTACAAACTTACTCTGTTGTAAGAGTATTCGATCACATAACAAAGGTTTTATTTGACTTTTTAAATAGAAGAGCTTTTGAAAACTGGAGCTCTAGAACTGAGGCTGATTTACGTCGCCAAATAGTTAAATTCTTAGACGATATTCAAGGACCTACTAAGCTAATTGAGCGTTTTAAGGTTATAAAAATAGAACAAGATCAAAATCAAAAAGACCGTGTTTTATTAGATATTCATATCACTCCTTATTTTCCTGCTAAAAGCTTTGTTATCCAACTAGATGGACACAAAGGAGATGGCCCTGAAGATGCTGTTTGGCATAGTGAATACGTTCAACAGTAATTTTATACTACAGAGAAAAATAAAAAAGCAAAGGTTTTTAACTTTTGCTTTTTTTATTGAAAATATTTTAGCTATCACATAACTTTAAACTCATTCTTTTTGAAATTGTATCGTTTTTCACAAAAAAAACACTTAAAACCTCTTGTCTAAGCTATAAAAAATAAAATTCAGTTTTTTATCACAATCCTTACAACTATTTTTGTAAGCTTTAAGCACTCTTTACGAATAAGATAAAAAATATTTTCATGAACATACAAGAACTAAAAAACAATATAGACTTAATAGTTAGTAACAATTCTTCTAAAGAAGAAAAACTACAACAAATCTGCGATTATTTAGCTTCAGAAATCTCTTACTATGACTGGGTTGGTTTTTACTTTAAAAATGGTGATAAAAATGAGTTAAAACTAGCTCAATTTAACGGTGAACCTACAGAACACACAATCATCCCTTTTGGAAAAGGTATTTGTGGACAAGTAGCAGTTAGCAATAAAAACTTTGTTGTACAAGATGTTAGTGAACAAGACAATTATATTTCATGTGGTTGGAAAGTAAAATCTGAAATTGTAATTCCCATCTTTGTAAACGGCGAAAACATCGGTCAAATAGATATTGACTCTCATACTGTTAACCCTTTTACTAAAAACGACGAAGATTTATTGGAATATATTTGCAAAAAAATAGCTAATTTTGTATAATTATTTTATAATCACTTGATTATTAAGTTTTTTTTTACTTTATTTGATGTGATTTTAAACAACCCCATTAATCCCCTTAAATATGAGCAATAGAGAACATCCTTCTTATGCAGCATTAGGCAGTGCTAATGCTCGTTCAAAATCTCAACAATCTTTAATAGAAAAATTCACAATCTGGTTTCGAAACTTCTTAGAAACAGCAGAGTAATTTATATTTATAGTTTTGTTGTATTAAAACACCACCAAAGAATATTTTTGGTGGTGTTTTCAATCTTAAAAGCTAAAAAAATATTGTGTGTCGACTACTCTTTTACTAGCTTTGCAAGCTTAACAACACAACAATAATGAACAATATAAAAACTATTAAATCAGCGTTAATTTCTGTTTTTCACAAAGACGGATTAGAGCCTATTGTTAAAAAACTTAATAATCTAGGTGTTACTATATACTCTACGGGAGGTACTGAAAAATTCATCAAAGACTTAGGTGTTAATGTAGTACCTGTAGAAGATGTTACTTCGTATCCTTCTATCTTAGGAGGAAGAGTAAAAACGTTACACCCTAAAGTTTTTGGCGGCATCTTAAACAGACAAGATCACGAAGGCGATATTACTGAGATGGAAGAATATAACATTCCTCAGTTAGATTTAGTAATTGTAGATTTATACCCTTTTGAAAAAACAGTTGCTTCTGGAGCTTCAGAGCAAGATATTATTGAAAAAATTGATATCGGTGGGATTTCGTTAATCCGTGCAGCTGCAAAAAACTTTAAAGACACTGTTATTATTTCTTCAATGGAACAATATGAAGATTTCTTAACTATTATTTCAGAAAGCAACGGAGAAACTTCGTTAAACGACAGAAAAAAGTTTGCTGCTAAGGCTTTTAATATCTCCTCTCATTATGACACTGCCATTTTCAATTATTTCAATGAAGATGAAGTTGTATATAAAGCTAGTGAAACTACATCTAAAGTATTACGTTATGGAGAAAACCCTCATCAAAAAGGTTTTTTCTTTGGCGATTTAGATGCTATGTTTGATAAGCTACATGGAAAAGAATTAAGCTATAATAACTTATTAGATGTTGATGCTGCTGTTAATTTAATAGAAGAGTTTAAAGGTGAAGATCCAACATTTGCTATTTTAAAACATAACAATGCATGTGGTTTTGCTCAACGTAAAACAATTCATCAAGCTTATATAGACGCTTTAGCTGGTGACCCTGTTTCTGCGTTTGGAGGGATTTTAATTTCTAACACGAAAATTGATAAAGCCACTGCCGAAGAAATTCACAAATTATTCTGTGAAGTAGTTATTGCTCCTGCTTATGATGCTGATGCTTTAGAAATTTTAAAAGGTAAAAAGAATCGAGTAATATTGATTCAAAAAGAAATTGAATTACCTAAACAAACAGTTAGAACTGCTTTAAACGGAGTATTAGTTCAAGATAAAGATTATATTACAGACAAATTAGATGATTTAACTTACCCTACTAACAATAAACCATCAGAAAATGAGTTAGAGGATTTGTTATTTGCATCTAAACTATGTAAAAACACTAAGTCTAATACTATTATTTTAGTAAAGGACAAGCAATTATTAGCTGGGGGAACAGGTCAAACAAGTAGAGTTGATGCTTTAAGACAAGCTATTGAAAAAGCTAATAGTTTTAACTTTGACTTAAACGGAGCTGTTATGGCTAGTGATGCTTTTTTCCCTTTTCCTGACTGTGTAGAAATAGCAGATAAAGCAGGTATAAAAAGTGTAATTCAACCAGGGGGATCTATTAAAGACCAATTAAGTATTGATTATTGTAATGATAATAATGTAGCAATGGTTTTTACTGGAACTAGACATTTTAAACATTAATTATATTGAGTGTAAAATACCCACAGATTTTTATTAGATTTGTGAGAATACATTAAAATTAAATATAAATAACGAAATCTTTATGGGTTTTTTCGATTTCATGACAGAAGATATTGCAGTAGATTTAGGTACTGCAAATACACTTATAATCCACAATGGTAAGGTAGTTATTGACAACCCCTCTATTGTTGCTAGAAATAGGCTCACTGGTAAAATTATCGCTACAGGTCACGAAGCCAGTAGAATGCAAGGAAAAACCCATGAAAACATCAAAACTATACGCCCCTTAAAAGACGGTGTAATTGCTGATTTTCAAGCTTCTGAAGAAATGATCAAGGAATTTGTAAAACAAATTCCTGCTATAAAAAAGAGATTATTTCCACCATCATTACGAATGGTAATCTGTATTCCTTCTGGAATTACTGAAGTTGAAAAACGAGCAGTTATTGATTCTGGTCGTCACATGAATGCTAAGGAAATCTATTTAATCTTTGAACCTATGGCTGCTGCCATTGGTGTTGGTGTTGACATAATGGAACCTAAAGGAAATATGATTATTGATATAGGTGGTGGTACCACTGAAATTGCTGTTATAGCACTTGCTGGCATTGTATGTGATCAATCAGTAAAAGTAGCTGGTGATTTATTTACAAGCGATATTATGTACTACATGCGTACCCAACACAACTTATATGTTGGAGAAACTACAGCTGAAAAAATAAAACTACAAATAGGTTCTGCTACTGAAGATTTAGATAATCCACCTGAAGATATGATGGTGCAAGGTCGTGATTTATTAAGTGGAAAACCTAAGCAAGTACAAGTTTCGTATCGTGAAATTGCTAAAGCTTTAGACAAGTCTATTCTACGTATTGAGGATGCTGTGATGGAAACATTATCTAAAACACCACCTGAACTAGCTGCCGACATTTATAATACTGGTATTTATCTTGCTGGTGGAGGATCTATGCTTAGAGGTTTAGATAAGCGTTTGTCTAGAAAAACAGATTTACCAGTATACGTTGCTGAAGATCCGTTACGTGCTGTTGTTCGTGGTACTGGTATTGCGTTAAAAAACCTAGAAAAATACAAAACAGTATTAATCAAATAAAATTGAATGATTATTTATGCAACAGCTTATTTATTTCTTTCAGAAGTATAAGTTCTTCTTATTTTTTCTATTTCTAGAAATTATAGCTGTTGCATTAATCATTAACAACCACTCTTTTCATAAAAGTAAATTTATTAGTTCTACTAATTTTATTACTGGTGGATTATATCAAAAATCATCTAATTTATCGGATTACCTTAGCCTAAAAGAAAAAAACTCAATTTTAGTTGAAGAAAACCTATCTCTAAAAAATAAATTAGAAAGACTTAACAGTTATTTTGACAGTATTTCGAGTAATCAGGCTATTGACACAGTTAAATTAAATCCTGATTACATTTATACTTCTGGAAAAGTTATCAAGAACTCCTATAGCAAAACGGATAATTTTATAACAATTAACAGAGGAAAAAACGACAACGTTGCAAAAGAAATGGCTGTAATTAACAGTAAAGGTATTATTGGAATTACTGATAATGTATCTAATAATTTTGCTAGAGTACAATCTCTTTTAAACTCTAAAAGTAACATTAATGCTAAGTTTAAAAACAATCATCATTACGGAACATTAGTTTGGAATGGTGAAGATTATAATATTGTTCAGTTAACTGATATTCCTCGTCAAGCAGTATTTCAAGTAGGTGACACGATTATTACAGGAGGTAGATCTACTATTTTTCCTGAAGGAATCCCTATTGGTACTATCATAAAAGTTCCCGAAGAATTATCTGCTGTTAACAATATTGATATTAAACTTTTTAACGACATGTCTAACTTAGGGTATATTTATGTCGTAACGAATCTTCATAAAGAAGAAATTAAAATTTTAGGAAACAATAATGAATAGAACTATTTACTTAATACTTTTATTTGTTTTTCTCTTGTTACTACAAGTGCTTGTTCTTAACAATATTTTATTTTTAGGATATGTAAACCCTTATGTATACATTGTATTTATCTTTCTATATCCTATAAAAGAAAATCGTTTTCCTGTTCTAATTACAGCTTTTTTATTAGGACTTTCGGTAGATGCATTTTCTAACTCTGGAGGTATACACACTTTCGCTACCTTGTTTATAGCTTACCTTAGGCTATTTTTTTTCAAGGTTATCTTTAAAAAATCGACTACAGACTATCAACTTTTTAACTTAAGACACGAATCTTTTGATAAGGTGTTTAACTATACTGCTATTTTAACACTTATTCATCATTTTATCTTGTTTAGTTTAACTAACTTTAGCTTTTACAATTTCACTAACGTACTTATCAACACACTATTTTCTAGTATTTTTACGTTACTCTTGTATTTTTTAGGAAGTTTTATATTTAGGAAAAAGCTAACATGAAACGAAGTTTTTTACTCTTATTTTTAATTACCCTTATCGGAATTATTTATATCTCTAGATTGTTTCACTTACAAATCGTAAAAGGAAGTGAAAACAATCTAACTCATAGCGCTACTATTAAGGTTGAGTATGATTATCCTTCTAGAGGCTACATATATGATCGTAATGGAAAACTACTCGTAGCAAATCAATTATCCTACGATGTAATGATTGTTCCGAAAGAAGTAGAGCCGCTTGACACCTTAGAATTCTGTAATCTTTTAAAAATTGATAAAGACGATTTTAAAAAGCGTTTTCAAAAAGCTGAAAATTATGCCCGTTGGCTTCCTTCAGTATTTTTAAAACAATTAGCTAAAGAAGATTATGCCTACCTTCAAGAAAAACTACCAAAATACAAAGGCTTTTATGTACAAAAACGTATTATTCGTAATTATCCTGTAAAATCCGCTGCAAATGTATTAGGATATATTAGTGAGGTAAGTGAATACAAAGCAAAACAAAGCGACTATTACGAACAAGGAGAATTAATTGGCGCTTGGGGTGTTGAAAAACAATATGAAAATTATTTAAGAGGTATTAAAGGAAAAAAAAGATTTAAACGTAACAACTTAAATGAAATAACAGGTTCGTACAAAGATGGTATATATGACACATTAGCTGTTCCAGGAAAAGACTTAACTTTAACTATTGATAGTGAATTACAACAATACGGTGAATTATTAATGAAAGGTAAAAGAGGTGGAATTGTAGCTTTAGAACCTCAAACAGGTGAAATTTTAGCACTGGTAACTGCCCCTTCTTATGACCCCAATTTATTAGTTGGAAGAAAGCGCTCTCCAAACTCAGTAAAACTATTCAATGACACAATTAACATGCCTACTTTCGACAGAGGTTTACAAGCATCATACGCACCTGGTTCTCCTTTTAAAATACTCACAGGCTTGATTGGCTTACAAGAAGGTGTGATTGATGAAAACTCAGGTTTTTTCTGTAATCATGGTTATCGCTATGGTAGAAGACCAAACGAATTTATGGGATGTCACTGTAATATTGTTGGTCGTCCTGTTCGTTTAAAAACAGCTATTGCTAAATCATGTAACACGTATTTTGCTAACACCTACAGAAAAATTGTCGATAAATACAAAAACGCAACCATTGGTACTGATGCTTGGAGTGAACATGCCAAAAGTTTTGGTTTAGGAAATTATTTAGGGTATGACCTACCTTCTGGTCAAAAGGGACGAATTCCTGATGGAAAATTCTACGATAGAAGTTATGATTTTAGATGGGGAGCAACAACCACTATTTCTAACTCTATTGGTCAAGGTGAAGTAGAAACCACTCCTATCCAGCTAGCAAACATGACTGCCGCAATTGCCAACAAAGGATATTACTACACCCCTCATATTGTTAAAAAGATTGCAGGAAACGTTCGTTTAGATTCAACCTACACTACACGCAGAAATACAACAGTTGCACCACAACATTTTCCTATTGCTATTGAAGCAATGCATGAATCGTTTATTAAAGGAACCGCAAGAAGAAGTAGAGTTGAAGGAATTAAAATGTGCGGAAAAACAGGTACCGTTGAAAACTTTATTAGAGTTAATGGAAAAAAAGTTCAGTTGATAGATCATTCAATCTTCGTTGCTTTTGCTCCAAAAGACGATCCTAAAATAGCCATTGCCATTTTTGTTGAAAACGGAGGATACGGAGCTACAATTGCAGCACCAATTACCAGTCTTTTAATTGAAAAGTATTTAAAAGGTGAAGTTACAAGAAAACATGTAGAAGATAGAATGATTAATTTAAGCCTTCAAGAACGATACGATAATCAATTACTAATCCAAAAAACAGATACAATTGCGACAAGAACGAAATAATATTTTTGCAGGAATTGACTGGCTACTTGTATTGTTATATATCATATTAGTTGGCTTTGGATGGATGAATATTTATGCCGCATCTTCAACAGAAGAATCTAGAGAACTATTTGACTTCTCAACAAAATACGGTAAACAACTTATTTTTATAGGGTTGAGTGTTCCTGTGATTATTTTTATTCTGTTCTTCAACTCCAAGTTCTACGAACAATTTGCCAGCGTTTTATATATAATATCATTAGTACTATTGGCAGGAGTTTTAGTCTTCGGAAAAAAAATTAACGGAGCAACCTCTTGGTATAATTTTGGAGGAATTGGACTGCAACCCTCTGAATTTGCAAAAGCTTTCACTGCTTTAGCCTTAGCTAAATTGATGAGTGATCGGCAATACAACCTTAAACTATTAAAAAACCAAGCAAAAGCCTTTGTCCTCATTTTTTTACCCGCATTTTTTATTGCATTACAACCTGATATGGGGTCAGTATTAATTTATTTTGCGTTCTTTTTTGTGTTAAACAGAGAAGGACTTACACTAAGCTATATCTTATTCGGAGTAACAACCATTATTTTATTTATTTTAACCGTTTCTTTTGGCGCCAAATGGGTACTGATTTCTTGTTTATTAATTATAACACTTGCCACACTTTACGGAATTTATAAAGACAAGCGTTTTTTCCGTTTTAACGCATTAAAAATACTTAGCTCATATCTCTTTACTACTTTGTTCATAATAGGTATAAGTTATACCTACAATAACGTTCTTGAGCAACATCAAAAAGATAGATTTGACATTTTATTAGGAAAAGTTCAAGATAATAAAGGGATTGGGTACAACTCTTTTCAATCAGAAAAAACCATTAGTTCTGGTGGCCTCTCTGGAAAAGGTTTTTTACAAGGAGATAGAACACAAGGTAATTTTGTTCCTGAACAACACACCGATTATATATACAGTACCGTAGGTGAAGAATGGGGCTTTATAGGAAGTTCCTTCGTTATTATTTTATTTATGGCGCTTCTATATAGAATCATATACCTTTCAGAAATTCAAACTAACAAATTTGCAAGAATATATGGTTACAGTGTAGCCTCTATCTTCTTTTTTCATGTTGCTGTGAATATAGGTATGGTAATCGGTTTATTTCCTACAGTAGGAATTCCGCTCCCATTTTTCAGCTACGGTGGTTCTTCTTTGTGGGGATTCACACTACTCTTATTCATCTTTATTCGTTTAGATGCTCATAAAAAGTACGATTGGTAACACCTTAGGTTTTTCTTTTTTAATCGAATAATAAGAATAGAAAAGGATTGAAAAAATAGCTAGAAAAACTTTCTTCAATAAAACGATCTAAAAACCTAACGAGTTAATTAAAAGCTTGAAATACTGATTTTGTAGCCTCTATCCCACTCTATGAGCTTATCCTACAGATTATATATGGAATAAACTGATTCTGTTAGTTTATTTACAGCCGTGACAAGTGCTTTATACGACCAAACATACAGCTACTTTCGAATCAAAAAAGGAAAGTACATTTTAAACTTAACTATAAAACAAAAACGCCCCGATAAAATCGGGGCGTTTTTAACTATTAACTAACCTTAAAACTCTTATAAAGCTGCAACATGCTTAGCCAACTTTGACTTTAAGTTTGCTGCTTTATTCTTATGAATAATGTTGTTCTTTGCTAACTTATCTAACATAGATACAACAGTCGAAAACATTCCTTCTGCTTCCTTCTTATCTTCTGTAGCTCTTAATTTTCTAACAGCATTACGTGTAGTTTTATGCTGATATTTATTTCTTAAGCGCTTCGCTTCGTTACTTCTGATTCTCTTTAATGCTGACTTATGATTTGCCATTGTACTAAATTCGTTAATTGTTTATAAAAAACTCGTAGTCCGTACGGGAATCGAACCCGTGTTACCAGGATGAAAACCTGGCGTCCTAACCCCTAGACGAACGGACCAAAACAATCGTTCTGATTGCGGGTGCAAATATACAACTCTTTTTGTTATTTGCAATAATTTTTATCTTTTTATTAGTTTTATTTTTACTCTAAAACTAGCTTAAGAACTTGTAGTCCGTACGGGAATCGAACCCGTGTTACCAGGATGAAAACCTGGCGTCCTAACCCCTAGACGAACGGACCAAAACAATCTATTTTGCGATTGCGGGTGCAAATATAAAAACTGTTTTTTATTACACAAAGCTTTTTTTTATTTTTTTTAATAAGCCTTGGCAAAAAGCACTCTTTTAGTAGATGGTTTCCCTGTAAACACACACGCTCCCTCCTCTTCTTTAGCGTCGTTAGGAATACATCTTATCGTTGCTTTTGTTAATTCTTTAATGGTATCTTCTGTTTCAATAGTACCATCCCAGTGAGCAGAAACGAATCCTCCTTTGTTTTCTATCACATCTTTAAACTCATCGAATGTGTTTACCTCTGTAATATGACCGTTTCTGTAGTTTAGCGCTCTTGTATATAAATTCTCTTGGATCTCTTCTAATAAGTTCGCTACGACATCTACTACCTCTTCTCTAGAAACTGTTTGTTTTTCAAAAGTATCACGACGTGCAACCTCAACTGTACCGTTTTCTAAATCACGAGCTCCCATAGCAATTCGAACAGGCACTCCTTTTAATTCGTATTCTGCGAACTTAGCTCCTGGTCTAAAAGTGTCTCTATTGTCAAATTTTACTGATATTCCTTTAGCTCGTAATTCTTTTACAATTACATCTACCTTTTCTGAAATAGCGTCTAATTGCTCTTCTCCTTTATATATAGGAACGATTACTACTTGAATTGGCGCTAACTTTGGAGGTAATACTAAACCTGCATCATCAGAGTGTGTCATAATCAACCCACCAATTAAACGAGTTGACACTCCCCAAGATGTAGCCCAAACATATTCTTGCTTTCCTTCTTTTGATGTATACTTTACATCAAACGCTTTTGCAAAGTTCTGACCTAAGAAGTGTGATGTTCCTGCTTGTAAAGCTTTTCCATCTTGCATTAACGCTTCAATAGTTAAAGTATCATCAGCTCCTGCAAAACGCTCACTCTCACTTTTTGCACCTTTTACTACTGGCATAGCCATGAATTCTTCAGCAAAAGTTGCATATACTTCTTGCATTTGTTTTGCTTCTGCAATTGCTTCAGCTTTTGTAGCATGTGCTGTATGACCTTCTTGCCATAAAAATTCTGCTGTACGTAAAAATAAACGTGTACGCATTTCCCAACGTACCACATTCGCCCATTGGTTAATTAATAATGGTAAATCTCTATGTGATTGAATCCATCCTTTATAAGTATTCCAAATAATTGCTTCGGAGGTTGGACGAACTACTAACTCTTCTTCTAACTTTGCTTCAGGATCTACACGAAGCTTTCCTTCTCTTTCTGGGTCGTTCTGCAAACGATAATGTGTAACTACCGCACACTCTTTTGCAAAACCTTCAGCATTTTTCTCTTCAGCTTCAAACAAACTTTTGGGAACAAAAAGAGGAAAATATGCATTTTGATGTCCTGTTTCTTTAAACATTCTATCTAACTCTTTTTGCATGTTTTCCCAAATTGCAAATCCGTAGGGCTTAATTACCATACATCCTCTAACCGCTGAGTTTTCAGCTAAATCAGCTTTGACAATCAATTCGTTATACCATTTCGAGTAATCTTCGGCTCTTTTTGTTAAATGTTTGCTCATATTCAAAAGTTTGGCATAAATATTGTTATTTTTTATGCGTAAATTGTGTCTGCAAAACTACATTAAATAAGGTAACAAGCCCAACAAAGAAATTAATTTTTGCTGCTCAATAAAAAAATAATTTGCATTAACTAAAAACCTAAGGTCATGAAGTTCCAATACGCCAATACCAAACTTCCTCTTTTTATTCTATCGCTTTTTACGGTAGCAACATTCGTTTCTTGTGGATCAGCACAAACAACTGTTGGTTACGATGATGGAATTTATGCAGACGACGTTGAACAACCGCAACGTAGAGTAATTATTGCCGATGATAGACAATATGATGAATACGAAGAAAATTACTTTACCAAAGAAGTTGAACGTTTAGGTACTTTAAATGGAACAGATATTTTTACAGATATAGAAAATTACAAATCTGAAAATGCTGATTATTATGAAGAGGAAGATATTTACGAAGAAGAACCTCAAACAAGAATTACTTATAATAACGAACCTTGGGGATATACAAGTAACAGCAGCGATGTAGTAATTAATATTAATACTTACCCTAGATGGGGAAGTTACTACAATTCTTGGTATTACGACACCTATTATGACTATTACAGACCTTGGTGGAGACCTCGTTACTACAACTATTGGGGGTATAACCATCATTGGCACCCTTACCATTGGAACTCTGGATTCTATGTTGGTTTAGGAGGTGGTTATTATGGTTCTTACTGGAACTCTCCTTACTACGGATACAATTATTACAGACCTTATTATTACAACAGATACTACAACAACACCTACTACAGACCTTATAGAGGCGCTAACTACTATAGAAACAACCGAGTAGCTTCAAGCTCTAGAAGAGGGTATACCACTAATCGTAGAGGGACTACTGTTTCAAGACGTTCTTCTGATGTTTATAGAAGAAGCAGTGATAGAACCTATCGTAGTTCTAGAAATACTCGTTCTACAAGAGATACTAGAGGTTATAACACAAGAAGCAACAGATCTAACAACAGAACTATAAATCGTTCTACCAGAACAAGAAGTTACAATTCTAGCGGAACTCGTTCTAACGGAAGTTATAGAAGCGTACCACGAACCACTAGAAGTTCAAGAGGGCACGCTGTAAGAAGTAATAATAATTCTTACAATAACAGAAGCACAACCAGATCTACAAGAAATTCTAGAAGTTACAACGCAAACAATAGTAATAGAACTGTAAAAAAATCTACTTCAACAAGAAATTCTCGTAGCTATAATAGATCTAATAACCGAAGCAAAAAAGAATACGCTTCTCGTAACAGAAATACTAGAAATAACAGAAGCTATTCAAGATCTTCTAACAGCTCTTCTCGTAGTTATTCTGCACCATCTAGAAGTTCTCGAAGTAATTCTTCTGGAAATAATTCAAGATCAAGAAGCAATAGTTCAAGAAGCCCTAGGAGATAATTAAAAAAATAAACAGATGAAAAGAATTTTAGCTTTTGCAATTGGTATTGCCTGTACGTTTACTGCCTATTCACAATATTTAAACTATAATGATTTAGGAGTTTTATTTTCTAAAGACGATAACTACGGAACCGCTCGTTTCGAAGCTATGAGTGGTGCTTTCGGGGCCTTAGGAGGCGATATTTCTTCCTTCGGAATCAACCCTGCAGGTAGTGCTGTTGCTATTAAAAGCACCTTTGGTGTTACTTTAGGCAATAGAAACACAGAATACACCTCTAATTACTATGGAAATTCTACGAATACAGAAGATGATTTTTTCAACTTAACGCAAGCAGGAGGTATTTTATCTTTTGATTCTGCACTTAACTCTGATTGGAATCGTTTTGCGTTGACTTTTAATTACCGAATCAAAAAAGATTTTAGCGGATTCCATGCTGCAGAAGGTAATAGTCAATATTTAATTTATAACGAACATGTTGCCGATCCAAAAGCAATAAAAACTCAGTTTGATAGAAGTCTCGACCAATACAACTCAAGTTATATTGATGGAAAGTCGAGTGTATTTAGTTTAGGGTTTTCATCTGTACACCAAAACAAACTACATGTTGGTGCATCTTTAAACTTTCATGATATCGAATTTTACAGAGAACATTTGTTTAATGAAATAAATGATGATATAGATGGTAATATTTTAGATGTAGAAAATTATACCGAAAGTTATATACAAGGAACAGGTTTTTCAATCGGTTTAGGATTCATTTACAAACTCGACCAAAATATTAGACTTGGCTTAGCTTATGAAACGCCTACATGGTATCAAGAAGTTTTAGAAGATTATTACGATGAACTTTACATGGATAGAGTTGAAAACCTAAACATTTCTGAAGATCTTGACATTATTGGCCCTGAGGCTTATTTATATAAGTTCAAAACCCCTAGCAGATTCACCGCAAGTGGAGCTTATGTGATAGGTAAAAAAGGATTAATTAGTGTAGACTATACCTATAAAGATTTCAAAAATATAAAGTTTAGCGACGGCGATTTTTCGAGCACTAACGCTAGTTTTACTCACGATTACAGAAATACTCATGCTTTAAATATCGGTACCGAATGGCGCTTTGATAACATGAGCGTACGAGGTGGATACCATTACGAAAAAGACCCTAATTTACTTTTAGGGGGTAATACTGACGACG
Organism: Tenacibaculum sp. L6; assembly: GCF_028823685.1. Classification (GTDB taxonomy): domain Bacteria; phylum Bacteroidota; class Bacteroidia; order Flavobacteriales; family Flavobacteriaceae; genus Polaribacter. Next base: position 29,797 of record NZ_JAPEHZ010000007.1, on the reverse strand, counting down.
ATAACATACAAGGTTTCTCTGCTGGATTAGGATATAACTTTGGTAATATGAAGATTGACTTAAGTTATACCAAATCTAACAACAAAGAATATTATACAATTTACCAAAACAGCGATTTAGCAATTAAGAACAATACCTCAAGAATTTCTGGAACCGTAACATTCAGTTTATAATTCTTAAAAAGATCATATAAAAGTCCTGCTTTATGCAGGATTTTTTATATATCCATATCTCAGTTTTTTACCTTAATTTTGCTCCTTATTTAAAACTTATGAGTTCTATCAAAATAAACATACAAGAAACCAATAACGAAACCATCTTAAAGTTTGTTAGCAACAAAATTTTAGTGAACGGTGGTAGTTATGAATACAACAATATTGACGAAGCTAAAAACTCACCTTTAGCTCAACAACTTTTTTATCTTCCATTTGTAAAAAAAGTATTAGTGACTGCTAATTTTATAGCAATTCAACGATACGATATCGTACAATGGGATGATGTTGAAGAAGAAGTTAGAGAACAAATTGAAGCTTATATTCAAAGTGGAAATTCGGTAGTTAAAGAAGAAACTACTAAAAAAGACGCTATTGAAGTGTATGCGGAAGTTACTCCGAATCCAGCTGTAATGAAATTCGGAACTAACAAAGCGTTAACACAAACTGATGTTGAATTTACAAATATTGAAGAAGCTAGCAAGTCTTCTCCTCTAGCCCAAGCCTTATTCAACTTTCCTTTTGTAAAAGAAATTTTCATTTCTGAAAACTATATTTCTATTACAAAGTACGATATGATTGAATGGAATGAAGTTTACCAAGAGGTTCGTACATTTATTCGCAACTTTATTCAAGAAGGTAAAGAAATCATTACTGAATTACCAAAGCAACAAACAAAACAGAACGTTGAAATCCCTAAAGAGAATTTAACTGATGTTGAAACTAAAATTGTTGATATTTTAGATGAATACATCAAGCCTGCGGTTGCTTCTGATGGAGGAAACATTGCTTTTCAATCGTACGACGCAGAAAGCAAACGAGTAAGCGTTATTTTACAAGGAGCATGTAGTGGATGTCCATCTTCAACAGTAACCTTGAAAAATGGTATCGAAACCATGCTAAAAGAAATGTTACCAAATCAAATTAACGAAGTAGTCGCTATTAACGGATAATTCACCGTAAACCATACAAAAACACATGTCTGAAAACATCAAACCATATAAAGATTCTGAATTAGGAAAAAAAGAGCAAGTTGCTAAAATGTTTGACAATATTTCTGAAGATTATGACGGATTAAACCGTGTAATTTCTTTTGGAATAGATGTTAGCTGGCGTAAGAAAGTAGTAAAATTAATAGGAGAAAATAATCCGAAACAAATTTTAGACATTGCAACTGGTACTGGTGATTTAGCCTTAATGATGTCTGAATTAAATCCTGAAAGGATTGTTGGTTTAGACATTTCTGAAGGAATGCTACAAGTAGGTAGACAAAAAGTTGCCAAAGCCAACTTATCAAACAAAATAGAAATGGTTGTTGGCGATAGTGAAAACATCCCTTTCCCTGACAATACTTTTGATGCTATTACAGTTTCTTTTGGTGTTAGAAATTTTGAAAATTTAGATAAAGGTATAACCGAAATACTTCGTGTACTAAAACCTGGGGGTAAATTTGTGGTGTTAGAAACCTCAAATCCAACCAAATTTCCTTTTAAACAAGGGTACAAATTCTACACGAATTTTATTTTACCAGTTATCGGTAAACTGTTTTCAAAAGACAAAGTTGCCTACGCTTATTTATCTGAAACAGCAAATTCTTTTCCTTTTGGAGAGGCTTTCAACAATATTTTGCAAAAAAATGGGTTTAAGAATGCAAAGAATATACCTGTAACCTTTGGTGTTGCATCAATTTATACCGCTTTAAAATAGTATGTTAAAAAGGCTTTTACTTTTCGGATTTTTCGCAGTTTCTATTGCTGCTCAAGCTCAAAGAGAAAAAATATTAAAACTTCCTAGTTTTGATAAACCTCTTTTTCACTACGGTTTTTATTTAGGAGCCAATAATAATGGTTACAAAATAGGCTACAAACCAAGTAGTATTAACAATCCCGAAATTGAAGTAGAGTCGTCTGTTGGGTTTAATGTTGGTTTAATTGCCGATTTAAGACTTCACAACAACATAAACCTACGTTTTGAGCCTGGTTTAATGTCAAATACCAAAACATTACGTTTCAATCATATATCAGGTCCAGAAAACATAACTACGCGTGAAGTTGGTGCTACATACTTACATATGCCTTTATTATTAAAATTTAGCACGAATAGACTTAATAACATGAGACCTTATGTAATAGGTGGAGTTTCGTACGATCATAATTTTTCGAGTAACGAACGAAATAGCGATGATAATTTTGCTGGAGAATTTAGAACAACAACCAACAACTTTATGTACGAAGTTGGTATTGGAGTAGATTTTTACTTAAGTTACTTTAAATTTTCTCCTTCAATAAGAGGTGTTTTTGCTATAAATAACGAAGTTAAATACGATAACAAAGCTTCTCAGTGGACAGATCCTATTAATTACTTAGGAACCAGAGGTGTGTTTTTACACTTAGCTTTTGAATAAAATTTTACGATAAATAGTAACTAATAAAGAAAATGCTAACAGAATTCTGTTAGCATTTTTCTTAAGATTAAATAGAAATCCCCCAAAATCTATTATTCTCTATATGTTTAGATACATTTTATCTGTAAAAGTCACATTATATAAAATAAAAAAAGGTCACTTTCGCGACCTTCTTTCATAAAGATTTCTCTTTATTATTAGATAGAAGTCCCCCGAAATCTATCGTACTGTAAAAAACATTGTTTTTAGTAAAGTCAAAGATATAAAAAAATGTTAAATTTTTACTAATTTTTTATAACTATTTTGTTATCTACCACATCTTTAATTGGTAAAATAACCTTCCCATCTACAGTAGCAATGGTTACACAAATATTATCTATAGCAACAACAACTCCTTCAACATCATTAATAATAACCTTAGATCCTATCTCTATATTCTTTCTAGAATAATACCCGAAAAGTAATCTAGCAACGGCTTCTCTTGCACCAAAACCAAAGGCTAAAGTAAAAGCTAAAAGTACCGATCCTATTAATAATGTTACGTTACTTTTTATTACTGAAGTATCTACTCCTGCTTGATCTAATGCTGTAATCGATAAAAAAACAACGATCAAATAAAAAGCTATATTCCCTACCAAGTTTCCTCCTGAAACTTCAAGAGATTTAAACATGGATTGAATTGCTTTTTTTACTACAGTTCCTAAATAGGCTCCTGCAACAAAAATTCCTAAGGCAGTTAATAATTTAGGCAGGTAAGCGAAGAAGCTTTTTATCCCGTCTGAAACGATGTTTAACCCAAACATTTCAGCTCCCACCATTACAAAAACGAAAATTAAAAACCACTTTAACACAGCTAAAATCACATTGGTCAATACAATATTTATTGTACTATCTCCAAAAATTTCAGTTTTTCGTAGTTTTTTAGACCATTCATCAATTTTAGTTTTTGCTAGTGCTTTTCTTACTACGTATAAAAACACTTTTATTACTAACCATGAAAGAACAACAAAAAGAACAAACATGGCTATCATGGGCAGCGTGTTTATAATCTCTTGAAAAATATCTTTAAAAGGCTGTAAAATATCTATTTCTAAAAAATTCATAACTAGTATTCTATATTTGGTTCAATTAATTAGTCTCGTCTTTTTTTTCTTTCGCTTTTCCTCCTCCTACTAAATCGATAATGGTACTCGGGTATTTAACAACAAATAAGTCAGCCATGTCTATGGATAGTTTTATCATTGCCACGTCATTAAGCACTTTACTCTTAAGTACTTCGGGCAACTCTTCGTTATGTAATATTTTTTTGAACGGATTATCCATAATTATTACAATTCATTATACGCTTTTACTACTTTATCCTTTGCTCTTTTTAAGCGCATTTTTACTGCACTCTCTCCTAATTCTAATCCTTCAGAAATATCTTTTATGCTCATTTCATCTTGATATTTCATTAATAAAATCATTTTTTCTGAAGGAGAAATCATTTCGAGTGCTTTAGCTAATTTGTCTGACTTTAACTCGAATAGTGTCGCATCATCAATATCTTCAATATTGCTTTCTTCTTTTATTTCGTCTGTTGCTACAGTTACTTTTTCTCGTTTCTTTTCTTTGTCTCTTTGTACGTAGTTTACACAAAAATTGTACGTAAAAGAATATAACCAGGTAGAAAACTTCGATTTTCCTTTAAAAGTTCTCAATTTTACAAATAGACGAATAAACACATCATGTGTTAAATCTTGTGCTTCTTCTTTGCTTGATGAGAAACCATAACATTTGTTATATACCACACCAGCATAACGGTCGTATAAAACAGCAAATAAATGAGTATCATTTTTTTCTACTATTTTACGCACCAATTCTTCGTCGCTTAATATTGTTACATCAATACTTTCCAAGGGGCAGTATAGTTAGTTTTCTTTTAGTTATAGTAGTAAGACACAGTATTTAAAAGAAGGTCACTTACTTTTTCTTTTTTAACCTACAAAGTTAACCAATACTGAACAATCAAATAAATTATCTCAAAAAAAAACATCTTTTTTGTAACAAAAGACTCAATGCTTACGTATAAGATAATGTAGACTGAAATTAAAATACATTTGAAGTAGAATGAGACAACTTAAAATTACAAAACAGGTTACCAACAGAGAAACCGCGTCTTTAGACAAATATTTGCAAGAAATAGGAAAAGTAGACTTAATTACTGCCGATGAAGAAGTAGAATTAGCGCAAAGAATTAAAGCTGGTGACCAAAGAGCTCTTGAAAAACTAACCAAGGCTAACTTACGTTTTGTGGTATCGGTTGCAAAACAATACCAAAATCAAGGATTAACTCTTCCTGATTTAATTAACGAAGGAAATTTAGGATTAATTAAAGCTGCTAAACGTTTTGACGAAACTCGTGGTTTTAAATTCATTTCATATGCTGTATGGTGGATTCGTCAATCTATATTACAAGCCTTAGCAGAACAATCTCGTATTGTACGTTTACCGTTAAACAAAATTGGTTCGATCAATAAAATTAACAAAATGTATGCTTTCTTAGAGCAAGAAAATGAGCGCCCACCAAGTGCTGAAGAAATTGCTAAGAAATTAGACATGACTGTTAACGACGTTAAAGAATCGATGAAAAACTCGGGTCGTCACGTATCAATGGATGCTCCTTTAATCGAAGGTGAAGATTCTAACTTATACGATGTATTGAACTCTGGTGAATCACCAAACCCTGATAAAACATTATTACACGAATCATTACGTATTGAGATTAATCGTGCTTTAGAAACTTTAACTCCGCGTGAAGCTGATGTTGTTAAGCTATATTTTGGTTTAGGTGAACACCAACCAATGACCTTAGAAGAAATTGGAGAAACTTTCGATTTAACTCGTGAACGTGTTCGTCAAATTAAAGAAAAAGCTATTAGAAGATTAAAGCATACATCTCGTAGTAAGATTTTAATGACATATTTAGGGTAGTTTCTGCCCCGTATATACAATAACAAATAGTTATCATAACTATTCGTTTTTTGATTAATGAATGAAAGCTCTCTATACGAGAGCANTTTCTTTTTGGTTTTAATGCACTTGGTTTTAACTATATTTGCATCAAATAACAACACAACAACTTATAGTAATGAAAAAACTTGTAGCCCCATCAATTTTAGCGGCTGATTTTGGAAACCTACAACGTGATGTTGAAATGGTTAACAATAGTGATGCTGATTGGTTTCACATTGATATTATGGACGGTGTTTTTGTACCAAATATCTCTTTTGGAATGCCTGTTTTAAAATCAATTACAAAACACGCTAACAAAACTATTGATGTACACTTAATGATTGTAGATCCTGATCGTTATATTCAAACTTTTGCTGATTTAGGAGCTGATATCTTAACAGTACACTACGAAGCTTGTACTCACTTACATAGAACAATTCAAGCTATTAAAGCAGCTGGAATGAAAGCTGGAGTTGCTTTAAATCCGCATACACCAATCGCAGTTTTAGAAGACATCATCAAAGACTTAGATGTGGTTTGTATTATGAGTGTAAATCCTGGGTTTGGTGGACAGTCATTTATTGAAAATACGTACAAGAAAATTCAACAATTAAAAAACTTGATTGAATTTAGCGAGGCATCTACCTTAATTGAAATTGATGGTGGTGTAACTGACCAAAATGCAAATAAGCTAATCGAAGTGGGTGCTGATGTACTAGTAGCAGGTAGTTTTGTTTTTAGTAGTGATAACCCTACAGATACAATTGAAAACTTAAAAAACATTATAAATTAAAAAAGGAGGCTAAAAAGCCTCCTTTTCTTTTAAAATTGTTCTAGTAAAAAGTTAATTAAATCAGTCGTTGTTACGATACCCACCAATTCATTATTATCTACAACAGGCAATGCATGAAATTCTTTTTTCGCTAAAATCTCCGCAACCTCTTTAATAGCTGTATCTGAATTAACAGTTACTAAGTTTTTCGCCATTACTTGGTTTATTGTAAACATATTGTATACCACTGTGTCTACATCTGTTTCATTATCATCCACAGCATCTGCAAAACTAATTCGTAACAAATCTGTATAACTTAACATTCCTTTAATTTCGCTTCCACTTACTACTGGAATATGTCTTATTTTTTCTTTTTTAAATATTTTTTCCGCAGTCATTAAATCATCCGTACTACTTAAAGTAATCACTTCTTTGGTCATTATAGCTGAAACTGGAGTTCTTTTTTTCATTTTACTATAGTTTTGTGTTATTAACTATTTCAAATTTCAGTATTAAATTCAACTAAAAAACTGATTAAAATCATAGATTAACTACTATTTTATGTATATCTAAAGTGTAAATAATTACCTATTTTTACAAAAAATATTTTATCTTGATTGAAGACTTACAGAAATACTACGGGTATTTATTTGAAGATGCATTATTAAAAGAAATAGCTGATGTTGCCATAGCAAAAGATGTAAAAGCAAATGATGTAATTATTGATATAGGAAGCTACATTACCTCTATACCTCTACTTTTAAGTGGTGCAATTAAAATCTTACGTGAAGATAAAGAAGGTGACGATCTCGTTTTATACTATATTGAAAAAGGTGATACTTGCGCCATGACGCTTTCATGTTGTATGGGTGAAACTAAAAGCAAGATAAAAGCGGTTGCTGAAACTGATGTAAAACTTTTAATGATACCTAAGCAAAAAATGAGTGAATGGCTTAGTAAATATAAAAGTTGGCAAGAGTTTATTTTACATAGTTATCATAGTAGACTACAAGAATTTATTGATGCTATTGATACTATTGCTTTTCTAAACATGGATCAGCGTTTGTTAAAGTATTTAAAAGATAAAGCTCTAGTAAACCAAAACGAAACAATTAGCGTAACACACCAACAAATAGCTAACGACTTACACACCTCTCGAGTTGTTGTATCTAGACTTTTAAAAGCGTTAGAAAAAAAAGATAAAATAGAGCTGAATAGAAATCAGATTAAAGTGTTAGAACTTTAACCTTGTAACTTAAGTTACATATTTTATAAGAGAATCGTTCTACCTTTATACTAAATATTAGAACGATGAAAAAATTAATAGCCTTACTTACAATTTTATCTATTGTTAGCTGTAATCAAACTAAAAAAAGTGATTACTCTAAAAAAAACACCAAAGACATTACAACTGTAGAAGCTAGTATTCCTCCAGGGAAAAAATTGCTTGAAACAAACTGTTTTGTTTGTCATAATGCTTCTACACCACATGACGAAAGAGTAGCTCCTCCAATGATTGCTATCAAAGCTCATTATCTTAATGCAAATACTACGGAAGAAGAATTTACTAAAAGTTTTGTAAGTTTCGTACTAAATCCTACAGCAGAAAGCGCTAAAATGAGAGGTGCTGTTAAACGATTTGGACTAATGCCATATCAAAAATTTGAAGAAGAAGACCTTAAAAAAATAGCTGATTATTTGTACAACTATCAAATTGAAGAACCTAGTTGGTTTAAAGAGCATTGGGAGTCTAAACAAGGTAAAAGCTATATCAATTCAGGTAGAAAAATAAGCAGTACTGAACCTGACAAAACTCCAGAAGAAATTGGGCTAGAATACGCCATGGAAACCAAAAAAGCATTAGGCAAAAACTTAATGGGAGCTATTCAAAAACAAGGAACTTTACACGCTTTACAATTTTGCAACGAACAAGCTTACAAATTAACCGATAGTATGGCTACTAATTTTAATGCTACAATCAAAAGAGTTTCTGATAAACCTAGAAACCCTAACAATGCTGCTAACAAAGAAGAATTAGAGATTATTGAAGGCTATAAAAAAGTGGTAAGCAACAACGAAACCATCAAACCCGTTACGAAACAGGTAGGAAGCACAACACAATTCTATTATCCAATTATAACGAATAACATGTGCTTACAATGCCATGGAACTCCTAAAACACAAATAAAAACCGAGACTTTGCAAGAATTAGCTCTTTTATATCCTTCGGATAAAGCGCAGGGTTACGATGTAAATCAAGTACGTGGTATTTGGAGTATTTCATTTAACAACGACAGTAAATAATTCATTTAAAATTAAAACATGGGAAATTTTTCAGACATAATAAAAGGTAAGAAACCTGTATTGGTTGATTTCTTTGCAGAATGGTGCGGTCCATGTAAAATGATGGCACCAATTTTAAAGGAGGTTAAACAAGATTTAGGTGAAAATGTTACTATTTTAAAAATAGATATTGATAAAAATCCGCAAATAGCAAACACCTATCAAATTAGAGGAGTACCTACTTTTATGCTTTTTAAAGAAGGCAAACTATTATGGAGACAATCAGGAATGTTATATAAGAACGATTTGATTAGTATCATTAATAGTCATGTGAAATAATATCATTATTTTTATTCCTCCTTATTGCTACTAAAAACGTTCTTATTTAATAACCTCATAAACAATCTTCGGTATGGAAGACATGCTCTTTTATGATAGAATGCAGTTTGCTTTCACTATTACTTTTCACTACTTATTTCCACAATTAACAATGGGACTATCACTAATGATAGTCTTCTTTAAATGGAAATTTTTAAGAACTAAACTTGAAAAATACAACGACGCTGCTAAGTTTTGGATGAAAATCTTTGCTTTAAACTTTGCCATGGGAGTTGTTACTGGGATTCCTATGGAATTTCAATTTGGAACTAACTGGGCTAAGTTCTCTGAGCTTACTGGTGGTATTATAGGTCAAACATTAGCTATGGAAGGAATGTTTTCTTTCTTCCTAGAATCTTCCTTTTTAGGGCTGTTTTCATTTTTTAACTGGATTCCTTGTCTTTTTAGGCTCTTGGGCGAGTGGTTTTCTAATTATAGCTACACATTCTTGGATGCAAAATCCTGTAGGATATGAAATACTAGCCAATGGTAAATTTGTACTAAATAACTTTTCAGCCTTGTTCTCAAACCCATGGTTATGGCCTTCTTATTTGCACAATCAGGCTGCTTCCTTGGTAACGAGTTCTTTCGTAGTAGCTGGCATTGGAGCTCTTTATCTTTTAAATAAAAAACACGTAGAATTTGGAAAATTATTTTTAAAAACGGGAGTTATTTTTGGAGTTATAGCATCTATTCTGGTTGCTTTTCCTACAGGCGATTTAGCCGCTAAAAATGTTGTCAAATATCAACCTATAACCTTTGCCGCTATGGAAGGGATATTTGAAACAGAAAAAGGAGGCTCTGAAATAGTGCTGATTGGGCAACCAAACATGCTGGAGAAAAAATTAGACAATAAAATTGCTGTTCCTAACATCTTAAGCTTTTTAACCTATCAAGAATGGAATGCTGAGATTAAAGGACTCAATGAGTTTGATGAAAAAAACTACCCAACAAATATACCGGGTTTGTATTATGCATATCATATAATGGTGGGATTAGGAACTATTTTTATTGCATTAATGTTAGCCAGCATTATACAGTTATTCAGAAAAAAATTATATCAAACAAAATGGGTTTTATGGTCTTTACTCTTCATGATTCCATTTCCATATATTGCCAATACTACCGGCTGGTATACTGCTGAATTAGGACGCCAACCTTGGTTAGTTTATAACTTATTACGAACATCCGCTGGAGCATCTCCTACAGTATCTTCAGGAAACACTTTATTTACTCTTTTAGGGTTTGTCGGATTATATCTACTATTAGGAATGTTATTTTTAATTTTAGTTGGAAAAATCATTAACAAAGGACCTCAAACAACACGTTAAGTTATGGAACTATTTTGGTATGTAGTATTAGTTACAATGTTAGCCATTTATGTCATTTTAGATGGTTATGATTTTGGCGCAGGAATTATTCATTTATTCTTTGCTAAAAAAGAAGAAGACAAAAAAAAGGTTGTAAAAGCAATAGGTCCATTTTGGGATGCAAACGAAGTATGGTTGATTGCTGCTGGTGGTGTTTTATTTTTTGCTTTCCCTACTTTATACGCTTCATCATTTAGTGGTTTTTACCTCCCTTTAATGATGGTTTTATGGTTACTAATTTTTAGAGCTATTGGATTAGAACTTCGCGGACAAATACATAATAGGATATGGGAAAGTATTTGGGATAAAGCTTTTGGAATTGCCAGTTTACTTCTTGCCTTATTTTTTGGAGTTGCATTAGGAAATGTCGTACGTGGTGTTAATCTAGGAAATGTAGTAGATGGTGTTTCTACTCATGAAGCACATTACTTTTTCCTCCCTTTATGGAATTCGGAATTCTCTCCTCATTCTGAAACACTTGGAGTTATAGATTGGTTTACTTTACTTCTGGGAATTATTGCAGTGGTATCACTAACTATCCATGGTGCTAATTGGGTTATTTTCAAAACTAATGCTAGTATTAACAACCAACTAAAAAAGGTTGTTTTTACTCTTTCTTTTGTTTTATTAGGTTTAGTAATTATTTCATTAATCGCTTGGCATGTTATAGAGCCTAAACCATTTCATAATTTCATAGAGCATCCTTTTTTATGGATTTTCCCTCTGCTAACTTTTGTAGGGTTATTTGGTTTATTCAACGTAAAAAAGCACAAAAAACACATCACTGGTTTTTTATATTCTTCTTTGTTTTTATTAGGAGGTTTGGCAACTACAGTCGCTTCAATTTTCCCTAAAGTTTTACCTTCAACCAATAACATAAATCCCGATTTAACAATTTATAATGTAGCTGCTAACGAGTATGGTTTGTCCGTAGGTTTAAATTGGTTTTTTATAGCTGCAATCCTAGTAGTTGTTTATTTTGTTATTCAGTATAAAGTTTTTAAAGGAAAAATGGATGATGTAGACTATGGCGAGCATTAGTCTAGTTCTTATACTTAACTAAATAAAAGACATTCTATTAAAACCTTACTCCTATGTAACTAAAGTTGCAGACTACAGCCTACACAATATTTAAATTAGTATATAATTTAAAAGCTGTTATTATGAAAACATTAAACACAATAGGCTTGCTATTCTTATTACTTTTTTCAAGTGTTAGTAGCTCTTGCCAGAATACAAACAATACCGATCTTACTCTTTCTCAACAAGAAAAAAACGAAATGCTTTTGATGTTAGAGGAAGAAAAATTAGCTTTTGATGTTTATAACTTCCTTGATGAAAAATGGAACCTACGTGTTTTTGGAAACATCAGTCAAAGCGAAGAACGACATATGAACGCCATGAAAGGTTTATTACAATACAATAATATTGTCTTTACCTTAAATAAAGAAAGAGGTGTTTTTAAAAATTCTGAACTTCAAAAGTTATATGATGAATTAATAAGTAAAGGACAAAAATCTAAACTAGATGCACTTGAAGTAGGTAAGCTAATTGAAGAAAAAGATATTGAGGATCTACAGTTAGCTATTAAGAACACCAATAATGAATACAGTATAAATGTATATACCAATTTATTAAACGCTTCATACAATCACTTAAACGCATTTAACAGAAACATTTCCAAGTATTAGTTGATTTTTAATTGTTAGTAAATAACGTCTAGACTTTTGTTTAGGCGTTTTTTCATTGTAACATTAGTTACTGACTACTGTGTTTTATGCCACTAAATTTGCTGTAACAAAATAGTTAAGATGAAAAAATCATATGTTAGTTTATTTATAGTCGCTTTTTTTATGGCTACTACTATAAAAGCTCAAACTAAAATTTCCATTTCAAAAGGTGAAGTTTTAAAAAGAGTTCAGGAAAATAACACCTCTTTAAAAATATCTGAACAAAACTATCAGCAAGCACGTGCCGATTATAAGCAAACCAATGCTGTATTCTTACCAAATATTACTGCCTCTCATACAGGAATTGTAACAACCAATCCATTAATGGCATTTGGTAGTAAATTGAATCAGGAAATTTTAACGCAAGCAGATTTCAATCCTGATTTATTAAACAATCCGAAACGAACACAAAACTTCGCTACTAAAATTGAAGTACAACAGCCTTTAGTGAATTTAGATGGTATTTACCAACGTAAAGCTGCTAAAACTAAAATGGAGGCAACCACCTTACAAACACAACGTACTCAAGAGTATTTATTGTTAGAAGTTGAAAAAGCATACATGCAATTGCAATTAGCTCACAAGGGAGTTTCAGTATTAGAAAAAGCCTTAAAAGCTTCGGAAGCTAATCAACAAATGGCAGAAAACAGCTTTAAGCAGGGATATTTACAACGTGCAGATGTACTAGCAGTTGAAGTTAGAGTTACTGAAGTAAAAAATCAGTTACAAACAGCAAAAAGCAATGTACTAAATGCCTCTAACTACTTGTCTTTTTTAATGAACGAAAAACAAAACAACATTTATGAACCTTCAGATAGTTTGCAAGTACACTTAACGAATCAACTAGCTGACGTTACTATTTCTGAAAATCGTTCAGACATTAAAGCAATGGAGTTAGCTTCTGAAGCCTATCAAAAAATGCACAAAGCAGATAAAATGGATTTTCTTCCACGCTTAAATGCTTTTGGTAGTTACGAACTGTACGATGATAAAATTTTCAATGCAGATGCTAGTGGATATGTAGTTGGAGCACAATTAACTTGGGATATTTTCAAAGGTTCTAAACGCTACGGAAAAGTGCAAAAAAGTAAAGCTCAGTATGAAAAATCAAGATTAGAATACGAGCAGTACAAATCTAAAAGTCAATTAGAATTAAATAATACTAAACGATTGTTAACTGATGCTGAGGAACAGTTAAAACTAACCGAGTTAGCCTTACAACAATCAGAAGAAGCCTTACGAATCAGAAAAAACAGGTTTAAAGAAGGGTTAGAAAAAACATCCGATTTATTAACCGCTGAAACACAATACGCTCAAAAGCAACTAGAATATTACCAAACCGTATATCAATACAACTATACCAAAGCTTATTTAGATTTTTTAACTCACTAAGTGAGATTTAAAATGCTCCGACACTTGTGTCGATTTTTAAAAATCAATTTCCTTTGGATACCTCATAGATTTATTTTGAGATAGTAAACTAAAAAATAATCAATAGTAAAAACGAACAAATGAAAACTATATATACAATCGCTCTTGCCGCATCACTTTTAGTAGTAAGCTGTGGTAAAAAAGAAACAACAAACAATAACAACAAACCAACAGTAGCTGTAAAAGTTGCTAAAGTAACCGCTAATGATAACAATCCGTTTATAACAGCAAGCGGAAAAGTGGAAGCTACCAACAGTGCTGAATTAAGTACTCGTATGATGGGCTATGTAACCAACATACACGTAAAAGTTGGTGATAAAGTAAACAAAGGTCAATTATTACTGTCTATCAACAATAGTGATTTACAAGCCAAAAAAGCACAAGTAGAAGCTAACATTATTAAAGCGAAAACAGGATTTTCAAGTGCTGAAAAAGATTACAATCGTTTTAAAAACTTATTTGAACAGAACAGTGCTTCTCAAAAGGAGTTTGACGATATCACTGTTCATTACAATGTTGCCAAAGCTAATTTAGAAGCAGCAAAACAGATGAGAAATGAAATCAATTCTCAGTTTGCTTACACGAATATCAGAGCCCCATTTTCAGGAGTAGTAACGAACAAATTTATTGATAAAGGTGCAATGGCGAATCCTGGAATGCCTTTACTATCTGTAGAAGGAAAAGGCGGATTTGAAGTAACTGCGTTGGTACCTGAAAGTGATATTTCTCAAATTAAAAAGGATACGAAGGTTGATGTAGCTATCAAATCAATTAACAAAACGGTTACAGGAAAAGTATCGGAAGTAAGTACCTCAGCAAAGAATACAGGGGGGCAATACTTAGTTAAAATTGACTTAGATAAAACGGATTTCAACTTGTTATCAGGAATGTTTGCTACGGTTCAGTTTCCTGTTGAAAAAACACAAAAAAGTACTGACATGGTTTTAATTCCGTCAGAAGCTTTAGTAAACAAAGGACAACTATCAGGAATTTATACGGTAAGTCAAAGTAATACCGCTGTTCTACGTTGGTTACGCTTAGGAAGAACTTTTGGAGATCAAGTAGAAGTATTATCAGGCTTATCAGCCGATGAAAGCTACATTGTTTCTTCTGAAGGTAAGCTATACAACGGAGCAAACATTACAATTCAATAAAATCAATTTGAAAATTTGAAAATGACCCAATCACCCCATTTTCAAATCATCAAATCAACAAATTTTCAAATTATATAAAATGAAAGAAGGTTTAGCAGGAAAAATAGCCAAAGGGTTTATCGGCTCTAAACTTACCATCTTATTAATGGTAGTGTTTATGGTAATTGGTGTGTACAGTTCTTTTTTAATTCCGAGAGAAGAAGAACCACAGATTGATGTGCCTATGGCTGACATTTTTGTAGGGTATCCAGGAGCGAGCCCTACAGAGGTAGAATCGAGAGTTATCAAACCCTTAGAAAAAATAATTTCGAACATCAAAGGAATAGAGTACGTATACTCTACTTCGATGAAAGAACAAGGAATGGTCATTGTTCAGTTTTATGTTGGAGAAGACATCGAACGCTCGTTCGTAAAACTATACAACGAGATTAACAAACATATGGATCAAATGCCGAAAGGTGTTACGATGCCTTTGGTAAAAACACGTGCAATTGATGATGTCCCTATGTTAGGGTTGACATTATGGAGTGAAAATTATGATGACTATCAATTAAAACAAATGGCACAAGAACTTACCAACGAAATCGAAAAGGTAAACGATGTAGCGATTACTCAAAAAATTGGAGGTAGAAATCGTGAAGTACGTGTGGTCGTAGATAAAGATAAATTAGCCGCTAGTGGGCTAGACTTTTTATCGGTTACTGAAATGCTAAAAGCCAGCAATCAGCAGCTAAGTGCTGGAAGTTATGATAAAAATGATACTGAGTTTTTAGTAACTACAGGGAAGTTTTTACAATCTGCTGAAGATGTTAAAAACTTAGTGGTTGGTGTACAACAAAATCAACCAATTTATTTAAAACAAGTTGCGAACGTATTAGACGGTCCAGAAATTCCTAAAAACTATGTAAGTTTTGGGTACGGACAAGCGAGTAGTAATGCTTCCACGTATCAATCAGAATATCCAGCGGTAACTATATCGGTAGCTAAACGAAAAGGTGCAGATGCAATGCAAATTGCAGATGTTATTTTAGCGAAGGTTGATCATTTACGTACTAACTTAATTCCTGATGATGTACATGTTGAAGTTACCCGTAACTATGGTGAAACAGCCTCTCAAAAAGTATCAGAATTATTATTACACTTAATCGGTGCAATTATCGCAGTAACTTTAGTAGTAATGTTAGCCATGGGATGGCGAGGTGGTTTAGTAGTGTTCTTATCAGTGCCCATCACTTTTGCGCTTACCTTGTTAAGTTACTACATGTTAGATTATACCTTAAACAGAATTACCTTATTTGCTTTGGTATTTGTAACAGGTATTGTGGTAGATGATTCCATTATTATTGCTGAAAATATGCACAGGCATTTTAAAATGAAGCGACTACCATTTAAACAAGCAGCCTTGTATGCTATTAACGAAGTAGGGAATCCAACCATATTGGCAACCTTTACCGTAATTGCTTCGGTGTTACCAATGGCGTTTGTATCTGGATTAATGGGGCCTTATATGAGTCCGATGCCAATTGGAGCTTCTATCGCTATGATTTTGTCATTATTTGTTGCATTAACGATTACTCCGTATTTAGGATATATTTTCTTACGTGAAAAAGACAAGCACGGTGCTGAGGAAAAATTTGAAGCAGATGAGACTAAAGCAATGCAAAGTACATTAATCTACAAGTTATATGAGCGATTCGAGCGTCCTCTTATTGAAAACAAAACCAAGCGTTGGGTTTTCTTAGGAATCACGATTGTTTTATTGTTAGGTTCTATGTCGTTATTTTTTACCAAATCGGTAGCTGTAAAAATGTTGCCTTTTGATAATAAAAATGAATTCCAGGTAGTAATTGATATGCCTGAAGGTACCACATTAGAGCGTACCGATGCTGTAACCAAAGAAATTGCACAGTACTTAGCTACACGACCAGAAGTAGTAAACTACCAAAGTTATGTGGGTACTTCTGCCCCAATTACCTTTAATGGATTGGTTCGTCATTACGATTTACGTGGGGGAAGTAATATGGCAGATATTCAAGTAAACTTAGTTGACAAGAAAGATAGAAGCATACAAAGTCACGGCATTGCAAAATCGATGCGTGCTGATATTCAAAACATAGCTAAAAAGTTTAAGGCCAATGTAAAACTAGTGGAAGTTCCACCAGGACCACCTGTATTATCTACGATTGTTGCAGAAGTTTACGGACCAGATTATGACAAGCAAATTGAAATTGCCAACGAAGTTCAAAACATCTTACACAATACAGCAGATGTAGTAGATATCGATTGGATGGTAGAAGACAATCAAACTGAATATGAGTTTGTAATCGACAAAGAAAAAGCAATGTTATACGGTGTAGCTCCTCAACAAATTGCTTATACCCTAAACATGGCGTTATCAAACAGAGCGGTTTCAACCTTATATGATGAAGACGCTTCTAATCAAGTAGGAATTGTGTTTTCTTTGGATGAGAAAGAGAAGTCTTCTGTTCAAGATATTGCTCAGTTACAGATTAAATCGCAACACGGCAACATGGTTTCTATAAGTGATTTGGTTGCTGTTGAAGAAAAGAATAGTGCAAAAAGTATTTACAGAAAGAATCAAAAACGTGTAGTATATGTGATGGCAGATATGGCTGGGGAATTGGAAAGTCCTGCCTATGCTATTTTAGGAATGGAAGAGAAATTAAAAGAGATTCCACTTCCAAAAGGATATGAATTGAATGAGTTATACATTAAACAACCCGATTTTGAAGATAATTACACCGTAAAATGGGATGGTGAATGGCAAATTACCTTAGAGGTGTTTAGAGATTTAGGAATTGCCTTTTTAGGAGTGATCATTATCATTTATATGTTGATTGTAGGGTGGTTTCAAAACTTTAAAGCTCCAATTGTAATGATGGTTGCAATTCCATTATCTATGGTAGGGATTATTTTAGGACACTGGATGATGGGCGCTTATTTTACAGCTACTTCATTTATTGGAATGATTGCCCTAGCAGGAATTATGGTACGAAACTCAGTCTTATTAATTGATTTTGTCAACTTACGTTTAGCAGAAGGAGTTCCGTTAAAACAAGCTGTTATAGAAGCTGGTGCAGTACGTACCACTCCTATTCTACTAACTGCAGGTACGGTAGTTATTGGTGCGTTTGTAATTTTATTCGATCCTATTTTCCAAGGATTAGCTATTTCATTAATGGGAGGAACTATTACTGCAACTGTACTAACCTTATTAGTAGTACCATTAGTATACTATTTAATTGAACGTAAAAACTATAAATAAGATGAAGTTATTAATAATAACCGTAGTTGATGGGCTTCAAAATGAAGTACTAAAACTATTAAAAGAAGCAGCTATAGATAATTTTAGTGCTTCTGATATTGAAGGTTTTCGAAATTCTTTTCCTGTAATTTCTGTAAATGATTGGTTTTCTGGAAATGAAAAAGCAACTGGTTCATATATGTATTTCTCATTTACTGAAACTGATAAAATAGATACACTGTTTAACTTAATTGAAACTTTTAATAAAAATTTAGAAACAAATAATCCAATACGAGCTGTTGTGGTTCCTATTGATAAATATATTTAATTATGAAGAATAGAATTGTACGTGGTATTGCTGGTAGTTTTATACTTATTAGTTTAATCTTAGCAATTAAAGTAAATATTAATTGGTTGTGGTTTACTGCTTTTGTAGGTGCCAATTTATTACAATCATCATTAACCAAATGGTGTTTAATGGATGATATTTTAACCAAGGTTTTTAAAGTGAAAGATTAACTTATTTATTCTACAGAATAATTCAACATGAGTTGAATCTTTTTATACAATTGTGGAAATTGTTGCTGTAAATCTTCTGGAGTTTCAAAAAAGTGCTCCATAATTACAGCAACAAATTCCAATTTATTTGTAAGCGCATATGCTCTAAAATATCCTGAAGTTTCAATTCTTTCAATATTCTCTTCCTTTTTCATAAACACTGTTATTTCTTCAAATAATCGATAATAAATTCGAGCACTGACATCTTTAGATTTTCGTCCATGAAAAGTTAACGCGTGAGAAAATTCGTGAATTCCTAAGTTTAGGTTATCATTTAATATGATGTTTCCGATCAAAAAATCTTCCCAAGAAAACACAATAGATTTTAACCTGGGATTAAACTCTCCTTTATGATATTGTTCTGTTATTGTTGAATAAAAACTGGTAGGATACACTATAATTTTATCGAACGTAGTGGTAAGGTATCTTCGCATACCAAAAGTAAGTTTTATATATGACGCCGCTATAAGAACTTTTGCTTCTGGTGTCAACTCAAAATTATCTCTTTCAATAAAATCGTACGTTCTGATAAACTTGGTTAATCGATGTTCAAAATACACTTTTTGCTTTTCGTTTAACTTCTGATAAAAGGCTATATTTTCTACTAAAAATTCTTTTTTCTTTTTAGGAAGTTTCTTTTTTACTAAATAAAAGTGTACAAAAATAGGTCGGTTAAATAGAGACACGTAAATAGACTCTATAATATTAACCCCAACACCTACAACTCCGATAAAAATAGCAGTATATTTAATTAAAAAGATGGGTTTCATATCAATTTGAAAAACTCAAATATAACTTATGTAACTTAGGTTACATTACAAGACAATAGCTTTTTTTAATTTTACGGTCAGTTAAGCAACCTTTCCCTAATATTTCCCTTGAAGATAAAAAAACAGCAGAGAGCAAATCTTCTGCTGTTTTCTTTTTTTTTGTGACCCAGAGAGGGTCACATTACATTATTTATCATTATCTCTATTTTTTCAAAACCCCAACAAAAAAGCTACATATACGGATACCATTGTTTATAAATGTTCATTAAAAAAACTAAAAAATACATTTTTTCTTACCACGATATTTACCACTATTGTATCTTTGGGGTAAGTAAAAAAACAAAAAATGTATTTCTATTTAAAAGAACCTAAGTCAGAAAAAGAGACACTGATAATTATTCAATTCTATGTAAAGAACGAAAAGTCTATTTTCAAATATTCAACTGGCGAAAAAATAAATCCTGAGAATTGGGATTTTGAAAACAGACTACCAAAATCCAAAAAAGGAATCGGTGGAGCGAAGTTAAAAAAAACAACTTCCAATATTATGCGCTATGATACCTTTTTGGAACGATTGATTGATAACTGTAAAATCAATAATACACCTCTAACTCGAAAGTTTTTAAAAACAGAATTTGACAAACATTTCAAGAAAAAGGTTGCAGCAGAAAAAAAAGGATTTGAATACCTTACTGATTTTATCGATGATTTTCTTATCAAAGCGCCTAACCTTATCAATCGTTCTACAAAACGAAATTATACAGTAGACAAGATAAAACACTATAAAAAAACAAACAACAGATTAAAAGAGTTTGAAACATACAGACGCTCTAAAATCAAAATAAACAAATTTGATATTGTTGTCTATGATGCCTTGGTACACTACCTCACGGATAACAAAAAATACTCAGTCAACTATACAGGAGATTTGATAAAAAACATTAAAAAACTACTTAAAGTAGCCGATGTAGAATTTGGCTACGATGTTCATAAGGATTATGAACGAAGTGAGTTCTCCGTTATCAAAGAAGAAAGTGTATCTATAGCGCTAAGCGAAAATGAAATCGATACACTTTTCAATCACGATTTTTCAAAAAATGAACGTTTGCAAAATTGTAGAGACATGGCTATTATTGGTCTTTGGACAGGGTTAAGAGTCTCTGACTTTCTTAACTTACCTCAAATTAATACGGATGATAAGTTTATTACTGTACAGCCTAAAAAGACAAAAAATTCGTCAGGGGTTAAAGTCGTTATCCCCCTACACCATCAAATTAAAGAAGTCATTAATAAAAGAGGGATGCCTAGAATGATTACTGATGTAAAATTCAATGAATATATTAAAGAGGTTTGTCTAGAAGTAGGATTTACCGATAAGGTAAAAGGTTCACTCATGGTTAAAGATGAAAAGACAGACGTCTATCGTAAAAAAGTAGGTATATACCCTAAATATAAATTGGTAAGTTCCCACACTTGCCGTAGGTCTTTTGCAACGAATTTATACAAGATGAACTTCCCTTCTCTTTCTATCATGAAAATTACTGGACACTCTTCTGAAAAAAGTTTTTTATCATACATTAAAGTTACTCCTACAGAACATGCAGAGAAACTACTTAATCACTGGAATGAATATTACAGTCAAAAAAGAGTTGATTAATTTTAAAACGTTCTTTTAATCACTTTAAAAATTTGATACACCTCATTAAGGTCTAACTCAAAATCTGAATACTCGGGACTTTTATTTCTACTATGGCAAATAATCGTCCCGTTTATTTCTACTATGGCAAATAATCGTCCCTTTTTCTTTATCCAGTCCGATAATATCCTTGTGAAAAACATTGTGCTTAGAAAGAATTATCCATCCGTATAAAGTAGGGTTGAATCCATCCATCCAATGATGACGTCCAAGTTCTCTACCCAATACCAAAGCTCTGTTAGGGGTATCATTAATTCCTCCCCCGTTCATACTATCATTTTTAGTCCTAAATGCTTCGTAATTACCACGACCGTACTTTTCTACATTAAAAGTTACTTCCTCCCATTCATAAATTACATTTGCATCATCCAAGGTTTCTAAAAAAGAAGAATAGGCATCAAAAGGAATCAAACGTGTAGTTACGTTAAAACTACCATCAGGTTTTTCCACAAAAACATTCCCATTGGTATTCACCATAATATCCTTGTTGACAAGTTCCCCCTCTCCTGTAAGCAAATACATGTAGTTAATCTCTTTGTATCTATTGGTAATCGCTTTGGCAAGCTTTGGACTTATTTTACTTCTTCCATTTCTCACATAGTAGATACGAGAATTGCTATTGTCTCCAATTTCTACCGATAAGCGGTTTGCTTTGATACCTAAATGGTCTAATAACTCCTGTAAAATTTCCGAACTGGTTTTCAACATCTTATCAATTTCTTTAAATTATTTTGTCCACAATTTATTCTAAAAGTTGACAATTGATTTTATTTTTGCGTCGTAATTATCCACAAATATAACAATTAACGATATATTATTGGTTTTTGTGGGTAAAAAATAAAAAAGAGCACAAAAACTTAAAAAATTGAATATGACCCAAGCAGACTTATTAAAAGTAAACCTTAAAGCCTTAACCATTTTTAATGCCAATGATACGATGCTTACCGTAGATGGTTGCGCAAAATATTTAAAAGTACATCCTAACACGGTTAAAAACCGCATCCATAAAAACACCATTCAAGCAATCTTTCAAGACGGCAAATACCATATCCCTAAAATTCAATTCTTAGAAAAGATAGTAGAGAGCTTTGAGCAATAATGAAAAAGAAAGCGCAATGAAAAACGCAAAAAGCGCAAAGACACCACAGCGATAAGTAAGCACTTATTGTAAGTAGCTCACAACATTCAGGTTGTGGGTTACTTTTTTAAAGCAAAAAACGGTTAGCTGTCACTAACCGTTTAAAAAATTGCTATGAAAAAGAAAAAAATTCTGCAAGGACGCAGAACCTTTTAAGAACCTCGAAGATATGAAAAAAAATAATACATCGCTCACAGCGATAGGATTGTACAATCAAAAAGTACATGAGTATTTACAAAACACAACGTTGGATGCCATCACCCAACTAACCATCAAGCTATTTAAAGACAATGCGCAACGCAATAAGCTAAACAATGCGCAATACAACAAAGCCGTAGAGGAATTTAATACCCAACACGGTTATTTGCTTTTAAAAAAAGGAAAAGACTATGAAAAAGCAACAAGCAAACACTACAACTATATCAACTATCCCTTTTTAGATAGAACCGCAATGAAAAGTACGATGGATAATTACCGTCAATATGTACATACTTACAATCAACAAGCTATCGAGTACAACAAAACCATAGCCGAGTATAACAAAACGGTCATAGCTCCTAACACTCCAACATTAGCCCAACAAGTGGCAGACTTTACAAAGAAACACCGTAGTGAATTTGCTACTATCTACAACAAAGAGGTAGCAAAATTCAATGCGCAAAAAAACGCAAACTATATCGCAAAAAAGCGCAAGCCAACCATCAAGTACACTACAGAGCTTTTATTTAACGTCTTGGTAGGCTTTTACATCGCCCAATTAAAACAACGCAATTCATATCTCTTGGAAATGAATCGTCCAACCAGTGTATTAAAAAATGCCTTACCAAAGCTAACGATAGACCACCGCAAATTAGCAACACATACCATAGCAGAGATACCAAGACTTGCTATTTGCAAAAAAACAGCGCAAAACCACATCAAACGCCTTAGAGAAGCAAACATCTTAATCAACTATACATATACCAACCAATACAAACCCATAACGGTTAATTTTCATCCTGAAATCCTAACGATTTTAGACGGAAATCCACCAAAACCCAAAAGAATTGAAAACCAATTTTTTAAACAGGAGAACTGGAAAGAATTACCAGATAATAATGATACTACTAGAACCTTTTTATTAAAAGAAAAAGAAATAAAAGACTGTGTAAATAACACAGGATTTCAAAAGGAAGAATTTACATGTCCTGCGGACGGCTTCTACAAGAACACCACAGTGATAAGTAAGAAAACAACAACTCGCCCGCGCCAAACCTCCGAAGCAGTCAAAGCCCTGTTGCCTGATTTTTTAAAGCAAGAAAAACCAAGCCAAGGCACAAACAGTCCGCTTACGCATAATTTTTTAGCTCGATTGCAAGACGATAGAGAACTAGCCCAAGAACTGGCAGACGGTGTGTATGACAGTTACAAAGGATTGCGTTATGACTATTTGCAAAAAATAGAACTCTACGCCAATGTAACTACTGAAGAATTTAAGGCAATTTTACTACAAGATTGTATCAAAACATCTGCAAAACTGTGGAAACAACACAATGTCTATGTAGGCGAATGGAAAAAAGCCATCAATTACCTAAATAATGAACTATTTACAAACATCACTCAAAAGACAACCCTGATTCAAAAACTCAAAGAATACCGTTGGAAACTAGAATTTGCCCGCAAATGGTTTATCAAATCACAAGTAACCGCATTATATCCCTCATTATATTTTGATAAAACACGTACCCAACCCCATGAGATAGGCTTTTTCGGCTTGCATAAAGTATGGAAAACCCATGTAAAGTATCAGGAAAAAAAGGCAATAGAAAAAGCGCAACAACAAACGCAACAAAACGCAAGAAAGCGCAAAGCGACCTATCAAAAGAAAATTACAACAGCCATCAAGAAATATGAAAAAGGCAATTATACGGCAAAACAGCTATATACCTATGTACAAACCAACCTACCACATAGCTATCTGTCTGCATTGTCCACTATGATACACTATAATCAATAAAACAGAATCTAAAAAATGAGCAAAAAAGAAAACCGATGCCATTGCGGAACAGGACACAAAATCACCTGTCCCCAATGCAGCAAGCTAAAAATGGTTATCCTCTTAAAAAATGGCAACAGTCATTTAAAATACAAAACAAGCCATACCACCTATGCAAATCCCGTTTGGTATAACCATTTGAGTAAAAACAATAAAACCATCAACACCTTAATCAATAGCATGTACAAACGATTTCAAAAGTCAAAATATGTAGGCGCTACCAATAAGCTTATGTTTTTTGACAACCAAACCAAACAACATATCACGACAATAGTAACCGCATAAAAAGAACAACAAAGCATCAACCAACACAGAAAAAGGGTTTGTAGTATGAGACTGAAACTCTGAAACCCCGAAATACCCATTAAGCTCGCCAGTAAATCAGTCTATCGTTGGGAGATCAGAATTAGATAAAAAAATAAGCAATGAACAGTTATCAAAAATGGTGTGAACTCCAAGAAGAAAAGCAGTATTGGAAGACGCAAGAAAAACGCAATAAAACGCAAGGAAACGCAAAAAAGAGAACTACAATTAAAAAGAGAACATGAAAATACAACAATCAGCAAATGGTAATATAGTTATCACAGGAGCATCAGGAGCGATAGCACACATCTTACCCACAATAGCTATTCATAAGCACCCGAGATACCCTAATGAAGCAATACTAATTACCCACAATACCAATTACAAAGACGAACAACAAGGCATTACCATACTCGCAAGAAATGTAACCAATGTAAATGATATGAGATTTTATGGAAATGCACAGAGTCTAAAAAGTATGTTAGAAAACGAATTGAAATTACAAGGAGGAACAACGGAAGCCCCACCCAAAACCAAAGAACAAGACCCGATGTATGTTGCTTACTTGCAAGCCAACACTTACGAAAAGCTGTTAAGTTTTGTTAAAGAGCATCAAGACAATATCGGAGGAAAAAGACACCATGAAGACGGTAGAATAAGCGAAGAAGAATTTTTTTGTCAGTTTGAAACATTTATCATCCGAATAACCCTGCGTTACTATTACAAGCTAGACAATCAAAACCTTATTAACTACATCCTAATGTCAGGAAGCACCAGTTACGTACACGAACCCAAAAAGGTATATGTGTATGATGGCAACAATACCATTACAGGGTATGTCTATGAGAAAGCCTATTAGCAGTAAACACATGAACAATGACCGCTATTTACAGTAAAAAGAAACTATTTGAAAAATACTATTACCTGCCAGAGAGAGAAATGCGTGCAACGATTAATGAGATTATCGCAGAGATACGCAATTTACCTTTTGAGGTAGCCAAACATAAAAAGAAACTACGCCCAAGTGAGGTAAGAAGATTTTTAGAAGTATATGATTTAGTATAGAAAAGAGGAAGTTTTAATCACTTCCTCTTTTTAGTTAATACTTTTTCCAATTTTCAACTAACCAATCTCGTACATTAGCTTGACTTCTAGTGTTGGATGGTAAGTGTTCTTTAATCATGGTTTCTACTTTATGAGCGTCACCTTTAGTAGTTAAATTCGTTAACTCACAAAATTTATTGATAAAGTATAACATTTCATACCCTTCATTCCTATTTAATAAAGTACTGTCAGGATCTCCTGTTACTTTTGGATTATCAGACGGAATGGCTTTCCATGAATATTCATATTGTAAATCTTCTCTTGTAATTACTCCCATACTATTTTTTAAATTTTAATTATATCTCAAATGTAGAAAAAGTAAGTATTACTAGTTTACGGAAACACGTAAACCCTCCCCAATCTTACCAAACCTTCCCAAAAGTTAGCTAATTACAGCAAAGCTTAGCGAAGCCTTTCAAACCCTGAACCCCCACAAAACACTTCAAGTACTTTTGACTCATCAAAAGAAAAAGAAGTGAATCCCGAGGCAATTAATACCATCTTATACAGACCCATCCAAAAAGGAAGTACGTACGACAAGTTACTTCCACATAGCGACTGTAGTAGTGTAAAAATTGCCAACGGAGACACCAAGGTAGCAATTGAAAGTATGGCGCTATGGGTATATAAATACCAACACCACACCCAAAAGCTATCCCAAGAAAAATTTGCAAACCACCCCTTACAAAAATTATGCAAGGAGCTACACAGGTTTTTGTATCAGCATCTACAATACAAGATAGATACCTACGACCAATTATTACGTAGCCCTGCCTGTGCTTGGGCGACTCGCTCACAGGGATTGGATTGCAAAAGTTATAGCATCTTCGCAAGCAGTGTGTTATTAAATTGTGGGGTTACACACTACTTGCGACGTGTTATACAACAAGAGGGCGAGGGTTACAGTCACGTATATGTGATAGTTCCAAAAAACCAACACACATTTGACCTAAACGACGGGTACTATACCATAGACGGCACCTTACAAACATTCAAAGAACAGGACATACACCAATCTGACGATGTACTAATGACCCCCAAAACCCAAGGCTTATCAGGAGCTATTGGCGGAGAACTGGTAAAAGGCGTTGGAAAACTAGTGAACTATGCCGTGAGTGAATTCATACAAGAAATGAACTCCTGTAGTGGTTCGTATTACGATGCCTCAGTAGTAGAACTTAAGATCAGACGTGATTTACGAGACAAGCTACAACAAAAAATTACCCAATTAGGCGAAGCCATCACCTTTAGAAACCGTGCAAGAACACAACACCTGTTCAACGAAATTTTCAAAGAAGTAGATTTAGGTATCGCCCATTTACGCAACGAAACCGCTTATAGTTCCTACGAACATTGCGACGGAGAAACCCTAGCCCATGCGTTAGCCTTTGCGGAAAAATTAAAAACATTTATCGATAATTTTTTCGAAGAATTTAAAAAGCACGCTCCCTATTTCAAGGTAGAAGAATTTACCAAGTCAGCCAATGTGAACAGTAGAACGCTCTATTTTGTGGTGGAGAATGAAACCAACCCCATCGTAGCTGACTACCGCTTTATTGTGGTACGAAAAGAAATATCCACCTATGGACTAGACCCGATATTTCCATTTGAAGCCAACGCAGCAAAATGGTTAGTCAACAACCTAGCCCATTTACAAAAAACTTATAACGACGGACGGGAAAAAAGCTATGAAAAAGAAATAACCCCACTGTTAGACAAGGTAAAAGCCTTACGAGCCAAAGCACATTTAGGCGGAGAAATGCTGTATTATTTCGAACAACCCTTACAACGAGAACTCTACAAAGTATGGTTGCGATACGATGCAAACTACACCCAGTACCTAAAAGAAGAAGCTCAAAATACACGTACCGCTAATGAATTAGCTCTACGAGACTATCAAGAACGCTTTAAAAAAAATGTGGTAGAAGACCAACAAGCCAAAAAGCGCAAACGATTAAAAATCCAAGTAGGTATTGGCGCAGCAGCCTCCGCCTTGCTCGTATTGTTTTTACAAAAAAATAAAAAGTTATGAATGAAGAATTTGACACCATAGGCACGCATGTTCCGTATGGGCTGTATGGTTGGTTCGACGGCTTTTGTCCCTCCAATGGAATTGCCAGTCGATTGAACAACCAAGCCAAAGGCGTATGGGCGCAAAAAGCCGAATGGGACAACAAGTACAAGGCACTCCAAAACGGACGACAAGCCGCCGAATGGGAAAGCCTAAAAAAAGAAGTACGGCGCTTAGAACAAGCCATAAAAGCCGAACAGCAACAATTAGCCCAAGAAGAAGGCATCGCTGATGCGTTAGGCTTAGGCGCTTGGTGTAACGGTGCAGTCTCCAAAAGAAAAAAAGCCGAAGAAAGTTTGCGCAATGCAGAAAAGTCCCTAGGACATATCAAAGGCGCTTTTCAAACCTTGGAACGTCAACAGACCCAAGGCATCAAAGAAGCCAATGCAGTCATTAAAGCAAACCAACAAAAGCTCAATGCCATCAAACAAAGCATTGTCCAAGTCAAACAAAAAATTGCAAAGTACAAAGCCGAAAGAGACCATGAAAAAGCCCAAGCAGCTAATGCCACACCCGCCGAGGTCAGCAATGCCAACAAGAAACGCATTGCAGGAATCGCCAAAGAAAACGCACCGCTGATACTAGGAGGTATCGCACTGTTAGGCGCAGTCGTCTATTGAAGTCCGTAAGTGTATAAAACTAAGAACGATGAATTTGTTACAAACACACCTATTGCTTGCCGAACAAGAAGAAGCCTTAGAAAGTCAAGCACTTTCTAAACCACAAGCAAGCGGACTTCATGGATTTTGGGACGGAGCGAATCTAATGGGGATAATCAATACCGTTGGTGGAACATGGTCGCAAATAGAACAAGCCCGAAACGGAAAACCAGTCTATGTACAACAAGCCAATGGAGAAACCAAGGACATTGCCCCGATGCTAATAGCCAAGTTAGAACAACAAGCACAAGCACAGCAAACCTCGGTAGACAACTTGGTAAAAATGATGCAGCTACAATTACAAACACAACAAGTCCCTAAAAAAGACAACACGCTGTTGTATGTAGGAGTTGGAGCAGGCATACTCGTATTGTTAGGAGGCATGTACGTAATGACACAAAAAAAATAAACGATGAGAAAAGAATCAATAGAAAACTCGGTAGTCAGTTTGCTAAGTATGAGTGCAGGCGCAATGCTTTCACGCGTAACCGCTAAAAAGCTACCGATGCAAAACACCAAGCTCAAAAAAGGCATGTTAGCCTTGGCAGGTGTCGTAGGCGCAGCCTATTTGGATAGGAAAACCACAGGCAAAGCCATTGCACAAGACATGGCAATGGGAACAGCTGTCACCCAAACAGGCGAACTCGTCAAAGAACTGTTGGATGAAAAGTTGCAAAACAACCCGCTATTACATTCCGCTTTAGGATCTCCTTATGACAATTGGAACGAACCCTTTGCACTAGATAGCACCGACTTTTTATCAAGTTACACCAGTCCCAATTACGATGGAATTTCCGAAGACATTTCCTACGAAACCGTAGAAGATTTTAATAGTTAAAAAACAAAAAAGAGAAAAGAAAAAGATGAATTTTTTAAGAAACGAAGAACCCTATTTACGAGTAACCGAGTATTTAAAATACAAGAACTCCAAACGCAAAGAAAACGAAAAGTGGAACATCAGTGCGATGAAGCCCATGCCAAGCTTTTTATACGCCAACAAAAAAGTAGATGTAGGTGGTACAGTGTCCCTGTTAACAGGTTCGTCAGTAGCCAAAAGAGGAGTTACCAATTTTGATGGAAACTCCTTAGTCAAAGGACGTGTGTTTGTAGCCAATGGCATCACGTTTAAATGCGCCATTGATGATGCTAGCAAACCAGAGCAAGACATTGCCTATAGCATTGCCAAAGTCCCGAACACCTTAATGCAATCGATGGTCGTAGTCAAGCAAAAAAACGAAATCCTGATTGAACTACCGATTTGTGACATTTTAGGCGCTACCGAAAGCGGTAATCACTATTTCAAACTAGGCTCATTTGCCCTGTTGGAAGACGACACCATTACCGAAATCGAAATTCAATACCCAGAAGGTGCAAAAATCACGTTAGAAGACGGAAAAGCCCTGTTCGCTTCTGCACGCTTATCAGGATTTGCCACCTATCAAAAACGCTAAGCTCATTTTTATAACCACA